>NZ_JABCQB010000005.1:0-300331 GCF_015244525.1 Gluconobacter sp. R75690 | reverse complement strand
GGAAAATCCGTCGTTCGGTCCCGTGTCGAGCATGTCTTTGCCGATCAGAAAGCACAGACGGGACTGTTTGTCCGGACAGTGGGTATCACCCATGCCACCATGAGGATCGGGATGGTCAATATCGTCTACAACATGCGCCGCTTTCGGTTCCTGGAGTGGATCAGTACGACCGCATAGCAACTCAGCGGGGCAACATCCCCACACGGATCAAAACGCAGAGAAAAAGTGACCCTGACAACCATCAAGCAAAACGCCATAACTCCGAAATCAGGAGTTCAAAAAAGGTTCTTCGATCCCCCCATTTTGCGGCACATGGCAAGACTTGTATTGTAAATTGCAAGCAGGAAGACGCTGGGAAATGACTACGCCCTACGACTGCCATGACTTGTAATAAGACTAATCGCGAGTGGGAGATAGGCTTCAAGAGCGTTCAGGAACGAACGGTTCACGACAAGCCCCAGAAGAGGCCAGTTTTTGCGAATTTGGGTTCTTAGCCGGCCCATTGATCGATACTCCTGCTTCCTGGAAGAGTTATCCCGGTTTCCGGGAGGCGAGCTGTGTTGGGTCGTTCTTTTTGATTTTGTGGAATTCTTCGTCCATCAGTTCGGAGGCAAGGCGGAAAGCCCGCTTTGCGTGAGCGTAGGGAAGCCACTGACCCAGCGCGTTCCACGGCATCCCGTTGTTATAAGTCGCGACTGCCATCAGCGTTTCCCCCGTTACTGCATCCGTGGCGACAAGTTCTTCGCTGGCGCCACCCGGGAACGGCGGTGGGATCGGGGGCATCCCGCCCCCTGCTGCGCCTGCGGCAAATCCGGCGATGACGGGAATGGCGTTATAATACCACTTGCTGCGGCGGATATTGGTAATGGCCGCGCGGACCCGGATCGTGTTGTCGCAGGCCGTGCCGCATTCTTCTGGCGCCACAACCTGGAAGTCGTGCGCCAGTGCCTTGGCAAGTGAGTCGTGGAACGCCGTGGTCATCCGGGCTTCCGCCTTCGGGTTCAGCTTCGGGGCCTTTGCCACCGGATGCCAGACGACGGGATCGATGACGATGAAGCGGTATTTCGTGATGCCGATCTTGGGGGAGACATAGACCAGATCATCCGTATGGTCCTTCTGATGGGTCATCTGCCCATAGGTCTCTTTGGGGATGAAACCCGTCTGGGTGGTTTTCTGGCCAGCGCAACCCGTCAGCGAGAAGATGAAAGCGCAGGAAATCAGCATCGGTGCGACGGGCAGGATACGGGAAGGTCTGTATGGCTGGGCGTGGGGCGGCGAAGGGGTCATGCGTGTGGCTCTTTTCCGAAAAAAGAGGATTGGTCCGGACAGTGCGTCGCCTTTGTTTATGAGGGAGCGCTGCGTCTTGGAGCCACTTTAGGGGTCGTCTTTTTCCAGCATGTGTCTCAAATATGCCGGTTCTGAAACATGCGGATTTTTACCGGATTTTCGGCAGACGAATCCGGGCTTCGAGACCACCTTCGGGGCGATTGAGCATGGTGATGTCGCCGCCATTGGACCGGATGATGGTCTGCGCTGATGTCAGTCCCAGACCGACCCCGCCTGTCTGGCGATTCCGGGACTTGTCGAGCCGGAAATAGGGTTCAAAGACTTCGGACAAGGAATTTTCAGGAATACCAGGGCCGTTGTCGCGGATGAAGATCATGTAACTGCCATCGTCCTGTGGCTTCAGGGTGATGGTCGGCGGCGTTGCGTATTTAATGGCGTTTTCAACCAGATTGGAAAAAACGCGCTTCATGGCATAAAGCTGGCCGAAATAACCCGCTTTTACCGGGCCATCATATTCCACGGGAAAGCCCTGATCGCAGTAGTCGTTCGCGATGGTCTGCAGAAGGCCCGGCAGATCGAACATGATGCTGTCTTCACGCGAGGCATCGTTGCGGAAAAAGGACAGGGCACCATCGATCATGGCCTGCATTTCGTCCACGTCCCGGAACAGGTTTTTCTGCTGTTCGGGGCAGTCGATGAATTCACCGCGCAGACGGATGCGCGTCAGGGGCGTGCGCAGGTCATGCGAAATGGCAGCCAGCATGGTCGTGCGATATTCGATGAACTGCTGGATCTGGGCCTGCATGCCGTTGATGGTTTCCGCGACCAGCCGGATCTCGCGCGGGCCGTCCTGTTCCAGCCGTGCGGAGCGGGGCTGGAGCCCGAGACTGCGCACGCTATCTGCCAGATGTTCGATCGGACGGGAAAGCTGGCGGGACGCGATAAGGGAGACGGCAATGACCCACAGGCTGAACATCAGGAACTGGAGGCAGAACCGCTCGAACGCATACATGCCCCAGAACCGGTGCAGTGCTACGCACAGGATCCAGCTGCCATCATCCAGCTGAAGCCCGGCAAAATAGGCGTCGTCGTACCGGGTTCTGTCGTAGGGAAGGCCGGCAGCACGGGAGACGGGGTTGTTTTCCTGGAAAACAACCATCCGGTCGGGATGTTGCCGCAGATAAGGCTGAAGGAAACGCCAACCTTCGGAGATCTCGTGAGGGCTGTAATGGCCGTTCTGGAGAATCAGTGCCTGTGGGGAATTGGGAGCGTACCAGGCGAAATGGATTTCATCAGTATTGGCGGCCTGCGCCAAAAGCTCCCGGTCAGCAGCGGGGGCAGCCCCGACGATCCGGATGACAGCGCCGACCTGACTGACCACGCCGGCTTCCTGAATGTCCGGCTTGGCCCATTTTCCGCCAAAGGTGAAAAACAGTTCCAGAAGAATGAGTGTGACGGCTGCCGAGAGTGTGACAGTGACAACGAGACGTCTTGCAATCGTGTCTTCCATAAAAAACGGACGTTTCACAGGCGGGTCACCGTCGTTTCGAAAATATATCCCCCATTGCGGACCGTGCGGATCAGGGCGGGATTTTTGGGATCGTTTTCCAGCTTGTGCCGCAGGCGGCTGACCTGGACATCGATGCTGCGATCGAACGCTGCATGGTCCGGGCCGCGGGCCATGTCCATGAGCTGGTCGCGCGTCAGGACGCGTCCTGGGTGTTCGACGAAAGACAGCAGCAGATCGAATTCGCCACTGGAGAGCAGAACCAGAGAGTCGTCAGCCGAGCGGAGTTCGCGGCGCGCGACGTCGAGCTGCCAGTCTCCGAACTTCAGCACGGGACGCGTCGTGGTGCTGCACGTCACCGGGGCAGATTCCGCGGTTCGTCTGAGGACGGCCTTGACGCGGGCCAGAAGCTCGCGCTGGTCGAAGGGTTTGGTCAGATAGTCATCGGCGCCGATTTCCAGCCCCACTACGCGATCGGTATGGTCGGCCATGGCGGACAGCATGATGACCGGAATTTTCGAGGAAGCCCGCAGTCGGCCGCACAGGCTGAAGCCATCCTCGTTCCGGAGCATGATGTCGAGAATGACGAGATCAATGTTCTGCGCCCGGAGAATCCCGAACATTGCTTCGCCGTCTTCGGCCACGGAAACGCGATAGTTGTGTCTCTGCAGAAAGCTGGTCAGAAGCGTCAGGATGTCCTGATCGTCATCGACAATGAGGAGATGGGGCATGGGGGTCATTCCCTGATCCTAGCATGAAGGCCCCCGGCTTTTGATGTCTAGGCAAGACACCATGTTTCAACCTGGAAACATACCCTCCCAACTGACCCGAGCTGAGCCGAGAGGTCCTGTTCGAGCGGGCAGGGGGCAGTGCTGCGGTCGGCCGCACGGGCATCGCTTTCAGGTCTTGCCGGGTGGCCGATGGAAGCATCCGGAAACAGGATACTGGTTCAATGGTCGGGGCAGGCCGGTTTCGCCTCCGGACCTGATCGAGTATCTGCATGTGCGACAGACGAAGGTGGTTCTGCCAGCGACCCATCTGAATTATGATCCCACCATGACCCGGCAAACGGTAAGGCCTGAAAGGCTGCAGCGCATCGAGTTTCTCCCTGTGCACCATCCAGCACTTTTGCTCTCCGTTGAAAGTGGCACCGCCCCGGGCTGCTTCCTTACGGCGCTCAAACGGGACGCAAAGCGGGCACCTGTCCTGTGCAGGTCCTGGATGTTTAGCCCCAAGATTTGATGAGTTGGATTGAGGATGAATTTTTCTGGCTCTGAAGTCCAGATTTTGCAGATATATTCGTAAGGTGTGAGGCTGCTCAGGGTCTTGAATCTTCGCCCGAAGTTATAGGCCGCCATGGAATCGTTTTGACGGTTGCCTCTTTGCTTGTCTGGTCGATGGCAACGAAGAGGTACAGCCTACCCTCAGCGGTCTGGACCTCCGCAATATCGATGTGAAAGAACCCAATCGGGTAGCGTTTGAAACGCTGTCGTTGGGGCTTGTCTCCCTCGATGTCCGGCAACCGTTTTTCTGATCTTCGACAGTCTGACGTCTCTGCCACTTTGCCACGGTTTTCGGGTTAATCCCGAACTCCTCGCTCAGCGCCGAGAGCGAAGCCTGCGATCGCTGTAGTGCTGCTCGTACGGCGTGCATAGTCGTGGCGCAGCCATGACGGTTCTGTTCCATAATGCTTCCTTCCACCCACGTGAAAATATCACACCATTAAATCCCGGGACTAAACAGAAAATCATTTTGCCCTGTTGACTTTTTTTTCGTTTCTCCACCATGCTTCAGCCTCGTCAGGGGGGTCCCGCCTTAAGGGACTGAGAGGCTGATTGGTGTTGTCGGGAAACCGGCGACACGGTGAAGCGACCCTTTGAACCTGACCCAGTTGATACTGGCGTAGGAAGACCGAAGGGCGCTCATTTCCATCGATGTATGGTGATGCGTCTATCGGGCCGATCCGGCCCTGCTTGTGTCTGTGTGCACAGGGGACGGCGGCTCCCTTTCTGCTTCACGTTCTCCCTGGGTCTTTTCGAGTGCGCTTGAGGAGACACCATATGAACGCTTCCATTCCAGCCATCACGACAGGGCCTCTGCCGGCCTCCAGCAAGGTCCATGTTCAGGGCACGCTCCACGACATCAGGGTGCCCATGCGGCAGATCGAGGTCTCCGGGGAGTATCCGCTGAACGTCTATGACAGTTCCGGTCCGTATACCGACACCGTCATCAGCATCGATATTGCGAAAGGCCTTGCGGACAGTCGCGGGGACTGGCTGCGGCGTCGCGGCGAGGTGGAAGAATATGACGGTCGCAAGATCACGCCTGCGGATAACGGGTTTGCTGAAGGTGAACGCCTGACTCCCGCATTTCCGAACCAGCGCCGCCCCCTGCGTGCGACCGGGGACCGTGCCGTAACCCAGATGGCCTATGCCCGGGCTGGCATTATTACGCCTGAGATGGAATTCGTGGCCATCCGGGAGAATATCGGTCGGACGCAGGCGCTGAAGGAAGAGCGGGATGGCGAGGATTTCGGAGCCAGCATTCCGGATTTCGTAACGCCGGAATTCGTGCGGCAGGAAATTGCCTCGGGACGGGCGATTATTCCCGCTAATATCAATCACCGTGAGCTTGAGCCGATGATTATCGGGCGCAATTTTCTGGTGAAGCTCAACGCCAATATCGGTAATTCGGCTGTCACGTCTTCCATGGAAGAGGAAGTCGAAAAGATGGCCTGGGCGATCCGCTGGGGCGCGGATACCGTCATGGACCTCTCCACAGGCCGCAACATCCATAACATCCGGGATTGGATCATCCGGAACGCTCCTGTGCCGATCGGAACGGTGCCGCTTTATCAGGCGCTGGAAAAGGTGGGCGGTATTGCGGAAGACCTGACATGGGAGATTTTCCGCGACACGCTGATCGAGCAGGCGGAGCAGGGGGTGGACTATTTCACCATCCATGCCGGTGTCCGGCTGCATATGATCCCGCTGACGGCCCGACGGGTGACGGGCATCGTGTCGCGCGGCGGCTCCATCATGGCGAAATGGTGCCTGCATCATCACCGTGAGAGTTTCCTGTACGAGCATTTCGAGGAGATCTGCGACATCTGCCGCCGCTATGACGTGTCGTTCTCGCTCGGGGATGGCCTGCGTCCCGGTTCGATCGCCGATGCCAATGATGCGGCGCAGTTTGCGGAGCTGGAAACGCTTGGCGAGCTGACGAAAATTGCCTGGGCAAAGGACTGTCAGGTCATGATCGAAGGGCCGGGTCATGTGCCCATGCACAAGATCAAGGCCAACATGGACAAGCAGCTTGAGCACTGCCACGAAGCGCCCTTCTATACGCTTGGCCCGCTGACGACCGATATCGCGCCCGGTTACGATCACATTACTTCGGCCATCGGTGCGGCCATGATCGGCTGGTTTGGCACGGCCATGCTTTGCTACGTTACGCCGAAGGAACATCTGGGTCTGCCGGACCGGAATGACGTCAAGACGGGGGTCATCACCTACAAGCTTGCAGCTCATGCGGCGGATCTGGCGAAGGGCCATCCGGGCGCGCGGATGCGGGATGACGCGCTGTCGCGCGCGCGGTTCGAGTTCCGGTGGGAGGATCAGTTCAATCTGGGACTGGATCCCGATACCGCCCGTTCCATGCATGATGAAACCCTGCCCAAGCAGGCGCACAAGGTGTCCCATTTCTGCTCGATGTGTGGGCCGAAGTTCTGCTCGATGAAGATTTCGCATGACATCCGTGCCGCAGCGGAAAAGCAGGACGGAATGGAGCAGATGGCAGAGAAATTCCGTGAAGGCGGGCAGCTCTATGTTCCTGTGACGGAACCGGCGGAATGATCCATTCCGTCCTGGGGGGAGGGGTTACGGCACTGTGTTGTGCCACGGCCCTTTCCGACCGGGGCCTTGACGTGGAAGTCATCGTCCCGGATGGCGCCCCGGAACCGGCGTCACGGTTTGCAGGGGGAATGCTGGCGCCTTTCTGCGAAGGGGAAAGTGCGCCGGACCTGATCGTGGCAAAAGGTCAGGCCGCGGTGAACTGGTGGGCTGCCCATGTTCCGGGTGTCGTGCGGCGGGGGACGCTTGTCGTCGCACCACCGCGGGATGTTTCCGAACTGGAGCGCTTTGCACGGGCGACGCGGGAGCATGACTGGGTGTCTCCCCGTGATCTGGAGCCGGATCTGGCAGGGCGTTTCGCACGAGGGCTGTTCTTTTCGAGCGAAGCGCATCTGGACCCGCGTCAGGCACTGGCCAGTCTGCGAAGCCGTCTGGAAAGCAGAAGCGTGTCGTTCCGGACCGGAGCGCCACGGGGCCGGATCGTGGACTGTCGGGGGCTGGCGTCCCGGGAAGATCTGGCCGATTTGCGCGGGGTCCGGGGAGAAATGTTAATCGTGCATGCGCCGGATGTGGCGCTGACGCGGCCCGTTCGCCTGCTGCATCCACGTTTCCCCTGCTACATCGTGCCGCGCGAGAACGGGCGCTACATGATCGGTGCGACCATGGTGGAAAGTGCGCGTCGCGGGGGTGTGACGGCGCGCGCTGCGATGGAACTGCTTTCGGCGGCCTATACGCTTCATCCCGGTTTTGCCGAAGCGGAAATCCTGGAACTGGGCGCAGGGCTGCGTCCGTCCTTTCCTGACAATATTCCGGCCATCCGGCACGCAGCGGACCGCATCCATGTCAACGGAATGTATCGCCACGGTTTTCTGATGGCGCCTGTTTGTGCAGAGCAACTGACCACGGAACTTGCGGAGCTTTACGCCCATGCGGATTGATCTGAACGGCCAGACCATTGAAACGCAGGCTCGGACGCTGGCCGACCTGCTGACGGAGCAGGGCTTTGAATCCCCCTGCGTGGCCACCGCCGTGAATGGTGATTTCATTGCCCGTCCGCTTCGTCCCGGAACGCTGCTGAATGATGGCGTGAAGGTTGAAGTCCTGTCGCCGATGCAGGGAGGCTGACCATGTTCTATGGTGTTGATCTGACGTCCCGTCTGATGCTCGGGACTGCGCAATATCCGTCGCCGCAGGTTTTGCTGGAGGCCATCGAGGCATCCGGTGCGGAGGTCATTACTGTCTCGCTGAGGCGCGAAGGGGCGGCCGGGGGGGCATTTCGTGACCTTCTGGCGAAAAGCCGGTGCCGCCTGCTGCCCAACACGGCGGGCTGTCATACCGCTCGGGAAGCCGTGACCACGGCCCGGATGGCGCGTGAAGTGTTTGGAACTTCATGGATCAAGTTGGAAGTCATCGGTCATGCCGACACGCTGCAACCCGACCCGTTCGCGCTCGTCGAGGCCGCGCGCGTGCTGTGTGCGGAGGGATTTGATGTCTTTCCCTACACGACCGAGGACCTGATCGTGGGAGAAAAACTACTTGAGGCCGGTTGCAAAGTCCTGATGCCCTGGGGCGCGCCCATCGGCTCGGGACAGGGGCTGCGAAATCTGGCGGGATTGCGGACCATGAGAGCACACTTCCCGGACGTGCCGCTGGTCGTGGATGCAGGGATCGGTGCGCCCAGTCAGGTCGCGCAGGCCATGGAACTGGGATTTGATGCCGTGTTGCTCAATACCGCCGTGGCGAAGGCGGTCGATCCTGTGGGGATGGCGCGGGCTTTCGGGCGCGCCATACAGGCGGGGCGGGAAGGCCATCAGGCCGGTCTCATGCCTGAACGGGACATGGCCAGCGCTTCGACGCCCGTTTTCGGTCTGGCGGAGCTGGCGTGATGACGCTCGATCCGTTTTATCTGCTTGTCGGCGACGTGGGGCTTCTTGAGACGTTGCTGCCCTGTGGTGTGCGGCTGGTGCAGCTTCGTCTCAAGGACAAACCGGAAGCGGAAATCCGTCGCCAGATCCGTCATGCCCGTGATCTGTGTGAGCAGCATGGTGCCCAGCTTGTCATCAACGACTACTGGCGCCTTGCGCGGGAACTGGGATGCGATTTCGTCCATCTCGGGCAGGAAGACATGGAAACGGCGGATTTTTCTGCGCTCCGGAAAGCCGGAATCCGGTTCGGACTGTCCACTCATGATCCGGCGGAACTCGAACGGGCTTTGGCTTATGAACCGGCTTATGTTGCTCTTGGTCCTGTTTACCCGACCCTTCTGAAAAAAATGAAATGGGGACCTCAGGGGCTGGAGCGGGTGGCTGACTGGAAGAAGCGGGCCGGTCAGACACCGCTTGTTGCCATTGGTGGACTGACGCCCGAGCGCCTCCCCGGGGTCTTTGCCGCGGGGGCGGACAGTGCCGCTGTGGTGACGGATATCCAGATGGCGGACGCCCCGGTTGCCCGCTGCCGGGAATGGGTCGCCGCGACGCGGGCTTATGTACGATGAGCCGGTATTCGCGGCAGATTAGTCTTTTTGCGCGGGGCGAGGCCGACCAGAAGAGCCTTTTGGATGCCCATGTGCTGGTTGTTGGTGCCGGTGGGCTGGGGGCGACCGTGCTGCCAGCACTCGTTGGAGCCGGGTGCGGCAGGATCACGGTGGTGGATCATGACCGCGTGGATGAAAGCAATCTTCATCGACAGACCCTGTTCCGCATGGAAGACATCGGCAGACTGAAAGTCTCCTGCGTGGCAGAACGACTGGAAGGGCTGAATCCGGATTGCCAGATCATACCTGTTGCCCGGCGTCTGGAACCGGCTTCTGCACGCTGTTTTCTGCCGGGTATTTCCGTTGTGGTTGATGCAGCAGACAGTGTGGCCGTGACCTATATGCTGTCTGACCTCTGCCTTGAGGCAAGTGTGCCTTTCGTCAGCGCCTCAGTATTGGGGCAGTCCGGTTATGTCGGAGGCTTTTGTGGTGGTGCTCCCGGTTATCGCGCCGTTTTTCCCGATATTCCTGCCAGCTTTCCCACCTGCTCGGAGGTCGGAGTGCTGGGGCCGGCCGTGGCGGCGCTGGGTGCCATACAGGCGCAGATGACATTGTCGATCCTGCTGGAAATGCAGCCTTCTCCACTGGGTCAGATGATCAGTCTGGATCTGGAGCACTGGCGGAGTTCTTCTTTCCGTTTTGATGACGCCCCTTCGCCGGAAGAGGAGGGACCCTTCATTCTCGGGCTTAAAGAGATCACTGAAGCCGATCGTGTGTTCGATCTGCGGGAGCGGGACGAGACGGGCCCACCTTCCGTGGAATGGGCTGCTCGCGGGCCGGTTGAGAATCCGGAAATGCTGGATATCAAGGCGGCCCGAACCGTGTTCGTCTGTACCAGTGGCTTGCGGGCCTGGCGGGCTGCTAAACGCTTTTCCGGGCGGAGTGGTGCAACTGCGTTTATTGCGACAACAGGGCGATGACCCGGCCCGTTCTTCTGATTGGTGGAATGGATTCCAGCGGAGGAGCCGGGCTTGGACGTGACCTGCTCGCTGTTCATGATGCAGGATTGACGGCACGCATCGCCGTAACGGCTGTCACCGCCCAGACGGATCGCGAAGTTCTGGCTGTAGAGCCCGTCTCTCCGGAAATGCTTGCCGCCCAGATCGACGCTGCACTGGAAGGTGGGATCGGGGCCGTCAAGATTGGTGTTTTGTGCAACGCAGCTCTGATACGCTCTGTGGCGGGCCGCCTTCCTGATGTGCCGATCGTACTGGATCCGGTTGTCTGCTCCAGCTCTGGTCATGATCTTCTGGAACCAGAAGCTGTTATAACACTTATTGATCTGCTTCTGCCTCGCGTCACTGTCCTGACGCCCAATCTGCCTGAACTGGCAGCATTGAAGTCGGCCTTACAAATGGATACGGCCTCTGAGCATATTGATATCGTGAAAGCAATTTTGGAGCGCGGTTGCCAAAGCGTTCTTGTGAAAGGCGGTCATGACGGTCATCCTGAGCTATCGACGGATATTCTTTATCAGGAGGCCCTCCCGTCATTGTCTTTCTGCTCTCCGCGTTATCAGTTTGATCTCAGGGGAACAGGATGTCATCTGGCCAGCGGCCTCGCCGCCGCGCTGGCAGAGGGAAAGACTCTCCCAGAGGCTATCAAGGTCGCTCGACACGGACTAGCTGAACGTTTTCGAAAAGCATATGACGCGGATAACAGCACTTGAACGTAAAGCGGACGTGCCGCTTAGAGGCGTAAGCAGCAGGTCCGCTTATGCCCTCATGCTGGTCATCAAGGAAAGCATTACCAGTTCCGGCTGCACTGGACCTGATGCGGTAGCTCAATCAATCGGTGCAACACATGCCATCCAGCAACATGTCCAGCGCGGCCGGAACTGGCGCTGACCCGACTTTCTCTTCAAGCAACTGATGACTGATCGCCAGCATGGCCAGGCCGTGCACCTGGGCCCAGCTTGCCGCCGCCAGGGCACTGACGGCAACCGGTCGGAAGCTTCCGTCGCGTTGTCCTTTTTCCAGAAGCCCCAGAAGAATCCCGAAAGTGCTCATGGCCGCGTCATGCAGTTGCGGGTCTATCGTCTTGTCGGCATCGGAACTGAACATCAGGCGATAAAGACCGGGATTTTGATACGCAAACCCGATACAGGCCTGCGCTGCTGCCACGAATTGCGCGCGCGTGGAAGGCATGGCCGGGGACATAGCCTCTGTCATGGTCTCCCCAAGCCTGACGAAGCCGATTGAGGCCAGTTCCCGCAACAGCATCTCGCGATCACGGAAATGCTTGTAGGGCGCCGCGTGACTGACACCTGTACGCCGCGCCACTTCCCGCAGGGTGAAGGTCCAGTTCTGGTCTACGGCCAGCATAGCAAGCGCCGTGTCGATCAGGGCGTGGCGCAGATCACCGTGATGATAGGGGCGGTCCTTGATTTCACTCATTCGTGAGGCTCATGTTTACAGAAGAAACTTTCATTGACACCAGATCGTCGTGCTCCATATTCTGCCTGCAAAAGTTTCTCCTGTAAACATGGAGGACGTGATGTCCGATGTTACGCCTGCTGACCTGCACCGTATTCTCGACCGCCAGCGTGCCGCGTTCCTGAATGTCGGGCCACCCGACCTGAAACAGCGCCGGACCGATCTGCGGCGTCTGAAAGCCGAAATCCTGAAGCAGCGGGGTGACATCGTGCGTGCCCTGAAAACGGATTTCGGCCAGCGATCCGAGCGTGAAAGCGCCATCGTGGAACTCATCCCACTGGTGCAGTCGCTCAATTACATGATTTTGCATCTGGGACGCTGGATGAAACCGGAACGCCGCCACGTCTCGGCCTATTTCCAGTGCGGTCGCGCCTGGGTGGTCCGTCAGCCGATTGGTGTCGTGGGCATTATCGCGCCATGGAATTATCCGGTCTCCCTCGCCCTTGTTCCGCTGGCGACGGCGATTGCCGCCGGCAACCGCGTCATGCTCAAACCATCGGAATTTACATCGGTCACATCGGCGGTGATTGGCGAGATCGTGCGGACAGTCTTTCCGCCGGAGCAGGTTTCCGTCGTCACGGGAGATGGCGATGTGGGGGCCGCGTTCTCTTCTCTGCCCTTCGATCATATCCTGTTCACCGGCAGCACGGCAGTCGGCAAGAAGGTAGCGGAGGCTGCTGCGCGCAATCTCACCCCCGTCACGCTCGAACTGGGTGGCAAGTCTCCGGTGGTGGTCGAGCCCGGTTTTTCCATCGGGCGGGTGGCGGACCGCGTGGCGTTCGGCAAGCTGAACAATGCCGGCCAGACCTGCGTCGCGCCGGATTATGTATTGGTTCATGAAAACGACAAAGACGCTTTTGCCAAAGCCTGGCAGGAGGCCGTGAAAAAGCTGCATCCGGGCGGTTATGTAGGATCACCCGATTATACGGCCATTCTCAACCAGCATCACTATGAGCGGCTGAGCGGTTTAATCCGTGATGCTGAGAAGCATGGCGCCCAGATTATCCGGATGGGGAGCGATTCAGCCGCCAGCCATGTCCTTGCGCCGGTTCTCATACTGAACGTCAAACCTGAAATGGCGGTCATGCAGGAAGAAATTTTCGGGCCCGTCCTGCCTGTGTTGACCTACAGGAACCTTGATGAAGCAATTGCCTTCATCAACGCGCGTCCCCGACCTCTGGCCCTGTATTATTTTGGTGACAACCGCGTTGATCGTGACAGGCTTCTGAAGCGCACGGTTTCGGGAAACGTCACCATCAACGGCACACTGATGCATTATGTGCAGGACGATCTGCCGTTTGGTGGTGTGGGAGACAGTGGCATCGGGGCGTATCATGGAAAGGAAGGCTTCATCGCGCTCACCCATGCCCGTGGCGTGTACCGGCAGGGTCGTTTCAATGCGGCAATGCTGCTTCAGCCGCCATTCGGCAAGCTCACCGATGCCATTACAAATCTGCTCCTGCGATGACAACGCGCGTTCTGCTTGTTGGGGGCCCCGGCCTTATCGGGCGTCTTGTCAATGCGGAGTTTATCACGCGGCCCGATACCGCCGTCACTAACTGACTGGTCTCATGTTATTTTGGACGACCTGAAGAGTCCGATTACGTTCTCAGATTGACCATAACCAGACCGCCCGCTTCCTCCAAGTCAGCCGCGACACCGAGAAATGGTGACAGGCCTGCGTGAGTTGAAATGGCTATC
The DNA here is from genome assembly GCF_015244525.1 of Gluconobacter sp. R75690. Classification (NCBI taxonomy): domain Bacteria; kingdom Pseudomonadati; phylum Pseudomonadota; class Alphaproteobacteria; order Acetobacterales; family Acetobacteraceae; genus Gluconobacter; species Gluconobacter sp. R75690. The sequence continues at coordinate 287,017 of NZ_JABCQB010000005.1, read as the reverse complement.
GCGGAGAGTGGCAGAGATGATCGAACCGTCTTCCGTGAGGGCCATTGTTTGTGGACGAGCGCCTATGGAATACGCCTTAAAAAGATCCTTGCGGGTCTTTTTTTGTGCCCCGCGCCCTATGTCCGATAAAAAGAGAAAAACGGACATAGATTTTTCGGCAGGAAACTACTGTATCCTGTGCGATTACAACCTTCGGGCTCTGAAGTCTGCCTGAATGTCCATCATTTGTATCTGAGTTGCGTCCGCCGCTCGCTGCGAAATCAGCACCGCCGTATTCACTCAACAAAACATCCGTTTTGCGGGAAAACGGAAAGTATGGCTGAGGGTACCTTCATTTAAAGAGCGGACTTTCGAACAGGTTGGGAAGTTTAATGAGTTCTTTTCGCAGCTGATTTTGCGCCTTGGCTGATCAATTTTCACGCCCTATTTTCATGGTTTGCTCCTAAAACGTGCCCCATGACAGATGATGGTTGTGCACAAGCCCATACGCGGCTCATTTTTAGGTTCCCATATAAAAAAGTAATACTCGATATATATATTTCTTATTTGAAAGAATGGATTCTTTGTTGCCTCATCACAACGGAAGCCGGGTGATGAACTTGGCTTTCAGAAAAACCTGCCGGTTTGCAGGGCTGTCGAGGGCGGATGTTACCCTCCATATCGGAAGCGATGTGGAGAAATGGTTCTGAGTTGAAAAGAGGGAGGGCGGCCATGACACGTGATGATCATTTTGAAGTGCCGAACTCCCTGAAGGGCAGTTCAGTTCTGACTGGTGTGACGGTTAAGGGAGTGACCTCGCTGTCTGTGGGGTCTGCGGCTGAATGGGCCGCCAAAAGCCGGTCCCTCCGGAAAATCATTTTCCTGGGCAGGATTGCAGGTGCCTTTTTCGTATCAAAAGAATGGAAAAAGGCCTGGCCGCTTTTGCTGATCTGCCTGACCATCCAGTTCGGTGCCGTGTATGTTTTCTCTTTAGAGACCGGCATCAACAAGAAGCTGTTTGACGCACTGCAGTACAAGAACATCGCCGTCATCCCCCGGTATGCCATCGAATTCGTGGCAGTCGGATCGTTTGTCTACAGCCTGACCTATTTGGGGGTTTACCTTGAAAACGTTCTGGAGATGCTCTGGCGCAACAGGATTTCGGGACTGATTGCCGAAGAGTGGCTGAGTAACGACAGATTCTATTTCATCGAGCGGGCCGAGCGCGTTGAGAATGCTGACCAGCGTATTGCCGAGGACGTCAGGCTCGTTATCAGCGGCGTGTCCGGCATTTTCATGGGGAGCCTCCGGTCCCTTTACACGATCGTGATTTTTACAGCCCTGCTGATCCACCGATCTGCGCCTGTGACGTTTCATCTTTTCGGGCATGAAATCACGACGCGTTACGACATCCTGCTTGCCGCCTATGTGTCTTCCATCCTCGCAACCGGGATTATTTTCCGGATTGGCCGCAAGCTGACACGCCTGAACATGCGTCAGCAGCATTATGAAGCCGATCTGCGCTTCACGCTCGTATCCATCAGGAAGCACGCGGAGCAGATCGCTTTCATGGTCCGTGGCAGGATCGAGCATCTGCGTATTGTCACGGCGCTTTCGAGTCTGATGCACAATTATTTTGCCCAGCAGCGCATGGGAGTGATCGTTTCATTTTCCACGCAGATCGTCACCCATATCCAGCGCGTTTTGCCGCTGGCCCTGACCATTCCGCGTTATCTGGCAGGCCGGATGACGTATGGCGATATCACGCAGACGCAATCCGTGTTCGGGACTCTGAGTTCTTCCCTGACTTGGCTGATGCAGATGTATCCGATGTACTCCGAGACGAATGCTTCGTTTGACCGACTCTTCGTTCTGTTCGATGCTATCCGGATGCCTGAGGAACCGGGCATTATCCTAAGCCGAACGTCAAATTCCGGAATTTCCGTCGCCAATCTGGATATTCGCCTTCCCGGCAAAAGCAAGCCGCTTGTGACTATTGGGGCATGGTCGATCGCCCCCGGAGAAAAATGGGTTATCACGGGTGCTTCCGGAAGCGGAAAGAGCACCCTTCTGAGAGCACTGGCCGATCTGTGGCGCATCGGGGAGGGTACGATTACCCTTCCGCAGGACGCACGGATCACATTCCTGCCGCAGTTGCCTTACCTGCCGCACGGGACCCTGCTGGAACTGATGCTCCAGACGCAGCCGCCGTCCGAAGAGGCGCGCGAACTCTGCGCTGATCTCCTGTGCCAGTTCCGTCTGCCCTGGCTCGTGGCCCAGCTGGATATTGGTGGAGACTGGAACCAGCGGTTGTCTCCCGGTGAGCAGCAGCGTTTTGCGCTGGCACGGGCTTTCGTATCGCCGCCTGACATCCTCATTCTGGACGAGGCCACCTCCGGACTGGATCAGGGTACGGCAGATGCCATTTACGCCACCCTTATGGCGCGTTCCGACCTGACTCTCATCAGCGTGGCGCACACAGCCGACATCGTGATGCTGCATGACAAACGCCTGCATATCGCGGGTGGAACGGGCATCGTTTCTGAAACTGCAGAGACATCTCCAGTTTCTCTCCTCTCTTCAAACAGGAAGTTCTGACATGCTTCATCGCAGTGAGATCGTCCGTCTCCGGCAGGAGTTTGAACGGATCGCCGACCAGGCCTTCACCTTCGGGAAGACGGCGGGTGCCGATGATGTGCAGATTTCCCTGCAGGAAACCGAAAACTGGACCGTGGGCGCGCGGAACGGACAGCCGCTTCAGTGCAACAATTCCATCCGTCGCAATGCGCTGATCAGCGTGATGTGCAGGGGCATCCGGGCTTCCGCCGCCACGACGGATTTTTCCCCCGATGCCGTCAGGCGCGCTCTGGATGCTGCGGTCGATATCGCCCGATACGGTGAGCGTGACGATCTCGCAGCGTTTTCCGAGGCCTCTGACTACTGCGCCGATGTCCGCGATCTGGACCTCTTTCATCCGTGGGACATCCGCTATCCAGATGCGCTGGCACTGGCGCTTGAAGCGGAAGAGAGCGCGCTCGCCGTCGATCCCTGCATGCAGCAGACGGAAGGCGCGTCCCTGTGGAGCTCGACCGGATTGTCCTTTCTGGCGTCGAGCAAGGGTTTCATGGGCGCCATTCCCTGGACCCAGCACGGGATTTCCTGCTCCCCCATCGCCATGCGCGATGGCGCACGTCAGGTGGAAGGCTGGTCCAGCAGCGAGCGGAGCGCGGAGCAGCTTGAAACGGCCGCGGATGTCGGCCGCATCGCGGGTGAACGTGCGCTCGGCGCCATCGGCGGCCAGCAGATCCCGACCGGCACATATCGCGTTCTAATCGATGCGCCCACGGTCACGGGGCTGCTCGGTGAGTTCATGCGCGCCGTTTCCGGTCCGCTGCTGCGTCAGGGAAACTCGTTCCTCGCCAACACGCTGGGCGATGCGGTTTTCCCCGAACATGTCAGCATTTCCGAAGATCCTTTCCGTCTGAGAGGACGCTCCAGCGCGCCTTATGATGCGGACGGGATCGCCGGAACGGTCCGTAACGTGGTGGATCGGGGGGTGCTGCGCGGATATTTCCTGGATCTGTATTCGGCCCGCTCGCTGAAGATGGCGCCAACCGGAAATGGCGGACAGACCTACAACATGGAGATCTTCAGTGCGCTGACAGCCCCCTCCGATACCCTGCAAGAGATGCTCAAAAAGCTCGATACGGGCCTCCTGATCACCCATATGGCCGGTTCATCGGACCTGACCACAGGAACATTTTCCCGCGCGGTACGGGGGGCCTGGGTGAAGGACGGAAAGATCGTGCATCCGGTTGCCGGGGTCACGGTCGCCTCGAACCTGCGGGAGATGTTCTCGGGTCTCGTCGCGGTCGGTGCGGATACGGTCGAGCGCGGGCCTTTCCGGACGGGATCGTGGCTTCTGGCCGATATGTCCGTCGGGGGGAGCGTCTGAGATGTCGGGTCTTGCGGAAAACAGCATGAATAGCAGTCGTATTGCAGGCGCGCGTTCCGCCCTTGTGGAGCGCTATGGGCTGGATGAGACCTTCCTGCGGAAGGTTTCTGAAAACGCATTGGGGAAATGGGGAGACTTCGCGGATCTCTATCTCCAGTCCCGTGCGTCCGAAAACTGGCGGATCGAGAACGGCAAAATCAAGGCCGGGACCTTCGGGATCGATCTCGGATACGGCATGCGCGCGATGCGGGAGTCGGAGGTTTCTTTCGCCTCGTCCCAGCGGATTGATCGCACCGCCATGGAGACGATGGCGCGCCAGCTGACCGAAGGATATGGCGACGCCACCCCGGTCGTGTCAGTTGGTCCCGTGCAACAGACCAGTTCCGAACGGGCGGATCTGTACGGGATTGCGGACCCGCTGCTGTCCTGGAATGCGGATCGCAAGATTGCGCTGCTGCGGTCGATTGACGAACTTGCCCGTTCGCTTGATCCGAGGGTCGTGTCGGTCAATGCCAGCGTGCAGGCCTCGCATGAGACGGTCTGGGTGACGCGGCATGACGGGTTTTCGAGCGGCGATATCCGTCCGCTCGTCAAGCTGGCTGTTGCGGTGACGGTTCTGGCTGATGGGCATCGTGAGATGTCCGGCTCCGGATTTGGCGGACGTGCCGGATACGAGGTGCTGACTCCCGATGCGGTCGAAACCCTTGTCCGGAAGGTCGTGTCTTCCGCGCTAACCAAACTGGAAGGCCGTCCCGCACCCGCAGGCCCGATGACGGTTGTCATTGGCGCAGGCTGGAACGGCGTTCTTTTGCACGAAGCGGTTGGTCATGGACTTGAAGGCGACTTCAACCAGCGTGGCAGTTCGGCTTTTTCCGGGCGGATCGGAGAGCGGATCGCGGCTCCCGGTGTCACGATCCTTGACGATGGCACGGTTCCTGGCGGCCGGGGCTCGCTCAACATGGACGACGAGGGCATAGGGAGCCATCGGACGGTTCTGGTTGAGGACGGCATCCTTCGAGGCTACATGCACGATCTGCTGAGCGCCCGGCAGATGGGATGTGCGCCGACCGGAAATGGCCGCCGCCAGTCCTATGCATCCCTGCCGCTGCCGCGCATGACGAATACCTACATGGAAGCCGGCACCATGGACCCCGCGGAAATCATCGCATCCGTCGGACATGGAATTTACGTCGACAACCTCTCCGGCGGTCAGGTGGACGTGACAAGCGGTCGCTTCGTGTTCGAGGCATCCGAGGCGTTCCTGATCGAAAACGGGAAACTCACCGCGCCTGTCGCCGGCGCCACGATCCTCGGGAACGGTCCGGACACGCTGCGACAGATCAGCATGATCGGAAACGACCGGATGCTCGATGGTGGCGTCGGTGTGTGTTCCAAATCCGGGCAGACCCTGCCGGTGGGGGTAGGGCAGCCAACATTGCGCGTGGACGACCTGATCGTGGGCGGGAAGGGATCATGACATCTTTTTCGCACCGAGAGCGTCCCGAAAAATTCACATCCTGAAAAGAGAAAACCCATGAGCACCATCATCGCCGTTTCAGAAGACAACTTTGACGATATCGTCCTGAATTCCGAACTCCCCGTTGTCGTGGACTTCTGGGCACCCTGGTGTTCACCCTGCAAGCAGCTGATGCCCATTCTGGATGATACTGCCGAGACCTATGCGGGTGAAGTGGTGGTTGTGAAAGTCAACGCGGACGAAAACCCGGCAATCATCGGAAAATATCATGTCCGTGGCCTGCCGACCGTCATTCTTTTTTCTGATGGCGAGGAGCGTGAGCGTTTCTCTGGTCTGCAGACCAAGAGCCGCATTTCCGTTTTCATCGACCGTAATCTCGGGGGTTGAGCATCATGCAGTCTTTTCAGGACAATCCTGCCCTCAAGCGCTCCCTGTTGCAGAAAGCCCAGGTCTTCCAGGCATCCGATGGCTGGACCACTCGTCCAGTCTACTGGGATGGAAAAGGGGGCAGTCTGGTCGGCGGTCTGCTGGGCAGTGAAGATCTCGATCAATGGACCCGCGAGTTTGCGCTGCCGAAATGGACGGCCCTGCTGCTGGACATGGTTGCCGTAATGCCGCCTTCCGCAGAAGAGGCGAAAGCAGCTCAGATTTCGCTGCTGGGAGCTCTGCCTGTGGGTGTCGACCTGGATCAGTACGGCAACCTTGTTCTCTCCCGATTCCTGAAGGAGACGGAAAAGGATTTGTCGTTTCTTCCCACGAATCACCCTCTACGGGTGGCTCTGGCAGGCGTCATGGCGCTGCATGAAGCTGAAATGTCGGGAAAATCGCTGAAGCCTTCCGAATGGCGCAAGGCACGATCCCAGGCCATCGCAGCAACGGATCAGGCCGCGCCAGATAGTCCTGAAGCAAAATTTGGAGCCGTTATCGAAGCGGCAGCCTGGGATCCCCGGACATCACGCTCTGTCGTCGCGGATACGTTCCGATCGTGGATCAATGCGCGGCGGGATGCCACTGTTCAGCAAAAAGTGGGGGAGCGGGGTCTCAGTACGTTTGAAGAAACCAAGCGACTTCTTGATAAAATTCACGAAGAAGAGCGGAAGAAAAGAAAGGATCCGAAAGAGTTTATTCATGTTTTCGGAATTCTCGAAGAACGCTACCCCAAAGAATATAAAGACATGAGGGATTTTCATCGGATCCAGCATGAAGAAGCGGTCAGACAGAGGCAGGCAGGATTCCACATTATTATTTCCACGCTCGAGAGTTCGGAAGTTAAGTCCCGATGTACATGCTGAAATGGTGTAGTTCATTCGGATATTTTCTCCAGTTCTTACAATGAATAACTTGGATTGCGTGGAAACGCTCCGCGCAATCCGGAATAATGGCGGAAGTAAAAATGAGTATATCGTTGCTTAAGCGGAACGTATCTCTATATTTCACTGCGGGTCTGCTGGGCGTTTACGTTCCGGCTCATGCAGCAGAGACACAAACTCTACAGGGTGGAATCAGGCAGGTTTCTGATACGGTCGTCGTTCTTCCGCGCCAGCCTCTGAAAAAGACAGTTTCAGAAATTTCCCTTCGAATGCACGTTCCGGTCACCATCGGACCGGAGGTGCCCGATACGGTATATGCGGCGCCGGTTAAATCCAGGATTGCGGCAGAAGCGCTCCAGCAGGCACTCGTCGGAACAGACTACACGATCTATACGGACAAAGCAGGCGCGGTTTATATCCGGCCGGCCAATCGTGAAAACATGAACGTCAGGGCCAAGCGCAATGAAGCTGAGAGCCAGTATAATGTAGATTCATCTGCCTCTTCGACGCGAACTGGTGGCTCAGTCCGGGATCTGCCCCAGTCCTCGCGGACAATTACAAGTGCCCTGATGGCGGACCAGCAGATCCAGACCGTGGCGGACGCCATGCGAAACGCCAGCGGTATGACGGTTAACAAAAGCAACCTTCAAGGCGCAAATGGTTATACGGTTCGTGGCTGGACCGCGACCGGCATGACGAACGGCATGCTTGATCCGACCGGGCCCATGCAGCCCGTCGCGAATGTCGAGCGTGTCGAGGTTCTCAAAGGTCCGGCCGCACTGCTTTCGGGTGGAGACAATCTTGGCGGATCGGTCAATATCGTGACGAAAAAGCCTACATCCGATCCGCTTCTGAACATTGAGGGTATGTATGGCTCCTACGATGATCGCAAGATCACGGTGGATGGCTCCGACGCACTGAATCACGACAAGACACTGAGTGCCCGGATCGTCGGGGACTTCGCAGATCAGGATCGTACCTGGGCGGGATACAAGGGGCGCAAGGAATACTCAATCGCTCCATCGCTCCGATTCAAGAACCGTAGTGTCGATATCACGGTCGGTGTAGAAAATTCAAAGGTCCGCCAGCCACAGACGGGATATGCCGTCATTCAGGCGCCTGGCGATGATCCGCAGATCGTAACTTACGGGCATGCCTTCGGGCCTGACAATCAGGGCATCGACATGTGGAACACACGGTGGTTCTACGAAGCAACCTGGAATATTAACCACTGGCTGACATTTGTCAGTCGTAGCCATCTATCCAATACGACAACACTGGTTGATATGTATGGTACGGCTGCCTATGAAGGCAATAATAACTATCTGATTATGCAGACTATCGACAAACAGGTATCATCGCAGCAGGCGAACGACGATTATCTGCGTGCTAAGTTCAAAACATTCAATGTAAAGCACACAATATCAACGGGAATGAATTATTCTCAGTATATGGTCTCGGACTATGGTGCAGACGCAACTGACAATAATGTATTTACGGTTGGTCCACTCAACTCCAGCACGCATCTTGCAGCCTTCCAGCCTGCTAACACATTCGAGTATCGTCTCGGAACACGTCAGTTGGGATTCTACGGTCAGGATCTGATTGAGTATGGGCGCTTCCATTTCTTCGGGGCCATCCGTCATACCAGTTACCGCTCCTGGGGGAACAACTCCGCTCCTGTTACGATTGGCAAGATAACCCCCATTGCAGGTGTTGTTATCGACCTGACAAAGCAGGTTTCCATTTATGGAAGCTGGGTGAAGGGATTTACTCCGAACTACAGCATCGGGACGGACAACAAACTTCTGCCCTCCCAGACGACAACGAACTTCGAGGCTGGCGTAAAAGCGCAATTCTTCAAGAAAAAACTGGATCTTGTCGCATCCGTCTATCGACTGGACCAGAGCAATTATTCCGTGCTGGCAGCGGGATACACGAACAGGTACACGGTTCTGCCCGGTATGCGCACTCAGGGTGTCGATATAGATCTGAGCGGAACGATTTTGCCAGGATGGCAGATTTCTGGAAGCTTCACGTATGCAGGATTTAAATTTCTCAGCAACGCTCTTCAGAAATACATTGTTCCGGCACAGCCAAAGATTAAATACAGCCTTTATACAAGCTATGTCATCCAGGATGGAATGTTCAAACGTGCGGGAATGGCATTCGGAGTTTATGGAAACAGCAGCAGTTCGGCGTCGTCTTATTATCCAAAATATACGTTGGGATCGCAACACGAAATTGATCTGAACTTCTTCTACACCTACAGGAAAATGAAATTCAACTTCGGTATTACCAATCTCGAAAATCGCAATATCTATGGAGTAAGCAGTACTTCAACCTATATTTCGGTCAACGGACCCCGTATGTTCCGAGGGACCATGTCGTACTCTTTCTTCTAAAGCAGCAGGATCTGACTGTTTATAATGCCCTGTGGTCTTCTCTCTTTGCTGGAGACCGCAGGGCCATTGCGTCATGAAAAGACTTCGTCAAAGCGCACCGGGCTATCCTGCTTTTCGTATAAGGTTTGAAGCGCAACCAAAGCTTTTGCTATGACTGGTTGGATGATAGCGAAGGGAAGAAGATAGTTTGTGAAATAGTTCTGAAGGGATTATCTACAAAATTTCCCTGCGATCTCAGAATGTTCAGAAGGCGAAAAGCTTTCCATTTCTCACGAAAGCATGTTTTTCAACTTTAATGAATATCTATCACCAAGAACCAGACGGGCTGTTCATACAGCCGTGATATCATTGGTCAAACTGAGACGTCACGTGGTCTGCGGTTTCCTGTGAGAAAATGGATCCTGGAATGATAAAATCCGATATGAATCATATGCATCTTAGGCGCTTAAACCTGAATCTGCTTTATACTCTTGATGCAATATTGAATTCGGATTCCCTTACTGATGCAGGGCGCCTGATCAGGCTTAGCCAGCCTGCGATGAGTGTTGCATTCAAGAAGCTTAAGGACCAGTTCGATGACGAACTGATCATTTATCTGTCAGGTGATCGGGTTCTGACGCCTTTGGCTGAAAAATTGAAGCCGCGTGTTAAGAGGATCCTTGTGGAATTGAATGAGACATTCAATCTGCAAATCGATTTTGATCCGAAAACGAGCCGAAAAACATTTCGACTGGCAGCTTCGGAGAGCCTGGCTACGATGCTTTTAGGGCGTGTCGTACCCCGGATGCTCATGGAGGCCGAAAATATCAATGTTGTCGTCTCATCTTTGAATAAGATGACACAGGCTGAATTGTTTGAAAAAGGGACAGATATGGTGATCACTCCCCAGTCAAGCCTTGATCCAAAGTTCCCATCTGTGGAACTTATGATGGATCGAATGTCCTGCATGGTATGGGAACATCATCCTTTTATTAAATCCAGTATCACTCTTGATGAATATCTGGCGGCTCGTCATGTAGCAGTCTCCGAGACGTTAGATTTATCCTCCCATTCAGGGGAAATACTCTCTCAGAGACGGATCGTCGCGACGACAAGCCGGTATGGGACACTTCCTGAACTCATAATCGGGACGGACCTTGTGGCAACAGGAAGTAGCTGGGTGCTTCAGTATTACGCTTCGATGCTTCCTGTGAAAGTTCTTACCTTGCCATTCCCTACAGAACAGACTGCTGTTTTCGCGCAATGGCCCGATCATCGTACGTCTGACCCTGCACATCACTGGTTGATGGCCCATGTGAGCGGATTTACAGAGACACATCGCAAGGCCCGCGCAATTACACATAAGAAAGAATGATGCTTATGTTTTATTTGTGAATAATTAAGTTTATTGTATATAAATAAAGCAATATTGTTTTATTTATCGCATGCTAATTTATAACATAAGTTTGTGGTTTAAAGCATACATAATAAGTCATGATCAACGCAAAATCGTTTTCCCTGCCATCGCGTATCCTGCACTGGCTGATGGCCGTCATAATCCTGACCATGCTGTTCATCGGCGTGTTCATGGCCTCAACCGTGGGGCCGAATTACGATCGGCTTGTGACCCTGCATTGCCCTCTGGGCATTGCCATCCTTGTGCTCGCGCCCGTACGTCTGGCGAACCGCCTTCGCTCACCGCCACCAGCACTCCCCGAAGGACTTCCGCCAATCATGATTCTCGCCTTCCGTGCAGCGAAACGGGAAATGGAATGATCGGGATGAAGGCGGAGGCAGCAAGTCCGCTTACGCCCTCATCCCCGACGCTACATGGCCATGAGCATATTTCCGAAACCGGATCTGCCTGGCGATTGTTGAACGGCTATGCATCGGACGCCTTAACCGCGCGTCTCAAATCCGCCCAATCCAGCAGGGCTGTGAAGACCGGGCCGAGCGCTTTGCCAATGTCCGTCAGGCCGTATTCGACTTTGGGCGGAACCTGTGCGTGGACCGTGCGGAAAATGACCTTTTCCTGCTCCAGTGCACGAAGCTGTTGGATCAGCATTTTCTGTGAAATATCCGGTATGGCTCTCTGAAGATCTGAAAAGCGCATGACCGGCCCCTCAAAAAGCCAGGCCAGAATCATCATCTTCCACCGTCCTTCGAGAATGCGAATGGCGCACTGCATATCGGCGGCCGACCTGGAACGGGGACGTGCATTGTAGATGGTTTTCATATCTGAATCGGGCATGGTTACCTTTTGGTGGGTATTGGACTTTTTTGTGCGTTCTTGTCACGACGACAGCACTATAGCACAGAGAAAGGCGCAACAGCGGTTTCGGCTGCCCCCCTGGCTGAAGGAAACACCTGCCATGTCCATGCGCGCGTGGCGCTTCGACGCCCTCTCTTCTCTCAGTGACCTTTCCGTGCACAGTGAACCGATGCCCACACCTCAGCGCGGAGAAGTTCTTGTGAAGGTGCGTGCTGTTTCCCTGAATTACCGTGATATTGCACCCACTCTCGGTCGCTATGTCTGGCCAGCGAAGTCTGGGCTTATCCCATGCAGCGATGCTGCGGGGGAAATCGTCAGTGTCGGCGAAGACGTGACGGTTTTCCGCCCGGGAGATCGGATTGTCAGCAGCTTTCATGCCCGCTGGCTGGGCGGCAGACCGCCGACTGGCTTGATGCTGGAAAGCTACGGCACCGGTTCGGATGGCTGGCTGACTGAATACAAGGTCGTCTCACAGGAAGCGGTGGTGCCTCTTCCGGAGAAGGTCTCATTTGAGGAAGGAGCCACACTGCCCTGTGCTGCCGTGACGGCCTGGAACGCGCTTTCGGGCGCCCGCCCCATGCGAGCCGGACAGACAGTCCTGACCCTTGGGACAGGCGGAGTTTCGATGTTTGCGGTGCAGCTTGCCAAAGCCGTGGGAGCGACCGTGATCTCAACTACGTCCAGTGCGGAAAAGGCCGACCGGTTGAAGGCATTGGGGGCGGAGCATATTGTCAATTACAGGGATATTCCGAACTGGGGCCGATACATCAAGGATGACATCACTGGTGGAACAGGCGTGGACTGTGTCGTTGAAGTCGGTGGTCCTGCGACGATCAATCAGTCTCTCGATGCTGTTCGGTGGGGTGGAGAGGTTGTGCTGGTCGGGTTTCTGAGTAGTGACAATCCGGGAATTGATTACTTCCATCTCAAAAGCAGCGGTGCAGTCGTCCGTTCTGTCGCTGTGGGTGACAGGCCGATGCTGGAAGACCTTGTGCGTGTATGGACCGCATCCGGCCTGAAGCCTGTGATCGACAGCGTGTTTCCCTTTGCCCACGCGCGCGAGGCATTTGACCATCTCATGACTGGCAGCCATGTCGGGAAAATCGTCATTACCCTCTCGGACTGACCCACGCGATGGTGGTTCTGCCATATCGCTCCGACGGCATGACGACTGTCCTGGCATGATTTTGGTAGTCGGGCGTGTCCGATTACGTCTTTGGATAAACCGCAAGCGGATCGTCAGTCTTCCCCTTTGCCGCCCGTCGGCTCCACGGAAACGGAGCAGACAGGCGGACAGGTCATCTCATTGCAGACACAGAAGGTATCACATTAGCCTAGTCGAAACGCGGACATCATCTGAGTGACGACACACCGTGATTATTTGTCTGGCTGTCGAGAGCTTTCACTAAAGCTACGCTAAATTCCTTATCAGAAAACGGTTGTTGTGCCGTGATGAGTTCCCGGTCGGTCACAATGTTCGGTGTCCAGATCTGGGCTTCCTCGACCATGGCACCCGCATCCGCCAGCGCCGTAGCAGGATAGAAAAGAACATGCCCTTTGAGCTGATGCGTTTCGGCAAACTGCTCTTCCGGTGTCGAAAAGACGGTCATGTGGTAGCCAGTATAGGGCCACCCTGCCGCTAACCGGCGAATATCATTTGTGTTTCCAGCAACAAGCGCCGCATGAAAACCTCTGGCGTTGGGCAGGCTGGAAGCTAGGGCAACCGGACCATGACAGATCAGCCCGGTCGTTTTCCCGTCATTGTGAAAGGCGCGTAGGATCTCACCCAGATCAGGATCAGTCATCAGGTCCTCCAGGGGCGCGTGACCGCCGGGAACAACGATCCCGACATACATACTACTTCCTTCGACACGAACCGAGGCGAGGGTACGTGGATGTTTGAGTGAGTCCAGCCCCTCGACGAACTGTATCGTGTTCTGAAGGGCTTTTTCGCTCCCTCCAAAATATCGGGCAGATGCAGAGTGCGCGTCCCAGGTCACAGCATTGCCTTGCGGGTCAGCGAATACCGGTTCATAGCCCGCCTGGATCAGCGCTTGCACCGGAACCGCGAATTCATTGAGATAGAAGCCGGTGGGATAGTGTCGGCCGTCGCGCAATGTGAGTTCGTGCGCGCTGGAAAGAACGACCAGCACGCGACCCCTGCTGTGGCTTTGTGCCGTGGCCCGATGGCTGAAGCCACAGAGGGTGACAGCAAAGAACAGTGTGGTGACGATGGCGCGCAGCATGAACGTCATCCTTTCCATGCGGTGGAAGGTTCGCGGAGCGCCGCCTTGCGACGAGCGACATTCTCCGGATGCTGACCGATCATCAGGCCCCTGTCCAGAACCGCACGAAACCTGAAAACCACGCCGTTCTTACCAAAGTGTCTGCTTTGTCACTACATTACGCCCAAACCGCACCTTCCATTTTACCCCCTTTGTCCCATGCCTATGTACGACATGCCGTTTCAGATAATTGAACGCCTTAATCTTCAATCCCGTCCACGTTGCCAGGTCATGCTCCGCAGCACTCCATCGCGGCGGATCAGCCCGTGAAACAGGGCCGCGCCTACGTGAAGCAGCACGAGCCCGAACAGCAGCAACGCGAGCACCGTGTGGGCTGACCGCAGCGCTGCCCATAAAGCCGGATCATGCGGCAGGATCGGTGGCAACAGCACGGACTGCCTCCTCAACGGAATGGGATAGCCACCGGCCGACAGCATGCCCCAGCCGACAAGCGGCATGGTGATCATCAGGGCATAAAGCAGAACATGCGACGCTTTGGCGCTAAATTTTATGATTGGCGGAAGTTCTTCTGGGAGTGCTGGGGGCGGTGAGCGAAGGCGGTTCACCAGACGCACGAGCGCGAGCACAAGGATGGCAATGCCCAGAGGGCGATGCAGGGTCACCAGCCGATCGTAATTCGGCCCCACGGTCGAGGCCATGAACACGCCGATGAACAGCATGGTCAGGATCATGACGGCCATCAGCCAGTGCAGGATACGCGAGGGCAGGGAAAACGATTTTGCGCTGGTCATGATTTTTTCCCTTCGGCACCGCCCGGCGCGGCCGTCATGGTCGGAGTGATGGCGGGAACCGGGGGCTTTTCGCCGGAACGGGCGGCAAAGGACCGCATATAGGCGGCCGACCGGGCCTGAAGGATCGGATCACCGGACGGCCTGATACCTTGCGGCAGCACCAGCGGATCGAAGGTGATGCCGGTGCAGGGGCCACCCTCTTCGCTTTCGACAGTCGTGAGCGTCAGAGTTCCGGCTTCGATCCGCCGGTCATCGTCCGCCCAGCCCTGGCTCGGGTCGTCGATGACGTCGTGGTTGCCCGCCACCGTCACCATCAGCCGCCATTGCAGGGGGTGAGCGTGAAGGTCATCGATCAGATGGCGGAAGAGGTAATCGTGGTCGTCGACTTGAGCATCGGCCGGTGTAACGGGCTGCAAAGGCACCATGGACCAGCGCACGGCTGTTTTCGCGCCGTTCACCGCCACGAACAGGAAACTGTCGAGACTGCGATAGGTGTCATCGGCAAAACCAGACGAAAGAGGCCGGTGGGTGATCTGTGCGCCTGCCGCCTGCAACCAGGGATGAGCCGCCCGGAATGCCTTTACCCGCGCGGGATCTGGTTTTCCGGTTGCCGGGTCGGGGCGCGACGCCAGCTGGAGGTCCTGAAACTCCTGCGGGGTCCGGACGGGAAAGACCGGGATGTCGTTTATGCCCATGCGCCACTCCTGGCCACCCGGAAGCATCAGGCGCAGCGCCAGGCTGCGGACCTTTGGCGGCGCATCGGCCTGAAAGGGCATGCCCCCGGCGAGGGCGAAACGTCCGACCACGGGAACTCTACCTGGTCGCAGGACGGACGCTGTCGAAAGCCCGGCGGCATTGCTGTTACCCTCAAACCAGCCTGTCACGCAGACACCCTTGGCATGATTGCGCCGAAAGCCGGGGTGCGTGCCGTCCACTGCACGCAGGGCATCCAGCAGGCTGGTCTGTGTCAGGCGATGGGGCGTCAGCCAGCCACCGACCCACAGGAACCCCAGCGCCAGTGCCGTCGGTGCCGCGACCACACCGAGCCAGCGCAGGGCTGAGGCAGAGGGCACGAGTGGCTTCGTTGCCATGGTTTCGATCCTTTGAAAGCGTCTGATGGCAAGACGCCCGACAGAACGGACCTATTCCCTTCGTGCCGCGTGCATTGCGAAATATTTTGCGGTCGCCCTGTTAGGGCGGGAATAAACAGACGCCAGGAGCGTCTTCATCGGCAGCGATACCGGAAACCATACGAGGCAAGGGCAGGATTGAACGACGGTGATGACAGCAGGTTGCAGAACGCCATACCGGCCCTGAGACGGTATGCCCGCGTGCTGACACGCGACCCGCATCAGGCCGACGATCTGGTGCAGGACTGTCTGGAGCGCGCCCTGACCCGGATGCATCAGGTACGTGGCCGGCCGGACCTGCGGCCCTGGCTGTTTACCATCGCCCATAACCTCAATGTCAGCCACTGGCGGCGTCTGCGGCGTCTGGCTCCCTTCATGGAAACGACCGATCCGGAACCGCTGCAGGAGGCGGGGCAGATTCCCCATCTGGAATGGAAGGAAGTGGCCGACGCTTTCGGCCATCTTTCCAATGACCACCGGCAGGTGCTGATGCTCGTCGGTGTCGAAGGGCTGGAATACGCAACGGTCGCGGACATACTGGGGGTGCCGGTGGGCACCGTGATGTCCCGGCTGTCACGGGCCAGGACGGCATTGCACCGGCTTGTCGAACATGAGAAGCGGCCCATGCTCAGGAGGATAAAATGACACGGCCCGACCGCCCTGTGACCGAGGAGGATCTCCAGGCCTGGGTCGATGATCTTCTGTCTCCCGAACGTCGGAGAACCGTGGAGACATGGCTGGATACCAACCCCGATGCGCGAACGCGGGTCACGGCATGGCGTGCGGAACGCGATCTGTTGCGGGCGACGATGGATACTGAACTCCGGCAGCCCGTACCAGCACGGTTTGACATCACCCGGCTGAAACAGCACAGAGTTGGTCGTTTCAGCATGTCGCAGATGGCGGCGTCCGTTGCGCTGGCCCTGTCTCTGGGACTGGGGAGCGGATGGATGCTCCGCGACCGGGAAGTGCCTCTCGGCCTTGCCTCGGTCGAACAGGAGGCGACGATCGTGCATGACGCTGGCAAGGGCAGCACGATCGCGGCAGGCAATGTCGCGCAACTGGCGGCTTGGGGTGGCCGGACGCTCGGGCGACCGGTCCACCCCCCCGATCTGTCGGCAGCAGGCTATCAGCTGACGGGCGGACAGCTGGTCACAACGGATCACGGTCCGGCCTGCGTCTTTTTCTACAAGGACGGCAATGGTAGCCGGATTTCCCTGTTCGTTCGGCCCATGTACGGCCATGACATGACGGCTCCCATGCGGCCGATGCGGCGAATACCGGGCTATATCTGGGCGCAGGACGGGCTGGGAATCAGCATGGTCGCGGACACGCCTGATGGCGATCTGCATCGTCTCGCCAATCATGCCCGAGATATGATGGAAGGTGCGGGGTAATGCTCAGAATGCCCTTTTTGACCGGAAGCGGACTGTTTGCTTTCCCCGCAAATAGGACGCCTGCGGCCCACTTCCCGCCCATAGCGGTGCGAACGCCTCGGCCTGCCTGAGAATATTCTGCACCGCTTCATCCTGCATGTCTGGTGGGTAGCCGTACTTCCGGAGCAGGCGTTTGACCGCTGCACGCATTCTGGCGCGTGTCGGGGCCATGACGTTCCAGTCCACCGTCGCATTTTCCCGGATCGTCTTGACCAGGGCTGCTGCAATCACGCGCAGGCCGGGGTCTCCCATAGCGTCGCGGGCGCTGTCATTGCGTGCGAGCGCATCATAGAACGCCACTTCCTCCGGCGTCAGACCGAGTTCTTCTCCTCGTGAGCGGGCCGCCGCCATTTCATGCGCCAGACGGATCAGTTCATCCAGAATCTGCGCGGACGTCAGAGCATTGGTGTGGTATCGACCGACCGCCTGCTCAAGACGTATCGAGAATGCCTCGGCTTCCGTCAGATTGGACCGGCTGCGGCTGCGGATCTGGCCTTCCAGAAGCTTGCGAAGCGCTTCGATCGCCAGATTGCGCTGGGGCATCTCCCGGCGGCTTCCATTATGTCGATGATATCCGTGGAGACGACGGCCCGGCTGACCAACTGCCTGATCGCCAGTTCGCGCTCCTGCGGGCTTTTGCGGTCCGCATCATCGCCGCTCTGTTTCACCAGAGCCGCCCGCACGGCCTCGAAAAACCCGACCTCATCGCGCAATTCCGCCGCCTGATCACTGGCAGAGGCCAGCGCAAAGGCGACTGAAAGCGCCTTTGCTGCGTCAGGAAAGCGTTTCTGCGCCGCCTTACGGGCCTCATCGCTTGTTGCCTGCGCGCTCTCCCGCTGCTGCTGGCCGAGCACATGGTCCAACGCTCCGGCCATGATCGTGAGCTTCACCTTGGCAGACGCGCCGGGAACGAGGGCAGGGCGGTAATCAAACCCGCCAGCCTGTCCGGGATTGAACATCGCCCGGACAATCTCATAGCGCTCCTGCAAAGCGCGGATCGCCTCGGCTTCATCAATGCCGACCTGCTCCCGGTCTCCCGCCGAATACTCGCCAAGCGCCGCCTTCAGGTTTTGCGCGAGGCCGATATAATCTACGACCAGACCACCCGGCTTGCCTTTGAACACCCGGTTCACGCGGGCAATGGCCTGCATCAGACCGTGCCCTCGCATGGGCTTGTCCACATACATCGTGTGCATGGACGGCACATCGAACCCCGTCAGCCACATATCCCGGACGATCACCAACTTCAGCGGATCAGCGTTGTCCTTCATGCGCTTGGCCAGTAATTCGCGTCTTGCCTTGGGGCGCTTGCCGATATGTTGCTGGAATCCGGCCGGATCGGACGAACTTCCCGTCATCACGACCTTGATGATGCCTGCGTTGTCGTCGTCACTGTGCCAGTTCGGACGCAGGCGGATGATCTCATCATAAAGCGCCACGCAGATGGCCCGGCTCATGCCGACGATCATGCCCTTGCCATCCAGTGCCTCAAGCCGGTTCTCGAAATGCCGGACCAGATCTTCCGCAACGCGATTCAGACGCGGCTCCGCGCCGACCAGCGCTTCGACCCGTGAGTATTTCTGGCTGAGCCTGTGTTCTTCGCTTTCTGACAGTCCCTCGACAAGCTCGGCCAGCTCATCGTCAAGCTCTTCTTTGACATCGTCATCCAGCTCGATCCGGACCAGACGGCTTTCATAGTAGATCGGGACTGTCGCACCATCTTCCACCGCCTGCGCGATGTCGTAGATGTCGATGTAATCGCCAAAGATCACGCGCGTGTTCACATCGGCTGTTTCAATCGGCGTGCCAGTAAAGCCGATGAACGACGCATGAGGCAGAGCGTCCCGCATGTGCTTGGCGAAGCCATAGGAGACCTTGCCCGTCTCGCGGTTGAACTTCGCTTCTAGCCCGTACTGGCTGCGATGCGCTTCATCCGCCATGACCACGATGTTCCGCCGGTCCGTCAGCAGATGCACGGTCTCTTCGTCACCTTCGGGCTGGAACTTCTGCAACGTGGTGAAGATCACGCCACCGGACGCCCGCCGGAGCAGTTTGCGCAGATCGTCCCGGCTGTCCGCCTGTTCCGGTGTCTGGCGCAGAAGCGCCTGCGCGCCGGAGAACGTCGCGAACAACTGATCGTCCAGATCGTTGCGGTCGGTCAGAACGACAATCGTCGGGTTTTCCATCTCCGGATGGCGGGCGATGATCCCGGCATAGAACGTCATCAGCAGGCTTTTGCCCGAGCCCTGCGTATGCCAGATGACCCCAGCCTTGCGGTCGCCACCCTGCGCCGTGGCCCGGACGGTCTGCGCCACGGCCTTCCGGCAGGCATGGAACTGGTGATAGGCCGCCAGAATCTTGATCGGGCCGCCGTCCTTCTCCGTGAACAGCACGAAATCCCGCACCAGGGCGAGCAGCCAGCGCGGGGTGAACACGCCGCGCAGTACGGTTTCCATCTCCTGATGGTTCTTCGCCACCAGTTCCGCGCCGTCCACCGTGCGCCACGGCATGAACCGCTCGCGGTCCGCCGTGAGCGAGCCGACGCGGGCCTCCGTGCCGTCCGAAATCACCAGAACTTCGTTGAAGCGGAACAGGGATGGGATGAAGGCGCGATAGGTCTGGAACTGGTTCCAGGCGGAATCCAGTGTGGCGTTCTCGGAACTCGGGCTTTTCAGTTCGATGACGCCCAGAGGCAGGCCGTTGACGAAGAGTACGAGATCGGGCCGCCGGTTGGCTTCGTCCTTCTCCACCACGAACTGACGCACGGCGAGAAAGTCGTTGCGCTCGGGATGGGCGAAATCGACCAGCCGCGCCCGGTCTCCGGATTGCGTGCCGTCCTCGCGCACCACGTCCACGGGAACGCCATCGACCAGATACCCATGCAGACGGCGGTTTTCGTCCACGACATCCGGCGTGTCTTCCCGACGGAGCGCCAGCAGGGCTTCATCCCGCGCGGCCTGTGACAGATGCGGGTTCAGGCGGTCAATGGTGGCCCGAAGGCGGGCGGTCAGAATGACGTCCGATAACGAAGCGCGTTCGGGATGGGCACCGCCGGGGGAAATCTCCGGCCCGGTGGTGACGGTGTAGCCACATTCCCGCAGGATCTCGCAGGCCCAGTCCTCGATCTCGTTTTCGGACAGGAAGCTCATAGCGCGTCTTGCACCATCTTCTCGGCGGCACGAATGCGGATTTCGCCGGACATCAGTTTGGGAAGGAGCAGGTCGCGGAGTTGAACGAGATTTTGATTTTCGATCATATTCTTTTCCATTCGTGAAAAGAATGATGAGACAACGTTCCCGAAACGGAGAGGCAGTTTTCTATCTGTCAACACACAATCAATTGTCATGACAGCAGAGGGCTGCACACGTTGATGGCTCTTTGATGTGCCGGTTACCATGCTTTTCAAGAGATCGCGAAATGGTTCGGCTGAAACGGCACAATATATGAACTCGCGCAGTTCTCTCGTTTGAGGAAGAAGAACCATAAATTCGGTGGAACATATCTGTGGGTGGACTGTGTGGTTATTGGGAATAAACCAAATTCGTGGCGTTTCTGGATTGAGTTTCGATAGAAGGATGCTGTCATCAGGGACGACAAATTTTCCGCTTTTGATCTGCTCTCCATATACTAAGTCCGGCATCCCACCTTTATCAAAGGCTGGAATGCTGAAATGTGAGAACATTATTTCGGGAGTCTTTTCAGGTGAAAGACTCTCTTTTTTGAGCGAGCAAAAACTGGAGAGTGGAAACATAGACCACCCTTCCGGCTTCCCTTCATCATCCAGCCTGTCGGGGAAAAGCTCCCAGATTTCGGGAGCGAGGTAAGGCGTTTGTCCGGCCATTTTTGCCCGTGTCGGGCCGAAATCGACAAACCAGTGCCGAAACAAGGCCCGCGCCATCGCCTCCAGCGTCTCGTTCGTCCGACGGTTGAGGTCGATCTTGTCGTCGAGAGCGCCGAGGGTGGAGGCTATGGCATTCTGAATTTCTAAATTGGGACAAGGAAGTTCAATTTTTCCTAATGAAGCCTGAGAAAGCTTAGGAATGGTTGATCCTGTAATGTAAGGTGTGAAATCGAGGACGCTTAGAGCGTAAAAGATATACTTTGTATTACAATGAGGTTTGCCGCTTATGACGTGAGCATGGTTGTTAACCCAAAATTTTCCGTTGGCCAGCGTAGCAACATTTTCTTTTTGTGAACGTAAATTTTCACCATCTTCAGCGACAAGAATATAAAATCCATCAAAAATGTAATCAGCAACATAATCAACGATTCCTTGTGCGCCGTAATATGGATATGGACCTTTTTTTCTTTCGCTTCCTTTAATGGGGATACGTTGAGAGTCCCAATTGATTGCCATGTCAAAAACGGTTTGATGCGGGTACATTTTAATCAAAATCTCATTTCAAATTTTTAATCTGCACAGAAGAATGCATGACATTTTTATTGAAAAATGTATCAGCCAAGGCTTGGTCAAGAATATCCACTTTCCACGGAAGATCGGACTCCGAAAACGCCTCTTCCAGCCGCGCCCGCGTCTCCAGCGGCAACGGTCCATCCCCCATTACCGCCAGATCCAGATCAGAGAACGGCTTGGCCTTGCCTGTCACGCGCGAGCCAAACGCCCGCACTTCGCGGTCAGGCACAATCTCGTTGAGAATACGCAGCACGATCGCCCGTTCTTCGGGTGTAATGTCGATCTGATCCGTCACGCGGTCCGGTCTTTCAGAACGGCCAGCAGAAACGCCGCCTCATCGATAAAATCTGGTATCGTCGCCACGACCTGCTTTGCGGAGGCTTCGTTATAGGTGTGGCTGGTCATGTTCCGCATCTTGCGAAACACGCTCCATTGCGGCCAGGCGCTTTTGAGCAAGCCGGCTTCATTGGCGGAGCGGATCAGGTCCGGAAAGCCCATGCGGTCATATTCTTCCGGAGAGGCCGCGTTGGCTTCCAGAAATCGCTTCAGGGTCTTGTGGCTGAGTTCATAGGTGAACTCGAAACGCTGGATCAGCCCATCGCGTAGCTGCTCATCATCAGGATGGACAACATGTCGTGCCCACCCTTCCTTCAGGCGGTCCAGCGCCCGTTCCAGCGGGATCAGATAAAGGGTCATGAGGCCTCCTGCGGAACGATTAGCTTCAGGGATGCTGTAATTTTTGCGTTCAGTTCCTCGCCCTGACGAAACTGCTCCTGCAAGGTTTTCTCCAGCGCCGCGAAGCGCTCGGCGAAAGGCACACTGTCTTCTTCAGCCTCTTCTGCACCAACATAGCGGCCGGGTGTCAGTACGAAGCCGTGCTGCTCTACCTCGTCGAGCGTGACGGACTTGCAGAAGCCGGGAACGTCCTCGTAGGGGGCCGCGTCCTGCTCGCCGCGCCAGGCATGGTAGGTATCGGCGATGCGGGCGACATCTGCATCCGTCAGTTCCCGGCGGGTGCGATCGACCATCGTGCCGAGCTTGCGGGCATCGATGAACAGCGTCTCCCCGCGACGGTCGCGCCATCCTTTCGGGTTTTTGGTACGGGTCAGGAACCACAGGCAGGCCGGGATCTGGGTCGAATAGAAAAGCTGGCCGGGGAGGGCGACCATGCAATCCACGGTGTCAGCTTCGACCATCCGGCGGCGGATCTCGCCTTCGCTGTTCTGGTTGGACGACATGGACCCGTTGGCGAGCACAACGCCCGCCGTCCCGTTCGGGGCGAGGTGCCACAGGATATGCTGGAGCCATGCATAGTTGGCATTGCCCGCAGGCGGTTTGCCATACTGCCAACGCGGATCTTCCTCCAGCGAGGCGTTCCACCAGTCCGAGATATTGAATGGCGGGTTGGCGAGAATGGTATCGAAGCGCAGGTCCTTGAGTTCGTCCCGCAGGAAGCTGCCTTCGTTGTTCCAGCGGATATCCGCGCCGATGCCCCGGACGGCGAGGTTCATTTTCGCCAGACGCCAGGTGGTGTGGTTGCTTTCCTGCCCGTAAATGGCGATGTCGCCCAGCTTGCCGCCGTGAGATTCCACGAAGCGTTCCGACTGCACGAACATGCCGCCCGACCCGCAACAGGGGTCATAGACGCGACCCTTATAGGGTTCGAGCATGGAGACCAGTGTGCGCACGACACTGGATGGGGTGTAGAATTCACCCCCGCGCTTGCCTTCCGCACCCGCGAAGCCACCGAGAAAGTATTCATAAACGCGCCCCAGCACGTCACGGGCCTGATCCTCGCTGCCGCCCATGCCGATCTCGGAGATGAGGTCGATCAGTTCGCCCAGCATGACACTGTCCAGCGCGGGACGTCCGTAATCCTTGGGGAGAACGCCCTTGAGCTGCTCAGGGTTGGCCTGCTCGATGGCCAACATGGCGTCATCGATCATCTTGCCGATGCCGGACGAGCGGGCGTTGGCCTGAAGATGCGACCAGCGGGCGGTTTCCGGCACCCAGAAGATGTTCTCGGCCAGGTATTCGTCCGGGTCCTCGGCGGCGGCCGGATCATCGTGCAAGAGGATCTCGTGATACGCCTCAAAGGCTGTGGAGATGTAGCGCAGGAAGATCAGCCCGAGCGTGACGTGCTTGTAGTCAGAGGGTTCAAGGTTCTTCCGCAGCTTGTCGGCCGCCAGAAACATCTGCTGCTCGAAGCCGAGGTTGGCGGCTGTTGCCTTTGCCTTTGTCCGTGTCGTCTTCTTGGGAGCCGGTGCGGCATCCGGGTTCTTGCGGGGGCGACCACGGGACATGGGAACAGGCTTTCAGGCTGACAGAATAGGTCGTTACAATCTGCCCGATCAGACCCTGAACGTCGAGGGTTGAGAGAAGCCTTGATGAGAGGTCCGGTTTCGAGATGATGGAGCTGTTATGACACCTGTCAGATCAGGCCTTCCGCAGCCTGTTCGACGATACTGTTTGTCAGCGACTGTTCGGAGAGTTTCAACCTTGTTCGAATTCTCCGGCTTGCAAACCAGTCTGCCCAAAAGTGAATAAATACCCTTTTCGACATTCAGGAATGGCATTCAGTCCTATACGTCTTTGTAGCCATCCTGCTCTGGTACATCGCTCTAGCAATGGCCCCGCGTCGGTATGCATGGCGAAGTGCATAAATCGACCGAAATTCAATATAATCGAGGTATTTGAAAAAAGCTGATTGAGAAATCAGAGTTTCTCTGATCTGGCGTAGATCCTCGAATTTCATTCGGGTCATGGCAATCGCGTCCTCTAACTTCGTCTTATTCCCCTGAACGCCTGCAACTCCTAACTCGTGCTTCTGCACTTTAAGGCTGCGGGCACGGGTTCTGGCCCTCGCGCGCCGTGACGCATCTTCATAAGCCAGTTCCGATGCCCGATATGCTCAGGCAACGGTAGTATTGGTCCAGCTTGAGAGCGGTGTTCGCGGAATTTCCGGTTCGGCACCCCGCCGGTTTTGCCTGGCGAAGTGCGATTCATAATAAAAGCAATCCGTCACCTCAGCCTCGCGACAAAAAATGTGAGCAGCGTTATAAAGATTCTTATCTCTTCTAAGGCTACTACCAGAAGAGGGAAGCGTCTTACCGGTCGAGGCTGTCGTCGCCCCTGACATAAGCCGCAAGTATTTCCGCGCGGTGCTCTCGCATATTCCCGCCTTTTCGGCCACCGCTTTCGCTGCGAGCTTCACGCCTGCTGGCCATGTGCGGACGGTGTCGAGGACCAGTTTGCGAAATCGTTCAGAGACGCGTCGTGCACTTTCCGGTCCTGCTGCCGCCTGTCGCTCTTTACCCGGGATACTGTCGCGAGCATCCTTCTCGGCTTGGAGTACCCGATAGGCATGAATACGCTCGCACATCTCCCGGACATTCGCGCGCTTTAAGGGAGACGTAAAACGTTTGTTTTCCTGATAAGCAAAGCGTAAAATAGTCTTATAGGATGTGACTTTCCGAAACCGGAAACGCACGATATCAAAAAGCAGCCTGTTTCGATTTGGAATCGATAACCCCTCGTCGAGACGTTCATTAAGGATGGGCTGCTTTGCGAGAAGCTTCAATAATGCACAATTGAGAAAATGCAGATCTACCGGTGCAGTTCCTGACGTAGTCTCAACATGTGTCCCCCAAGGCGCAGGGATGAGTGTTTCAGGGGGGTAAGGTATGGCTCCCAAGAGTTTTTCCTATCAGACTCTCTGCGAGGTTCGCATAACGCTGCGGTGCCTTTCTAGCCCGTTTTCCTAGAATAACGGGATCCTCAAGCCACAGGACTGCAAAGTCCTGTTCGGTCAAGCGGTCTCTGATGATCCAGGGGCGGATAGAGATCGGGAGCAAGTCAAGGCGCGTCTCCCAGCCCGGTTTGAGTAGCCAGATTAGAATATTACGTGCTTGCTGTGTATTCGCACACAGGTAGTTCTGATGAGCTGCGTCTGGTAGCGGAACGCGGCTAACTTGCTCGTTTGAGGCGCTACACGTCTCCGTCCAGCGCGGAAAGCGAGGCAACAGCGTTTGAGCGATGGTGCACTGAGCCGGTTCAAAATTTCCAGCTTCTGAGAGAGCGGCCTGCAGGATGTGAGGCGTCTCCATGTGCCAATGCGGGAGGGCATCCAGAGGATTGGTGTTTACATCACTCATAGTTTTGGAGACGCTCATGATTGAAGCTCACTCTTTCCGGGGCAACGAGGACTTTTTCAGGAAAACAAAAGACTGATCATGCATCCGGCAATAGCCAGGGCGAGCAGAAGACCGGCCTTTACATAAAAGGAGACCGGCATGAGGACGATCTGGCCTGTGGAGCGGGGCCGACCTCTCTTGCGCTTTAGGGCGGATTTCTGGTCGGATCCTGTAGAAACACCTTCGACCTGGCTCAGGTCGGAAACGCGAGCGTCGCACTGAACGCGCGATGCAAGAAATGCGTCAAGGTTATGCTTGCGAAAGCGCAGTCGTCTGCCAAGCGCAATAAAGACAGCAGGTCCCTGACCGCGCGATCGCATCGTCCTGAAGCCATCATACGAGATTCGAAGGTATTCCGCGGCTTCCCTCGAAGTCATGACCGTGAGGGAGTTCTCGTAATCTGCTCTGTCCACGTCAGTGTCTCACTGCTGGCATGTATATTCGTCAGAGTGGAAAGTCGTATTTATAAATCAAACAAGAAATTGACTTCGAAAAACTTGATACCGTTCCGAAATCCACTTCTGAAAAGAATTTCCTGTTTCTGGCCAGAGAGATTTCTCGCGCGCGGATAAATATGACAAATGATGTCAAGCAGAGATATGTCCTGTATTCGTATGAACATCTTGCGTGTCGCGTCTATGTGGTCGCGCTTTCATCCCGATCGTAGATGTATCCCAGCAGACGGGCGCGCTCTTCCGCATTCTCCGCAAGGGTTGTCAGCACGGGCTGGTAGTAGCGGTCCAGACTTTTGAGATCGCGATGCCCGGTGACCCTGCACAGATCCAGGGGATTGGGGAAAAATCTGGCAAGACGGCTGGTGGCTTCATGCCGGAGGTCGTGAAACGTCAGATCGACAAGCCCTGCTTTTTTAACACGACGACCGTATCGTACTGAAAAAGCGCGTTCATCGCCGATCCGGAAGATCAGGTCATCCGGATCAGGTGGAGCAGGAAGAGTGTTCAGCTTCTCGTATAGCAGCGCTCGTGTCCCGGGCATCAGCGGGCGCAGTTCCGGGCCCATTTCCTCGGCAAGATGCAGGGTCTTGGTGTGTCGAAGCGAAATTGTTCGTGCCACAAGATTGACATCGCGCCAGCGCAGGGACGCGGCTTCGCCTAATCGGGTGGCCTGCTCGATGGCCCATCTTACAAACCAGACGTCGTCCGGATGGCTTTCGGACGTCACTGCGGCAAGCAGGCGGTCATATTCGCTGGCTTCTGTCATGTTGGGAGGAGTAGGGGTCGTTGGGCTCTCCGGAGCGTCTTCCTGCAGTCGTCGGTTGCGCTTGCGATCAGCGCCCGTCGGCCGCTTGATCATGCGTCCTGAAGCCGGGTTCAGCGAGAGAGGGACATCCCATTCGCTCATGGCATGATTGAGGATGGAGGCCAGGAGATTGAGCCGCTTGACGACTGTCGCAGCGGCCAGATCCCTGCCCTGACGGTCGCGAAAGCCTCGAACTGCTGGAACCGTCAGGCGAGAGAGCTTCAGGTCTGCGATGGGATCGCGAAGCAGTGCCGGGATATGGCCTGTCCGATCAGCGTCGCGGTGAGCCATGCATTCGTCACGGTAGCGCTCAATCAGGGTTCGGAGCACGAGGCCGTCCAAGGCCCGGACGTCGATATGACGCCCTTCGCGCACTTTGACCGAGGTTTCCTCGAGCCACGCGTGGGCAAGACGGGCGGTGTCAAATGTTCTGGTGATTCGCTGGCCGTTGACCAGCTTCCGGGCCCTGTATTGCCTGGGCCCCCGGCAACTCACGTCATCAGGCAGGCGGCGTCCTGTTGCAGGATCTTTGGCATTTTCGGCGGACTTTATACGGGCCATGAGACGAACTCCGAAATAAGACGGAATCGTCGTTGGTCCAGAATTGGTCCAAAATCGCTACTTAATTTTTGTTATGGGGGGCTGATTTGGCGGTAAGCTCTTGGTAGCATTGCCAAATAAATTTGGCGTCCCATAGGGGATTCGAACCCCTGTTGCCGCCGTGAGAGGGCGGTGTCCTAGGCCTCTAGACGAATGGGACGAGGCGAGGGGCTTGATAGTCGGCCCTTCGGGTCTTGGCAAGTGTTATTTAGGAAGTTTTTTGTGTCAGCAGGGGGCCGAGGGTAGCGCCGCCGAACAGATGGACGTGAAAGTGGGGGACTTCCTGGCCGGAATTGGGACCGGAATTGCTGATGAGACGGAAACCTTCGCGGGTGAGGCCCTGCTCTTTGGCAATTTTCGAGACAGCGCGCCAGAAGCCCGTGATTTCGTCGGGAGAAGCTGTTGCGCCGAAATCAGCGATGGAGACGTAGGGTCCCTTGGGGATGACCAGAACGTGGAGCGGGGCCTGTGGGGCAATGTCGTGGAAGGCGAGTGCGAAGTCGTCTTCATAGATTGTTCGGGCCGGGATTTCCTTGCGCAGGATACGGGCGAAGATGTTAGCGGGATCGTAAGTCATGGTCGGGCTCCTGTTCAGCCGAGCTTTTCCTTGGGTCGGGCTGCTTTTTCGGCGATGCCACTCGTGCCTTCGCGGCGCTTGAGTTCCGTCCAGACGTCCTCAGGCGACACGCCGGCATCCACCCACATGACGATCAGGTGGTACAGGACGTCCGCGCTTTCCCCGATCAGTTCCTTGCGGTTGCCGTTCACGGCTTCGATCAGGCACTCGACTGCTTCTTCGCCGAATTTCTGGGCGATCTTGTTGCGGCCGCGGGACATCAGGCGTGCGGAATGACTGAGGGACGGGTCCGTGCCGCGACGGGATTGTACCGTGTCGTAGAGGCGCTGCAGGATCTGTTCCTGCAGGAGGTCGGATTTCTTGTCATCCTGCTGTTTGGAAGGCTTTGGAGCCGGTTTGGTGGCGGGTTTACCCATGATTTTATTCTCCAAGCCTGACCGGCAGACCGGCCTTGTTCAGCGCGTTCTTGACTTCATCGATACGGAACTGGCCGAAGTGGAACACACTTGCCGCCAGAAGGCCACTTGCGCCGATTTCCGCGCCTTCCACGAAATGCTGCAATTCGCCCACGCCACC
This sequence comes from Gluconobacter sp. R75690, assembly GCF_015244525.1. Classification (NCBI taxonomy): domain Bacteria; kingdom Pseudomonadati; phylum Pseudomonadota; class Alphaproteobacteria; order Acetobacterales; family Acetobacteraceae; genus Gluconobacter; species Gluconobacter sp. R75690. Next base: position 258,417 of record NZ_JABCQB010000005.1, on the reverse strand, counting down.
CGAAGCGACGACCGGGACGGTCACTGCGTTGCAGACGGCACGAAGCAGATCCAAATCGAAGCCTGCGCGAGTGCCATCACGGTCCATGCTGGTGAGCAGAATTTCGCCGGCTCCCAGATCCTGCATCTTCTTGGCCCATTCCACCACGTCCAGCCCCGTGGGTTCACGGCCGCCCTTGGCATAGACTTCCCAGCCGTCCTGTCCATTGGACCGGGCGTCGATGGCGACGACGATGCACTGGCTGCCAAAGCGCTCGGACGCTTCGCGGATCAGGCCGGGGTTTTTGATGGCAGCGGAATTGACGGCGCATTTGTCCGCCCCCGCCAAAAGCAGGCGGCGCATGTCTTCGCAGGTGCGCACGCCACCACCTACGGTCAGAGGCAGGCAGATGGCTTCGGCCGTGCGGCGGACGACATCGAGGATGGTGTCGCGGTTTTCGACACTGGCCGTGATGTCGAGGAAGGTGAGTTCATCGGCACCGGCCGCGTCGTAGAGCTTGGCCTGCTCGACCGGATCACCTGCATCGCGCAGGGAGACGAAATTCACCCCTTTGACGACGCGTCCGTCCTTGACGTCCAGACAGGGGATGACGCGGAGTTTCAGCATGAACCGAGGACGTCCAGGGCGTCTTTGAGCGAGATGCGGCCATCATACAGGGCACGGCCGACGATGGCGCCGGAAATGCCCGGAACATCGCGGGCAACATCGCGAAGGGCCTTGAGATGCTCCAGACTGCCGACGCCACCGCTGGCAATCACAGGAATGGAGAGACGACGGGCCATGTCCGCGGTCTGTTCAAGGTCCAGTCCGGCCAGCATGCCGTCGCGGGTGATTTCGGTGAAAATCACGGCAGCAACACCAGCATCTTCCATACGCAGGGCGAGGTCGTTGGCTTCCAGTTCGGAGACTTCGGCCCAGCCTTCGGTGGCGACGCGGCCCTGTCGGGCATCGATGCCGGCGACAATCCGGCCGGGGAAGGCGCGGGCGGCCTGACGGACCAGTTCGGGATCCTTGACGGCGACTGAGCCCAGGATGACACGCGAAACGCCGGCTTCGAGCCAGCGTTCAATGGCGGCCATGTCCCGGATGCCACCACCGAGCTGCACGGGCAGGTTCGTGGCTTTCACGATGGATTCAATGGCCGGAATATTGGTGGAACGCCCTGCAAAGGCGCCGTTCAGGTCCACGACATGCAGGTGTCGACAACCGGCTTCCGCGAACAGCTTGGCCTGGGCTCCGGGATCGTCGGAATAATGGGTGGCGTCTTCCATTTCCCCGCGACGCAGACGGACGCAGGCGCCGTCCTTGAGGTCGATGGCCGGGTAGAGCGTTAGGCCGTGAGCGGGGGAGGCTGGGTTGGTCATCGTGTCTGAAGCCGCGCTGCTGGTGTCAGGCATGGCGATGCTGGACTGCCAGCGGGCGGCCTCGTTCTCGTTTGCCAGAAGTTTCGAGAGAAAAAGTCCGCGCACCGTCTGCCCTCCGATCCGTGCATAATAGGGATGGGTCCCCCAGTGTTCGAATTCGAACGACCGGAACAGCCCGATAGCGGCGACATGCGTTTCGCGGATGTCGCAGTTTACAACCTTGCAGCCAATGGCCTTCGCGCCCTTGAGCATGGCTTCCAGCAGCGCGCGTCCCAGACCGCGGCCGCGGGCATAGGGGGCCACGAAGAAGCCTGTCAGATTGGCGGTGGCGGCATGGGCTTCATAACTTGCCGGGGGACGGACGAGCTGCCCCGCGCCGCAGATCACGCCGTTCTCACGCACCACATAGAAGCTACGCTCCGGCACCAGCAACAGGCCTTCGAAATAGCGGGCCAGAGCCTGATGGCCGGGAGGCTGCAGCCAGCCGAAGCCGCCGCCGTCCAGAATGCCGGCGGACGTGGCTTCGATCAGCGCGTCCAGATCTTCGGGAGGAAGCGGCGAGACGACGCGTTCACAGGTGATGGTCATGAGGTCCACCGCAGGAAATTGCCGAGGATCGTCAGGCCGACATCCTGGCTCTTTTCAACGTGGAACTGCGTGCCGCAGCGGTTGCCGCGTGCGACGATGGCCGGAACCTGCGTGCCATATTGCGCGGTTGCGACCAGATCGCTGTCCGCACCGTCATGCAGCGCATAGGAATGGACGAAATAGCCATGATTGCCGGGCGTGAGGCCATCCGTCAGCAGATGCGCACCAGGCGTGAAGTCGAGCGTGTTCCAGCCCATATGCGGCAAGCGCAGCCCGGCATTTGCGGCCTCGTCCATGCGGCGGATATTGCCAGAAATCCAGCCCAGACCCTCAGTGCGGCCATGTTCGAGACCGTATTCGCACATAAGCTGCATGCCTACGCAGATACCGAGGAATGGGGTGCCATTAGCGGTGGCAGTTTCGAGCATGTTGCGCAGTTCGGGGCCAAGGCCTTGTGCGCAGTCGGCGAAAGCGCCCTGTCCGGGGAGGATCAGGCGGTCGGCATTCAGGATGTCGGTCGCGTCGCGGGAGATGACGACGTCGGCTTCAATCCCCTTGCGGGTAGCGGCCTTGCGGGCTGCCTGTGCGGCCGAGGCGAGATTGCCGCCATTGTAGTCAATTACGACGACGCGCATGGAAACTCCGGAGATGTGCTGCCGTAAGGGACGGCGTAGTGCTGCTGGTCCATCCAGCGCAGAAGTGCGATGTCCCGGCTGGGTGCCGCGATCGGCGTGCTGGTAACGCGGCCGTTCAGTCGCTGTTCCCACAGGCGGATCTCAGCCGTGAAGCTGGCGAGAACGGCATGGATGGCCACGATTAGGTCAAGCCGGGACCAGAAGCCCATGAAAACATGTAGCGTGACCATGGTGGCGGCTGCGGCCAGCAGGGCGGAGATCCATGCGCCATAGGTCAGAAGGCCAAACCAGCCGAAGAACAGGACGCGCCATGAAAACCCGTCCTGCACCATGACAGGCATCTGCGGTCCGGGGGCGTCCGGTTTCGTGCAGGGAATGTAGAGCTTCACAGCACGCCTTTGGTGGAGGGAATGGCGCCAGCCGAGCGGGGATCATGCGAGACGGCAACCTTCAGAGCACGGGCAACGGCCTTGAAGCCGCTTTCGGCGATGTGGTGGGCATTGGTGCCCGCCTTGCAGGTCAGGTGCAGGGCGATATGGGCGGACATGGCGAAGGCGCGGAAGAACTCTTCAAACAGCTCCGTGTCCATCGTGCCGATCTTCTCACGCGGAAAGACGACGTTCCAGGCAAGATAGGGTCGGCCGGAAATATCGACGACCGCCTCGCACAGGGCTTCGTCGAGCGGCACGAGGGCATGGCCGAAGCGCTCGATGCCGCGTTTGTCACCGATAGCCTGACGGAAGGCCTGTCCGAAGACGATGCCGACATCCTCGACGGTGTGATGGCCGTCAATATGCAGATCGCCCTTGGCTTTCAGCTCAAGGTCAAAACCACCATGCCTGGCGAGTGCCGTCAGCATGTGGTCGAAGAAACCGATGCCGCTGTCCACGTCGGAGCGGCCCTGGCCGTCGAGCGTGAGGGCAAGAGTGATGTCGGTTTCGCTGGTGGCGCGATGCAGGCGGGCGTGGCGGCTTTCGTTCATGTTCTTCCTGCTACACCAGCACGACGCGGATTTCCACGCTGTCTGGCAAAGATGTCTGCAAAATACGTTGGCAGACAGGGAGAAAATCCGGGATGGAGAGGATGCCGAACCGTATCGACCGGCACGAGGGAGCGTCACTATTCCTTGAGAATGGCGGAGTCTGGAAATTGCCCTTGGCGGAGAGAGGAGATCGGGCCATATTTCCTTATTATGGCACATCATCATTCCCCCCTCGACGTCCTTCTCTCCCGCGCTTCGACGGACCATCTCGTCGAGCCCCCGCCGAAGGGGGATGAGCTCCGAACCATCCTGTCCGCTGGCCTGCGGGCTCCGGATCACGGCAAGATGCGCCCCTGGCGCTATACGGTGATCAAGGGGAAGCACCGCGAGGCGTTTGCCGATATCGTGGTGGAAGCGATGGGTCGGCAGGAGCCTGACGCGCCAGAAGCCAAGAAGACCAAGCGCCATCACCGCTTTGCCAACATGCCGATGATTATTGCTCTGGGCATGCATCTGCAGCCGGAGGGAAAGATCCCGGTGATCGAGCAGGAAATGGCTGTGGCGGCAGGGGCGATGAACGTCCTGAACGCGCTGCATGCTGCCGGATTCGGCGGCATGTGGGTGACGGGGCCGTTCTGTGAGGACCGCGTGCTTCTTGAGTCGCTGGGTCTGCCCGAGCCGCATCGTCTGGCCGGTTTCCTGTTCGTCGGAACGCCTGCCAAGCATTCGGACGAGCGCAAGCGGCCCGAGATCGATGATTACATGGCCGTCTGGAAAGGGGATGCCATCACGTTCGCCGCGGACGCCGGTTGAGCTGATGCGTTACGACGTCATTGTTGCGGGCGGCGGCCCTGTCGGTCTGGCCTGCGCTATTTCGCTTGGACGCGATGGCCGGAAAGCCTGTGTGGTCGAGCGGTCGCCGATGGACGTGCTGGTTGATCCTCCGTTTGATGGTCGTGAAATCGCGCTGACGCATCATGCATCGGAATGGCTGAAGAGTGTTGGCGCGTGGGATGAGATCCCCGCCGGTAATATCTGCCCGATGTATACGGCGCGCATTGAGACAGGAAAGTCCGGCAGCCCGCCGCTTCTGTTCGATGCACCTTCCGATGGTCCCGATGCACTGGGGCACATGGTGGCAAACCACCTGATCCGCCGTGCCCTGTATCGTGTCGCTTTGCGGACGCCGGGCGTGGACGTCCGAGCCGGGGAAGGCATTGCCAGTTCGTGGCATGATACCCGATCGGCTGGTGTTGTATTGGCAAATGGAGAGCGGATCGAGGCGGATCTTCTGGTTGCGGCGGATGGGCGGTTTTCGCGCCTGCGGGCCGAAGCGGAGATTGGTGCGATCGTGCATGATTTCCAGCGCAACATCATGGTCTGCCGCATGCGGCACCCGGAGCCTCATGCCAATACGGCGCTTCAGTGGTTTGACGAAGGACAGACGATTGCCCTTCTGCCCGTCGCACCTGACGACCGGCCGGGATCATGCTCGTCGCTGGTTCTGACGCTGGAGCCGGATGAAATCGCGCGCCTCAAGGCGCTTGATGGCAAGGCTTTCAGCGAGGACATCACGGCCCGGACGCAGGGACGCATGGGGCAGATGACGCTGGAAAGCGCACGCTGCGTCTATCCGCTCAAGGCGGTCTATGCGCACCGTTTCCAGGCGCCCCGTCTGGCGCTGATTGGTGATGCGGCCGTGGGCATGCATCCGATTACGGCGCACGGGTTCAATCTGGGCCTGAAGGGTCAGGAAGTTCTGGCGCGGGCGATTGCCGATGGTCCGGGTGATGCGGGCGATCCGTCTGTTCTGTCGCGTTTCGAACGCACGCATCGCCTGGCAACGGCGCCGCTCTTTGCCGCGACCAATGCGATCGCGACGGTTTATACGCGCGATGAACCACCGTTCCTGATGGCGCGGCGGGCCGGGCTGGCAGTGGCCAACCGTCTGCTGCCATTCAAGGCTGCGGTGACGAACATGCTGATGGACCGTCACGGCTGACCTCTCTGGCAGCGCTCATTCTGGGTTAGGAGATTTCTCCCATGAAAGCTTTTGGGCACAGACGCGCGACCCGCATGGACGAGACCGATGCGCTGGTCGAACTCGACATTCCGACCCCTGTTCCGGGGCCGCGGGATGTCGTTGTGGAAATCCGGGCAGTTTCGGTCAATCCTGTCGATACCAAGCTGCGGTCGATGGACCCGCCGGGTGATGAGCCACGGGTTCTGGGATATGACGCGGTCGGAACTGTTGTTGCGACGGGTGGTCAGGTCCGGGGGTTCCGGGCCGGGGATCGCGTTTTCTATGCAGGCACTGCCAACCGGCAGGGGAGCGACGCGCGGTTTCAGGCTGTCGATGAACGCCTGATCGCGCTGGCTCCGAAAAGCCTGTCCGATGCCGAAACCGCAGCCTTGCCATTGACTGCGCTTACGGCCTGGGAATTGCTGTTCGACCGGCTGGGCGTGCGGCTGGGTGAGATGGACAATCCGGATGCGATCATGATCATCGGCGGTGCCGGTGGCGTGGGTTCGATCCTGACGCAGATCGCGCGCCGTCTGACGGGGCTGACGGTCATTGCTACGGCATCGCGTCCGGAGACGACGGACTGGTGCCGTGAGATGGGCGCCCACCACGTCATCGATCATCGTCGGCCGCTCGATCAGGAACTGGCACGGATCGGAATTCCGCAGGTGCGCTATGTGGCTGGTCTGACCGCATCCGGCGAGCACAGGGATGCAATCGTGCGCTCTCTCGCGCCGCAGGGGGCGCTGGCCCTGATCGACGATCCGGGCGAGTTCGACATCATGCCCTTCAAGCGCAAAGCCCTCTCCGTCCATTGGGAATACATGTTCGCACGTCCGATGTTCGAGACGCCGGACATGCCCGCACAGGGCAGGATTCTGGCGCAGGTGGCATCGCTTGTGGATGCCGGTCTTCTGAAGACGACCCTGCATGAGATGCTGGGGCCGATCACCATTGCCAATCTGCGCCGGGCGCATGAACTGCTCGAAAGCGGCAAGGGTATTGGAAAGGCCGTGCTCTGCGGTTTTGAGTAAGAACTGTCAGCTGACGGGCGGGAATGGCCCGTCAGTTGAAATGCGCCCGGAGCAGCGGGGTGGACGAGATGCAGAGCATGATCAGTCCGAACAGCGCCATGACCTTGATGACAAAAAAGCAGGCGTGCTGTCGCGCATCTGCGCCAGTGGCCAGCATCATGAACGGATCAGGATCGGGAAAGCCCGTTTTGCTGCCGATCTGGACGAGTTCCAGCGCCCGCTGACGGCTGGCCGCGGCCTGGGCGCGGCGGCGCATCATTTCCGTGCCGGAGATATCAGCCTTTTCGTGCAGGGCTGTGAGATAGAGTTCCAGATCCTCGCGGCGATACGCGATTTTCCCATCCGGTGCCTGCGTACGTGCCGGTCCCGTGCCGAGCATGGCGAGCAGCTTCATCCGACGTTCCGGCAGCCCGAGATGAACCGCGGCTTCCGCCATGGAGAGCGTCTTGGAGCGGACAGGCAGGTGAAAAACCTGACCCGGCGTCTTGTCTCCGGAAATCTGTGTCGGGGATGGCATCGGTCTGGATCCTGGCCTCTCTGGACGAACTGACCTTAGGACCAGTCCGTCTGGAAATCGAGTATTGCGCGGAGTCCCGGTCAGTATTTTCCGATCAGGCTGTTGTGATGGCGACGTCCTCGGCATGGAAACGGCGGAAGACGTCAAAAAGAATGGCGTCCTGCACACTGCCGCCGTCACGGGCCGAGATGAGGGCGACGCTCAGGGTCATGGTCAGACTATCATCGGCAATCGCACTGACCCGGACTTTCGGCGAGGGCGTTGCGAGGACTTCGTCGCGATGGGCCGCGACTTCCAGCAGCATGGCCTTTGCCTTTTCGGGATCCGTCGTCAGCGGGATCTTGAACGTCAGGGTCAGGACGCCGGTGGCACCGCTTAGCGTCGCATTCTTGATGCTGGTCGTGATAAACTGGGAGTTCGGGACGATCATGGTCGAGCCATCGCTCAGGCCGATATCGGTGGCGCGGATGCTGATGCGTTTGACGTCACCGCGCGTGCCGGCGATTTCGACCATATCGCCGACGCGAACGGGGCGTTCCGCCATCAGGATCACGCCGGAGACGAAGTTCTGCACGATGGATTGCAGGCCGAAACCAATACCGACCGAGAGTGCGCTGACCACCCAGGTCAGGTTCTGGACCGAGACACCGGCGATGGACAGGATGCCGAGGCCGACGAGGATCCAGGCGCAGTAGGTGAAGATGCTGAGGATTGAGGTGCGACTGCCGATATCGAGGCGCGTGGTAGGGAAGAAGCGGTCCCGCAGCCAGCCGCGCGTCTGACGGATCGCGTAATAGGCTACCACCAGCAGAACGATGGCCAGCACCACGGTATCGAGCGAGATCTTCACGCCGTGGATGGTATTGCCGACGAACAGCAGCCAGAGCCGGTTCGTGATGTCAGCGACGCTGAAGCTGCCATCTGTCTGTGCGATGGAGAACAGGAGCAGCAGGAGCAGGACGTTGCCGAGCCCCGAGAGGATCACGCCAATCTGTGACAGGCGGCGCTGTGTCAGGCCGAGCTGGACCAGGCGCAGGCTGAAGAATCCGCCTTCCGAAAACAGCCGGTCCAGTACGTCGCGCCAGCACAGGCCCAGAAGCGTCACAATGGCAACACCCGTACCCAACGAGAGCAGCCAGCCATTGAGCGTGAAGGCGAAAGCCACATAGCCCAGCAGGATGGAAATGACCGTCACCGCCAGCAGCAGGCTGGAAACACCCAGCGCGGAAGGTGCGAAACCGCGGGTATCGTTCTGGTTGCCAAGCCTGCGGAATGTGTCCACGGCACACAGACCAATGGCGATCGAGAACGCGATTTCCAGCAGGAGCTGAAGCGTCTGGCCAAAGGCATCCTGAGCCTGAAAGGCCCGCAGCAGGTCCAGCAGAAGGACGCTGATGGCAAGGATCCAGTCCACGCCCCGCAACGCCTTGCGTTCGCCCGGATTGCCCTGTGCGAGAACGCCGCTGCGCCCGAAAATCGGCAGGCCGGCGCCGATGATGAAGCCACAGACAGGGACGGTCTCGCCAATGATCGCACCGATCGGGCCGCCCCCGTCGGGAAGGGCTGCCGCCGCCCAGATGAACCAGACGAGTGTTGCGAGTAGGGCCTCGAGCGCGCCGTTAAGCGTGATGGCGATGATGCTGCCTGAGAGGGCTTCCTTCACGCTGTCTTCGGTAGCGGGACGGAAATGGGCACCGCAGCGTTTGAGCAGACGTAGAATCAGCGGCGAACTGAGGCCGATGGTCGCGAAGGTGATCGCGCAGCCGATCAGGAGATAGAGCCAGTCGGACAGCACGCCTCCCGCATGGAGCGAATAGCGGTTCTCCGCGCGCTCGGTCAGGAGTGTGTTCCAGAAGCGCGGGGCGAGCGGCGAGACCGTCCGTTCGGACAGGGCCGCGTGTTGCAGGCGTGTGCGCCGTGCATTGATGGCCGTGTTGAGCTGCTGGGCCTGAAGATTATAGAGCTTGGCCCGCATCAGTGCCGATTTCACGGACTGCGAGTTCTGCTGCATCCGCTGGCGTTGTGCGGTGACGGACGCGTCCTCGTTTTCCGCAGCCTTCGGGCCAAGGATTTTCAGGAAGGATTCGGTGATGCTGTCATAGGACTGGATCTGTGTGACCGCGTCCTGCGTGTTCTGCTGGACCTTCTGGATCTGGGCCGACAGGGCGTCGAGTTCGTTATTGCCCGTATTGACGTCCTTGCGGTTCAGCGTCGCGAAAACCTGCTGCAGCACAGCGGCGCTGTCATCGAGCTGACGGCTGATGGAGGCGGACACGGCGTTCCAACCAAGGCCGGAATTGGCGGGATCTGACTGCTGGGTGTTGTCGGCATCTTTGGGCGCGTCCTTGATCGGGGCCGCCGCCGTCTGCGCCGCTGCTGCCAGCGCAGGAGGTGTCGTTACACCTGCGCAGAACAGACCGAAAACGAGGAACAGCGCGCCCAGCATGGATCCACAGGTCGTTCCGGGGCGCGGGCTGCGGAGATGTGAAAAGGCGCGCGCGGGAGGCCGTGTGGTCATGCGAAGGTGTTCCGTCCAGTGTCTTGATGGGGTTTTCAACGGCTTGCGGCCGCAGGGGTTCGATTTCCGCCCTGGAGCGCTTCATTGCGCGGGACGGATGGATACGAAAAGGGCACCTTCCCCCAAAGGGAAAGATGCCCTGAGACGGGAACTTACCAGTCCGTCAGTTCGGCCGGTCAATGCCATGGGCATCGGCGATCGTCTCGAACCCGTCGCGGCGCATGGCTTCGAGCAGTTCCGTCTTCATGCGGGTCAGGATGCCAGGGCCTTGCAGTACGAAGGACGAATAGATCTGTACCATATCCGCACCCATGCGGATGCGGGCGAGGATGTCTTCGCCGGTCTCGATGCCGCCACACGAAATCAGCGCAAGACGGCCCTTGTTCAGCCCCGAGACGATCCGCAGGACATCACGCGAACGCGGGGCGAGGGGGCGGCCGGAGAGGCCACCGCTTTCGCGGGCTGCCGGGTCACGCAGGGTTGCAGGACGGGCGATGGTCGTGTTGGTCAGGATCAGGCCCTGCGCGCCGCCTTCGATCGCGGCTTCCAGGATCGGCTCGTAGGAGCTGTCATCCAGATCGGGCGCGAGCTTGACCAGAAGCGGCGGGCGCTCCGGATTGCGCGTATTAATGGCGTCCAGAAGCTCTTTCAGCATCGTTGCCGACTGGAGATCCCGCAGACCCGGCGTGTTGGGCGAGGACAGGTTCATCGTGATGTAATCGGCATAAGGGCGCACGCGGGCCACGAGGTCCGGATAGTCGCGCAGCGGGTCGGAGCCGGTCTTGTTGATCCCGATATTCACGCCCAGCGGGACGGTCGGGCCGCGCATCCTGCCATTGGGCATCGGGCGGTGCAACCGGGCGAGACGGCGGCAGAAGCGGTCCACGCCGCAGCCATTGAAGCCCATGCGATTGATGATCGCACCATCTTCGACCAGCCGGAACAGGCGGGGGCCGGGATTGCCGGGCTGGGGGCGGGGCGTCACGGTCCCGGCCTCGATATGGCCGAAGCCCAGCTTTGCCAGCGGACGGATGGCGCGGGCATCCTTGTCGAACCCGGCGGCCAGGCCGATCGGGTTGGGAAAACGCAGGCCGAGCGTGCGGGTCGAGAGGGCTGGCACATCCTTTGACGCCTGGCCGCCAAGGCCGAGGGCAAGGGAGTGAATGGCGAGTTCGTGCGCCGTTTCGGTGTCGAAGCGGTGCAGGAGCGGAGTGACGAGCGTTCCGAGATCGATCATGAGTCGTTTCCATACCCTAATCCGTGGTGTGACGCATCAGCGTCGCGCCTTCAGGTTCCCATCGTCGGACTAGGCCTGATGGCGTTTTGTCTTGGCGGTGGCGCGGGGACACGATAGACGCGAACTCATGTCCAATGCTCCTGCCTCTGAATCCTATGATGAACCTTATCTGGAGACATGCTGCCGTTCGACGCTGCACCGGCTTTTGCTGTGTGCCTCGACTGGCCGGCCGACAGGGCTGAAAGACCAGCCCTGTCTTGAGCGGCTGGAACGGCTCGGCCTGTCAAAACTGCGCGATGACGGGCGTTTCGTGATCACGCAGGATGGTCTGAAACGGCACCGTCAGGAAATCGGCCCGATTGACTGAAAATCAGGCGTCGCCACGCCAGGCCTGATCCAGCCCCTCCCGGCAGAAGCGGATGACGTCGCCCAGATCACGGTCATAAAGGCTGTCCGGCACGTCTGACGAAAAGATCTCGACCGTGCAGGCGCCCCGGAAGCCTGCGTCCCATGTGGCATGCAGCATTTCATGAAGCGGAATGCAGCCATCGCCGGGGATCAGGCGGTCGGCGGCGGAATAGGGCGTGCGCCAGTCGCTGACCTGCAGGACGTTGATTTTGCTTCCCGCAGCGCGGATAGCCGCACAGACGTCCTTCTGCTGCCAGATGTTCCAGTAATCCAGACACAGACCCATCGCCGAATGGCCGACGTCGTCAATGATGTCCATGGCCTGCTCTATGGTCCAGATGGCGCTTTCGGTGTTCACCGAGGTCGGGTTGAGCGGCTCCAGCGACAGGGAAACACCCAGATCCTCGGCAAGGGGACAGAGTTCCTTCAGGTAACGCACCGTCTCGTCCATGGTACGGCGCATGTTACCCTTTGGTGGCGCCCCGGTATTGGTCACAAAGACGCTGCCGGGGACATGAGGCGCGAGCGTTTTCAGGCTGTGGGCAAGACGTTTGACACGGGCTTCAGTCGCTTCAGGTTCGGGGACCATCGCGCTTCCGAAGAAGGTCCGGACCAGAGGCTGGACCGCACTGACGCTCAGCCCGCTCTCCCTGACGAGGCGCATCTGCTCCTCAATGCGGTCCGGATCGAGCTTGGCTTCACAGATCTCGATCGCATCTACGCCGAGATCGCGGTAACGCGCCACGTCTTCCTCGAACGACCAGGGCTGGGTCGTGAATTCGTTCATGCCGAAAGGGAAGGGGAGTTTCGTCATGGGATCACCTCTTCAGGAAGTCGAGAACGGTGCGGGTGAACTTTTCGGTCTCGTCGAGAAAGACCATGTGCGCGCTGTCCTCGAATTCCACGCCGGTGCAGTTGGGCATGTGCTGCGCCACCCAGGCGGGGCCGTCCGGATTCAGAACTTTGTCCTTGCGGGCGATCATCATGAGGGCGGGGAGCGTGAAGCGGGGCAGGACGTCGCGCCAGTCCTGAGTGGTGTGGTCCGCCATCATTGCGCTTCGGGCATGAGCGGGACTTTGCGCCATTTCCCGGAGCAGGAGCGCTTTCTCGTCTTCGGGCAGGGGGTGGCAGATGCAGCTTTCCAGATTGCCTCTGTCGAACTCGTCCGGTGTCAGCGTGAGCTGCTGCTGCACGGCCGTCAGCCCGGCCTGATCGAAACAGGTGGCGTGGCCGAGCTTCCAGTCAGCCGAATAATACTGCTTCGGGGTCTGCTGGACGAAGATGGCGTTGCGGATGCGCTCTGAGCCGAACAGCTCCAGATACGCCCAGATGATCGGACAGCCGATCGACCAGCCCAGAACCGTGACGTCCTGAAGGTTCAGCGCGACGAGCAGATCCCGCAGATCAGCAGCCAGGCGGGCGATGCGATAGCCGTGCTGCGGCTTTTCAGAGCGTCCATGTCCCCGCAGATCCACGGTGATGACGCGGGCCTGTTCCGAGATCGGCCCGACATTGCGGTGGAAGAAGCGTCCCGAGAACGTCCAGCCATGCAGCATGACGAGAGGACGTCCGTGTCCCTGTTCCTCGTAATGGATACGTGTTCCGTCGCTGGTCGTAATGTGCGGCATGCTCTTCTCCATGAAGGGATGGTGGAAGTGGCGTGAAGACTGTCGGAGGAATAGCGCACGGACAGGGGGCGGGGTTGCGTGCAAAGGAGCGTTTGCGCTTGCGGAGACGGGCCGCTAAATTGATCGTGCCATGACTGCTTCCGCTCCTTACGCCGCCCCTGATGCACCTGCCGCAGCACCCCCGAACCGTGTCCTGAAACCCATCGACCTGGGGCAGGGCGTAGTGATCGAGGATCCGGTGATCCTTGCTCCGCTCTCGGGTGTCACGGACCTGCCGTTCCGTCAGCTTGCCCGCGATCTCGGGGCAGGGCTTGTCGTGTCGGAAATGATCGCCTCCTGGGCGATGATCCGCGAGAATGAAAACACCATGCGCATGGCGCGGATGGCCGAGCGCGGGCCGAATGCGGTCCAGCTTGCCGGATGTGATCCCGAAGCCATGGCGCAGGCTGCGAAGATTTCGGTGGATGGGGGCGCGAACCTCATCGACATCAATTTCGGCTGCCCGGTGAAGAAAGTCGCGATTGGGCAGATGGCCGGATCGGCGCTGATGCGGGACGAGGTTCTGGCCGGAAAGCTGCTCGAAGCGACGGCGCGGGCGGTGAATGTGCCGGTGACGCTCAAGATGCGCATGGGCTGGGACCACAATTCTCTTAATGCACCACGTCTGGCGAAAATCGCGGAAGAGAGCGGCATCCGGCTTGTGACGGTCCATGGTCGCACGCGGCAGATGTTCTATAATGGCACGGCGGACTGGCATTTCGTCAAAACGGTGAAGGACGCGGTGTCACTTCCGGTCATCGTCAATGGCGATATCAACACCATCCGCGACGCACGTGAGGCGCTGCATCAGTCTCAGTCCGATGGTGTCATGATCGGGCGCGGCTGTTACGGGCGGCCGTGGTTTACAGCGCAGGTGGCGCAGTCCCTGCGGACCGGCGAAGACGTGCCGGACCCAGATCTGGCGACCGAAAAAGAAATCGCCCTGCGGCATTACCGGATGATGCTCGATCATTTCGGTGAGCGGCCGGGCCTGCGTCTCGCGCGCAAGCATGTCTCCTGGTACTCCGCCGGGCTGCCGGGCTCTGCGACGTTCCGTTCCACCATCAATGGTGTGGAAAGCGCCGCCGAGGCCATTGCGCTGCTCACGGCATTCTATGACCGTCATATCGATGCCGGTGTCGTTCGCAACCGTGAGGCCGGCCCGACGGGCAGTCTGAGCCGCGACGGCACGCGTGAAGCGGCGTGAGGGCGTGAGCCGCCCCGCGCTTCCATGGCAGCCATGACGGAACAGTCCGCTTCAGGTCTGGTCGAGCAGGGCTGCCATCCGGTTTTTCTGTATGGAGCGTCCCGGCTGGACCGGCAGGATGTCGCCCGGCGGCTTCACAGTCACAGCCCGCGGGCACAAAATCCGTTCGTGATTGCAGCCTTGACCGCGACGCCGCGTGCGCTCCGTGAAGCGGCGCTCTTTGGAAACGGCGAGGCCGGCTGGATCCAGCAGGCGCAGGGCGGAACGCTGCTGCTGGATGAGATCGACTGTCTGTGCCCGCTGATGCAGGATCGGTTCATGGACTGGCTGGCCCAGGATGAGACGGATCTGCGTGTGATCGCGGGGAGCCGTCATGATCCTGTTCTTCTGCTCCGGCAGGGAGGTCTGTCCGCTGCCCTGCATCGCTGGCTGTTGGCGCTGCCCTCTGCCCAGCGGCTGGGGCCGGAGCGGATCAGCGCGGTCTGTCGCCTGGCGGCAGGTACGGGCACGGCGCGTCCCCGCGGGCTGGAACGCGCGCTGGAACGGCCGCTTGCTGAATATCTTGAGGGCGATCTGGAAAACGGGGCGGGCGATCTGCATGCGTGTGTGGTGGGTGAGGTCGAGCGGCCGCTGATCACGATGGTTCTGCGCCGGACCTGCGGCAACCAGTTGCGCGCTGCCGCCATTCTGGGTGTAAACCGCAACACCCTGCGCAAGCGCATCCGTGAACTGGACATCACGATCCCGAAAGGCATCGACGAGTGAGACTTCCTTCCCTGAGGCGCCTGTTTGCAAGGCTGACGAGTGCCAATGGGGCGGTTCTTCTGACAGTCATGGCGCTCGTGCTCGCCTTTGCGACGTTCGTCGTACTGTCGGGGGGCATGTCTCTGGCGCATCGTCCGCAGGTGCAGGCGATCGTTTTCCTGCTCGACTTCATCATGCTCATGCTGATCGCGGCGGCGGCCGTGGTGCAAATCGGGCGGATGCTGGCCGAACGCAGGCTCGGTCTGGCGGGTGCGCGCCTGCATGTGCGGCTTATTACACTGTTCGGCATCGTGGCGGTTGCGCCGACCATCGTGGTGGGGGCGGTGGCGACGCTGTTCTTCCATTATGGCGTGGAAATCTGGTTCTCCAACCGCGTGAACGATGCGCTGAACGAAGCGCGTTCGGTCGCGGTCGGATATCTGCGCGAACACAATGACAATGCCCGGACAGAGGCTTTCGCGCTCGCGAACACACTGATCACCGTCCAGAACGATGAGCTGTTCTCGCGTGGGACTGATCTTTTCCACGACCCCGCACGTCTTCAGGAATTCCTGGACGATGAAGTCACCGAGCGTGGCCTGACGGATGCAGAGGTATTCGATCCGCTGACCTACAAGGTTCTGGCGGTCGGCGGTCTTCTGGGCAGCGACGCGGATATGACGACGGCGCCACCTCTGCCGCCTAAATCGGTCGTCGAACTGGCCCAGCATGGCGAGGCGGTCATTCTTGACCGTCCGGATCAGCGGAAAGTGCGCGCCGTGGTGGCGCTGGGGGGCAATTCGGGCCTCATGCTGGTCATCACGCGCCCGGTCGATCCGGATGTCGTGGAACACATGCGCCGCACGGATACGCTGGTGGCGGATTACCAGCGGCTGATTACCAATCGCGGCAAGACGCAGGTCCTGTTCGCGGTCATTTTCGCCCTGATGGGGCTGCTGGTTCTGGCCGTCGGGATGCTGACGGGGCTGGCGCTGGCGAACCGTATCGCCAATCCGCTCGGGTTGCTCATTCTGGCGGCTCAGCGGATTTCCAAGGGCGACCTGGGGGTGCGGGTGCCCGTCCCCGACGATGCGGGGCAGGACAAGGACGATGAGGTGACGGGCCTGTCCCGCGCCTTCAACAGCATGACGGACCAGCTCGAAAGCCAGCGCTCCGAACTGATGCAGGCCTATGACCAGATTAACGAGCGCCGGCGCTTTACCGAGACCGTGCTGGCAGGCGTTTCGGCTGGTGTGATCGGACTGGACCGGATGCAGGTCATCGAACTGCCCAATCGCGCGGCGTCCAGCGTGCTCCAGCGCGATCTCCAGCCGGCCATCGGGATGAAGCTGACGGATCGGGTTCCGGAGTTCTCGGGTCTTCTGGAAGCCGCGCGCATGGCGCCGGAACGCGTTCATACCGCTGAAATCCAGGTGGACACGGAGGGCGCGCAGCGTCCGGGTGGACCGGGTGAAGGCGCGGGGGCGGGGGCGGGGCGGACGCTTCTCGTGCGGGTCGTGGCGGAGCTGCGGGGGCAGGACGTCGCGGGTTATGTCGTGACCTTCGATGACATCACGGATCTTCAGTCCGCACAGCGTAAGGCCGCCTGGGCGGATGTGGCACGGCGTGTGGCGCATGAGATCAAGAATCCTCTGACCCCGATCCAGCTTGCTGCGGAGCGTCTCAAGCGACGATTCCTCAAGGAAATCCACTCCGATCCCGAGACCTATACCCAGCTTGTGGACACGATCGTGCGGCAGGTGGGCGATATCGGACGCATGGTTGACGAGTTCTCGGCGTTTGCGCGGATGCCGCAGCCCGTCATGCAGCCGGAAGACTTCTCGCGCCTGTGCCGGGAGGCGCTGGTGCTCCAGCGGAACGCTCATCCCGAAATCGTGTTCGAGACGAGTGGACTGCCCCCTTCAGGGCCGATCGTGCGCTGTGACCGGCGACTTATCAGCCAGGCCCTGACAAACCTTCTGCAGAATGCCGCTGATGCCATTAGTATGGCAGGCCGCGGAAAACCGGGAGAAAATGCGTCCGGGCAGCCAGCGGGACAGGTAGTGCAGCCAATTGGACACATTGTGGTGGGCTTGCACATTCACGGCGGGCATGTCCTGCTAGACATAGAAGATGACGGGATCGGCCTGCCGACGGTGGAACGCCACCGGCTGACCGAGCCTTATGTAACCCACAAGGCGAAGGGCACCGGCCTCGGCCTTGCGATCGTCAAGAAGATCATGGAGGACCATTCCGGGATGCTTCAGCTCACTGATCGGGAACCAGACCAGTCCCGCGGCGCCTCGCCCAGGCAGCGGGGAACGCGTGTCACCCTGTCCCTGCCGTTATGGGAGCAGGAGAGCCATGTTTTGGGCGGAATGGACCTTCAGACCATGAGGATAGCAGATGGAACATGAGATCCTGATCGTCGATGACGAACCGGACATCCGGTTTCTCATCGAGGGCATTCTGAACGACGAGGGCTACAAGACCCGCACGGCCGCCAATTCAGATCAGGCGCTCGAACTCTTCCGTGCGCATTGTCCGTCGCTGGCGATTCTGGATATCTGGCTTCAGGGATCCCGGCTGGACGGGATCGAGCTGCTCAAGATCTTCCAGACCGAGGAGCCGGGTCTGCCGACGCTGATGATTTCGGGTCATGGAACCATCGAGACGGCGGTGTCCAGCCTCAAGCTCGGGGCCTATGATTTCATCGAGAAGCCGTTCCAGTCGGACCGGCTTCTGGTCGTGGTGCGCCGTGCGCTGGAAGCCGCGCGTTTGCGGCGGGAAAATGCGGAACTGCGTCTGCGGGCCGGTCCGGAGACGACGCTGTCGGGGGACGGCGCCGTCATTTCGGCCGTTCGCGCCCAGATCGAGCGTGTTGCCCCCACCAATTCCCGCGTGCTGATCAGCGGCCCGGCCGGATCGGGCAAGGAAGTTGCAGCCCGCATGATCCATGCGCGCTCCCGCCGTGCGGAAGGGCCCTTCATCGCCCTGAACTGCGCAACACTGGCACCGAACCGCTTTGAGGAAGAACTCTTCGGCCTTGAAGGCGAAGACGGCCAGCCGATGCGCCGCGGCGTGCTGGAGCGGGCCCATCGCGGGACGCTTCTGCTGGACGAGGTCGCGGATATGCCGCCCGAGACGCAGGGCAAGATCGTCCGTGCGCTTCAGGACCAGACATTCGAGCGTCTGGGCGGCAATACGCGGGTGAAAGTGGACATCCGTGTCATCGCCACCACCAACCGGGATCTCCAGTCGGAGATCGCCGCGCACCGGTTCCGCGAAGACCTGTATTACCGCCTTGCGGTTGTCCCTCTGCGCATTCCGTCCCTGCGCGAACGGCGCGAGGATATTCCCGGTCTGGCGCGGCACTTCCTGGAGCGTTGTGCGCAGTCTTCCGGCCTTCCGGTCCGGGAGCTTTCCGTGGATGCGCTTGCCGCGCTGCAATCCTATGAATGGCCGGGCAATGTGCGTGAATTGCGCAATCTGATGGAGCGGCTGCTGATCATGATGCCGGGGACGGGCAACGATCCGATCCGGGCGGACATGCTGCCGGCCACCATCAGCCAGGGTGCGCCCTCGATGACGCGTCTCAATTCCGGGGCGGATGTCATGAGCCTGCCGCTGCGTGAGGCGCGGGACCTGTTCGAGACGCAGTATCTTCAGGTGCAGCTCATGCGGTTTGGCGGCAATATCAGCCGGACGGCCAGCTTCGTCTGCATGGAGCGCAGTGCGCTGCACCGCAAGCTCAAGCAGCTTGGGGTGACGACGAATGAAGAGCGCAATGCCGCATCTTCCACCCCGGTGAGTGGCTGAGATGTCGAACCCTCTTTTTCCCTTTTCCTTCTCTCGACTGTTAACAGCGTGACTTCAGAACTTTCCTCTTCTGCCGGCTCCCGGGCCGTGCAGGAGGTTTTCCTCGACCATCTGCGCAGAACCGAAGCGTCCGTGACCGTCTTTCTGGTCAACGGCGTGAAGCTTCAGGGCATCGTTGCCCAGTCCGATGCGCACACCCTGCTGCTCCGTCGTGATGGCCATGTGCAGCTTGTCTACAAACACGCCGTCAGCACGATCATGCCGGTGGCGGCCATGTCCCATTTTGTGGAAGAAGAACTTTGAGCGGTTTCGACACCAAAAAACCCGCAACCCGTGCGGCCGTCATCCTGCCCTGGGAGAAGTCGGGACCGCAGGAGGAAATCCGCGCGGCCGATGCGCGGCTTGAGGAAGCGGTCGGGCTGACGGCATCGATCGGGCTGGTCGTGGTGCGTCAGGCGGCCATTCTGCTGCGCGCGCGCCGTCCTGCCACCCTGCTGGGAAGCGGTCAGGTCGAGCAGCTGGCCGAGGCGGTCAAGCTGGATAACGTGGATGTGGTCGTCATTGATGCGCGTCTGTCTCCCGGTCAGCAGCGCAATCTCGAAAAGGCTCTGGGCTGCAAAGTTGTGGACCGGACGGGGCTGATTCTGGATATCTTTGGTGCGCGCGCGGCAACCCGTGAAGGTGTGCTTCAGGTCGAGCTGGCCCATCTGGAATACCAGCGCTCGCGGCTTGTGCGGCTGTGGACCCATCTTGAGCGTCAGCGCGGTGGTTTCGGCTTCCTTGGCGGCCCGGGCGAGACGCAGATGGAAGCGGATCGCCGGATGCTGGCCGAGCGCATCGGCAAGATCAAGAAAGAGCTGGAGCAGGTGCGGCGGACCCGCGGTCTGCATCGTGACTCCCGCAAGCGCGTGCCGTTCCCGGTCGTCGCCCTTGTGGGCTACACCAATGCGGGAAAATCCACGCTGTTCAATGCTCTGACCGGGGCGTCAGTCCATGCGCAGGACCAGCTTTTCGCGACGCTGGACCCGACCATGCGCGGGTTGCGCCTGCCGTCGGGCCGCAATGTGATCCTGTCGGACACGGTGGGATTCATTAGCGAATTGCCAACAGAACTGATCGCGGCCTTCCGTGCGACGCTTGAAGAAGTGGCGCAGGCCGACGTGATCCTCCATGTGCGTGACATTTCACATCCTGACAGCGTAGCCCAGCGCGCGGATGTGCTTAACGTGCTGGACGGCATGGTGCGCGACGGGATGCTCGATGCGCACTGGCCGGACCGCACGATTGAAGTGCTGAACAAGGCCGATCTGGTCGGCGGTGTCGAGGCCGTGCCGAAGCGTGAAAACGCGGTGGCGATCTCGGCCATCACGGGCGAGGGGCTGCCGGATCTGTTTGAGATCCTGGACCAGTATCTGACGCGATCAATGAAATCCGTTGATGTCCGTCTCCCGATCACGGACGGCGCGGCTCTGGCTTGGCTTTACCAGCATGGTGAAGTGGTCGGGCGGACGGACCGGGAAGACGGGATGGACGTGCAGGTCCGTCTTTTTTCGGCGGATCTGGAGCGGTTCGAACTGCTTCACCCGGATCGGCTTGTGCCGCCGGAAGCCTGAAAACCCTCTATCTGGGCGCTGGCACCGCGGGTGCCGCGCCTGAAGAGACACGGGCCGCTTTGGCGCGCTGGCGGGCGCGATCCAGTGGCACGGCCAGCGCATAGGTCAGCCCGAGCCCGACCACGTTCATGACGAGCTGCTCCCAAAGATTAATGCCAAAGCTGGCGAACATCAGCCGCCCCAGCAGGTCCAGCACCGTGCTGCAGGCGAACACCTCCAGTGAGTTCCGGCCCAGCAGGGCCAGGCTCTGGCCTACCCGGTCGGCGGAAATGCGACGCAGGGCCTTGGAAGACTGCACCAGATAGAAGATCGCCATGATGTCCAGCAGGCGCCAGATGGCCAGCGTGGATTTGCCCGTATTGGGTGGAGCGGGGAAAATCCTCAAGAACGGCATGTGCCAGTATTCGTATGGGAAACACAGCACGAAAGCGCCGGCGAGATAGGCCAGACACAGGGCTTTGGCCCATGGACGATAGGGCAGATCGCCGTTGTTTTTTGAGGCCCAGACGGCACCCAGAATTCCCAGAATGTACAGGAACTGCCAGCCGAACGGATTGAGATACCAGCCCGTGGGATCAAGCCAGTTGGGGATGGTGATATGGGGATCAAGATTGGCGACGGCCCAGATAGCCACGCTGAGAGCGACAAGCAGCCACAGACTGCGCTTCAGAAGCCAGTAGATCACCGGAAACAGTGCCAGAAGCACGACATAAAGCGGCAGGATGTTCAGATAGCTCGGCAAGGCGTCGAAGGTCAGGATGCGCCACAGCCAGCTATAACCGTGCGCGAGCTGAGGTTCGATCGTGTATTCGGGCAGCGGTTGGTAGTGCCGCCACTGGCGAACGGTCCAGACGAAGACCAGCGTCATGCCGGTTTGGTACAGATACAGTCTGAGGCATCGGGCCAGGATACGATGGATGCCGGTTTTCCAGCCCTGACGGTCGATCAGGCGCCCATAGGCCAGATAGGACGCATAGCCCGCCAGCATGACGAAGATCTCGGCCGCGTCCGCGAAGCCGAAATTGCGGATGGTGATGCGGTTGAGCAGATCATCGGGAACGTGATCCACGAGCATCATCAACAGGGCGATGCCGCGCAGCGCATCCACGCGGTGGTCGCGGGAGCTCTTGCGCGCTAAAGCTGATGGGGGCTGTTGGGGCGGCTCCATGACCTCTTCTTATCGTCAGTGCGGGGGCAGGGGTATGGGTGACAGGTTACGGTCAGATTAAAGATTGGACGGAATTACAGACTGTGGCTGTCCGTCTCCAAATGATGCAGGCCCGGGTCCATTCCGCCCTGCACACCCATGCCTCCACCCCCGTCACCCCCTCCGCCGCCGCCTTTTCCGCCTTCCTTGCCATCTCCCTTGTTTCCGCCGTTCGAGGAAGGGCGGGCAGGCCCCTGTTCAGGCAAGACGAGATCGGAGGGCAGGCTTTCAAGGTCCAGGGCCTTGCGGATGAAATTGCGCAGGGACACCACCAGATCATGGGTAGGGACAGGGCGTCCGGCCACAAGCTCCGCCGCTGCGCGGCCCGCCAGCCGGACCTGTTCTTCCGTTCCAAGCAGGATGATGTCGGACAGCGCGGCTTCGACGGTATCGCGGATGCGGCGGTTGCGATCCGAGCCGGAAATCTGGTCAGGCCCCAGATCCCGCCTGTGCGTCGGATCCACAAGCAGGGTGCCGGTGAACGAACCACCCAGTGTGCGATAGGCGGCCATCAGCACGCGGAGGCGCTCGTTGATCTGGCGGTTCATGCGCTCCCGGCGCTGCTGGATGGTCAGCATCGTCAGCAGCCGGATTCCGACGCCGATCAGCGTGAAAAGCGCCAGCCCGATCAGGGTGGCCAGCAGGCTGTGCCAGGAACTGAAATCAATCATGCTGCGCAACGCGTCTCTCCGGATCGCTCGGGGATGCCATTATAACAGTCAGGCATCCGCACGGTTTTGCGATTTCAGCTCCCGCTGAGCCTTACAGTGCGAGCAGGCTCTCATTCGACTGCGTGGCGATGATGCCGTGCTGGTCGTGATGAAGCCCCGTGACTTCGACTGTATGGCCGTGAGACTGGAGCTTGCCGATGATCTTTTCCAGAACCTGCACCGAGGTGATGTCCCAGAAACGGGCATGGGTGAGGTCGAGAACCACGGTTTTGGCATCCGTATGGTAGTCGATGGCATCGGACAGGCTGTCTGCGGATGCGAAAAAGACCTGTCCGGAGGCCCGGTATGTCAGTGTCTCGCCCGACCGCTCTTCTGTGACGCGCAGGAGCTTTGCGGCATGCCAGGCGAAGAATACGCCCGAGAGCATGACACCAACTGCCACGCCTGCAGCCAGATCGTGGGTCATGACAACCACGGCGACGGTGACGAGCATGGTCAGGCTGGACAGGCGCGGATGGCGGGTCAGATCGCGCAGGCTGCTCCAGGAGAACGTGCTGGCGGAAACCATGATCATGATGGCGACGAGGGCCGCCATCGGAACCTGCCCGACCCAGCGATGCAGCAGCACCATGAGGGCCAGCAGGAAGGCGCCTGCCGTGAAGGTGGACAGGCGTCCGCGACCACCATAGCGCAGGTTGCCGACGGTCTGACCGATCATGCCGCAGCCCGCGATGCCGCCAAATGCGCCGACGAGAATGTTGGAAATACCAAGCCCCGTGCATTCCATGCGCTGGTCACCATGGGTGTCGGTGATGTCATCGACAACGGAGGCCGTCATCATGGATTCCAGCAGACCAACGGCAGCCATGGCCAGCGCGTAGGGCAGCACGACCGACCATGTAGCCCAGTTCAGAGCGATATGCGGGACGGTCAGGCTGGGCAGTCCGGTCGGGAGATCGCCGAGATCCGAGACCGTATGAACCGGCATCGGATGCAGCATCGTGATAGCGGTCAGAATAACGATGCAGATCAGGGGCGAGGGGATGGCGTCTGACAGGCGTGGCAGCAAGTAGATGATGACGAGGCCCAGCGCGATCAGCGCATAGGTGTGCCAGGTCACGCCCAGCATCTGCGGCACCTGTGCGGAAAAGATCATGATGGCCAGCGCGTTGACGAAGCCGGTGCGAACTTCGGCGGGCACGAACCGCATGACGGCCTGAAGACGCAGCAGCCCAAAGACGACCTGAAATGCACCGGCCACCAGCGTCGCAAGCAGCATGGCCTGCACGCCATGAGCGTGAACCAGCGGTGCGGCGACCAGAGCCACCGAACCCGCGGCGCCGGAAATCATGCCTGGGCGGCCACCGAAAATGGCGATCGAGACGGAAATGACGAAGGACGCGAACAGCGAAACGGCCGGGGAGACGCCGGCGATATAGGAGAAGGCAATGACCTCGGGAATGAGGGCAAAAGTGCCGACCATTCCGGCCAGCACTTCGCGCAGCGGGTTCTGTGCCCACTGGCGACGATAGAGAGCGGGAGTCATGAAAGATCCTTGAGCGTAGGGCGTGAACAGGGTGCGACGTATTCAGGCCCGGCGCGGCAATGAGGCACACAGTGTAACCCGGCTTGCTTCAGGATTGAAGGTCTGGAATGAACCCGAAGTGGAAGGAATGGGCTTCGGAGGGGGATGTTCTCTGCGCGAACTGAACAGTGGGCGACGTCTTTGCGTTGGGACGGAACAGACCTTCCTTCATCTGGAGCATATCATGCCCAACTATCCCGCGCCGCCGTTCAACACTCCGCATCAGGATCATATTCCCGGCCAGACATCCCTCATGACGCCGAAGCCCGACCATGGTGAGCAGAGCTATGTCGGCCATGACCGTCTGCGCGGAAAGATCGCGATCATCACGGGTGGGGATTCCGGTATCGGCCGGGCTGTTGCGATCGCGTTTGCGCGGGAAGGCGTGGATGTCGTTCTGTCGTTCCTGCCTGAGGAAATGGACGATGCCCGTGAAACCGAATCCTGGATCCGCAAGGCGGGACGGCGCGCCCTCCTTGTTCCCGGCGACCTGCGGGATAGGGATGTCTGCGCCGAACTGGTGGACCGGACGGTCGCTGAGTTCGGACAGATCGACATTCTCGTGAACAACGCGGCCTTTCAGATTGAACGGTCCTCACTGGCGGATGTCAGTGAGGAGGAATGGGACAAGACGTTCGATATCAATGCCGGCTCTGCATTCCGCCTGTCGCGTCTGGCCCTGCCGCACATGCCGCGGGGTGGGGCGCTGATCCATACGGTTTCGGTCAATGCCGATCAGCCCAAGCCGAAGCTTCTGGCCTATTCCGCAACCAAGAGCGCCATCCAGAACTTCAGCGGCGGTCTGGCCCAGCTGCTGGGTGAGAAGGGAATCCGTTCCAACGTGGTCGCTCCCGGCCCGATCTGGACACCGCTGATTCCTGCGACCATGGATGTCGAACACGTGGAACGCTTTGGCGCTGATACGCCGATGAAGCGTCCGGGGCAGCCCGCGGAACTAGCCGGGGCATATGTTTTCCTGGCCAGTGATGACGCCAGCTACGTCTCGGGCGCCACGATTGCCGTCACCGGGGGCACTCCGATAATCTGAGCCGGAACGGGTTTGCCAGAAAAATCCGTGGCGTAAAAAAAATTGCGTCAAAGGACTGGACGACAGCCCCAACCTTCCTCTAGAGAATGCGTCGCTGTGTGGCGGATGTAGCTCAGTTGGTAGAGCGCCGGTTTGTGGTACCGGTTGTCGCGGGTTCGATCCCCGTCATTCGCCCCAGCGCTTCTTTTTTCAAGAAAATCAATGAGTTAGCTTTCAGGGTTTTGCAACATCGGCCTTCTGGTGATGTCTGTGTTCCCAGTGTTCTTCCAGAGCCATGCGCTCGAAGCGCAGTTTCTGGCGGATCCAGTTCAGCATTCCCGAGAGCGTGACGATCACGATCCCCACGAAAGTCCAGTTGTCGAGCGGCTGCTTGAACAGCAGGTAGCTGAACGCCACCGCCCAGACCATCTGGCTGTATTGCGGGAGTG
Source organism: Gluconobacter sp. R75690 (assembly GCF_015244525.1). Taxonomy (NCBI): domain Bacteria; kingdom Pseudomonadati; phylum Pseudomonadota; class Alphaproteobacteria; order Acetobacterales; family Acetobacteraceae; genus Gluconobacter; species Gluconobacter sp. R75690. Next base: position 233,122 of record NZ_JABCQB010000005.1, on the reverse strand, counting down.
CCACACGGTTCGCAGGGGCGACGGCTGTGGCCATCATCATGAAAAGCTGACCCAGGGCGGCGAGAAAACCGTAGCCGAACAGGATGGACCAGACTTTCCAGCCATGGGGCCAGGATGCATGGGCGATCATGAGCAGTCCGTCGCCGATCAGCGGGCCGAACAGGCTTGATCCGAACAATGAAAGTCGGGCGCTCCCATCTCCCGCCAGCCGGTAGGCCACGACGCTGCTGGCATTGGCGAGGGCTGCGACGATGGCGCAGGCATGGCCCAGATGGAACGTCCGTGCGCCGGGTCGCAGGACGATCAGCACACCGAGAAATCCGACCGCGACGGACAGCCACGTCCAGAACGAGACCTTTTCCTTGAGGATCGTCACGGAGATGATGGTGACGAAGAAGGGCATCAGGAACATGAGCGAAAGGGCTTCTGGCATTGGCAGCAGCATGAAGGCCATGACGCTCGCGGCCGTCGAGACGAATGTCGAAACCGCGCGCAGAATCCACATCCCCGGGCGGGTCGTCGCGAAAATGTCGGAATAGGGTTCGTCAGGGCGGCGAATGAAAGGCAGGAGAATGAATCCGAAGACGCCGCCTGAAAACGCGACTTCAAAAGGATCCAGATGCCCCGCAAGTCCTTTTGAGCAGGCATCGCTGATAGAAAAGGCGGCATAGCCCAGGAGCGCCAGAAGAATACCGGAGGAGAAAATATTCTGTTTCATGAGTCTGTTTCTCCGCGGGTAAAGCTGATTCCCATCGAAGATAAGGAAACCTGCTTGCGCTGACAGTCAATGTTTCAGATTCCCGGAATCATCTTTTCTGATGCTCCGTTCATTATTGAGAGCAGGAAGGGGCCTGGAGGTGAAATTGGAAAGGTCGCGACCTTCATGTAGGATGCGCCCCCTTCGGGGAAGCCGTATGGCCCCCATCTTGTGGATGAAAAAGCGTAAGCCCCCATGTCCCAGAAGATCGTTCCAGTCATTCTCTCCGGTGGATCAGGCAGCCGTCTGTGGCCGGTTTCGCGCAGCAGCTACCCCAAGCAGTTCTGGCCTCTCCTGTCGAAACATACCCTGATCCAGGAAACGGCGCTGCGCGGCGCGCGGGCAGGGCTGGCGGATCCGATCGTGATCTGTAATGCCGAGCACCGCTTCATCGTCGCGGAACAGCTGCGGGATGTCGGGGTTGAAAACGCCCGGATCGTCCTCGAACCCGTGGGCCGTAATTCCGCCCCGGCCATCGCTGCAGCCGCGTTCCTGGTAGCCGAGACGGATCCGGACGCCATTCTGTGGATCATGGCTGCGGATGCGGCCATTACCGATGAGGCAGCTCTCTACTCCGCGCTTGAACATGCTGTTGCCGCAGCAGCCCAGGGACGGATCGTGACGTTCGGAATGAAGCCTACACGCGTCGAGACGGGCTATGGCTATATCGAGAGTGGTGCGCCCCTTTCTGGCCTTGCAGGCGTTTATGAAGTCTCGCGTTTTGTCGAGAAGCCGGATGCCGTGACGGCGGAAGCATTTTTCCGTGATGGGCGGTATCTGTGGAATTCCGGCATGTTCGTCACCCAGGCCGGTGTTTTCCTTTCCGAGATCCAGACCTTCGAGCCTGCGATCCACGAGCATGTCGGGCAGGCCGTCCGGGGCCGCCGGAGCGACCTCGATTTCGACCGCTTGGACGATGCGAGTTTCCGTCAGGCACCGGATATTTCCGTGGATTATGCCGTGGCCGAGCGGACGAAACGTGCAGCCGTGGTGCCGGGAACATTCGGCTGGTCAGATATCGGTAGCTGGGATGCGCTGTGGGAGCTGACGTCCAAGGATGAAGCGGGCAATGCGACGTTCGGGGATGTTTTCCTCGATGACGCGCGCAACTGCTATGTCCGCTCGGACGGAATCGTGGCCACGGTCGCCGGTGTGGAAGATCTGATCGTCGTCGTGACGCAGGATGCCGTCATGGTCTCGCATCGTGATCGGGCGCAGGACGTCAAGCACATGGTCAGCCGGCTGAAGAAGGCCGGGCGCAAGGAATCGGTGGCCCATAACCGCATGTATCGTCCGTGGGGCTTCTATGAAAGCCTGATCCAAGCGGACCGGTTCCAGGTCAAGCGGATCGTGGTTGAGCCAGGCCAGAAACTCTCGCTACAGAAGCATTTCCACCGCGCCGAGCACTGGGTTGTCGTGGGGGGCACGGCAGTTGTCACCCGTGATGCCGAGCAGATCATGGTGCGTGAAAACGAGAGCATTTATCTGCCGCTGGGCTGTGTGCATCGGCTTGAGAATCCGGGGCGGATTCCGCTGACCCTTATTGAGGTGCAGTCCGGTCCTTACCTGGGCGAAGACGATATCGTCCGGATCGAAGACGTCTATTCCCGGAACTGATGCGGACCGGAGGGCCTGATCCTTGCGCGGATCAGGGCTCCTGTTTCTGGTGGGTTCGGTTTCCAAACAGATGGTGCAGCCCGTTGGCGAGCGGAACGGGCGTGACGCCCAGACGCTGTTCCATCGAGCTGACATCGAAATTCTTGTCTTCCAGAAGGCGGCGGATTTCTTCCGGCGCGATCTGCGGCAGTCTGCGGATATGCCGGGTCAGATGAGACAGCGCCATGAGCATCCATCCCGGCAGGGAGACGATGGGACGGCCGCCAAGTCCCGCAAAATACAGCACCATGCGTACGAATGTCCGGTAAGCCACCGCTGTCGGACCGGCGATCACGATGCTCTCCGGCCCCGTGACGTCTCCGTTCTGGATCAGATGTATGGCCGAGACCAGACAGCGCGTAACGTCGCGCTGGTCGATGGGCTGCACGAGGGCACGGCCGCCGCCAGGAAGCGGGATGACGGGCAGACGTTCCAGCAGCTTCGCCAGCCGCTGCACGTTGTCTTCGCCCTGAGCGCCATAAATCATGGTCGGATGCAGGATGATCGACGGGCGACCGTCGTCCTTGAGGGCCGCTTCGCCTGCGAGAACACCTCGTCCGTGATCGTCGGGCCAGCGCGTGAATTTGCGTGTGCTTCCCAGCGCCACGATGGGGGCTTTCGTAGCGGCCAGAATGGCGGGCAGGTGGCGCGCATGGGCCGTGTTGACGACAACCGCCGCATCTTCGAACGCCAAGGCCAGCGTGGCGCTGTCCGTAAGGTCAGCGATCCGCACGGCCTGACAGGCTTCTGCGATGTCTGGCGCGAGATTGCCCTGGCTGCGCACGACGGCAATGATCTTCTGGCCTTCAGCCAGAAGCGCGCGGCAGAGCGCGGATCCTGAGCGGCCGCTGGCGCCGATGATGCAGACCGGGCCTTTCGCAGGCGATGACGGGTCTGGGATGTTTCCGGTCGTCATTGCGCGGAAGCCTTCAGATCGGGGGAAGCGAGAAATGCCAGCATCGAGGCCGGGGAAGAGAAGGCGTCATTGAGGACCCGGAGGGAGACGGGCGTTCCGGAAGCATAGGTTACCGTCAGGGTGCGGCCAGCCGGATTAGCGACATAATCCGGAATCGCGCTCAGGGCCGGATTGACGGAAAGGGCCGTCTGCAAGACTTGCGCTGCTTGCTGGCGGAGTTGGTCCGCCGTCATGCCATTCCCGGCCTGCCGGGCGGACAGGACAAAACCGGTATCGAGAAGCCTGTCTCCCTTCAGCGAGAAGGTCACGTTCTGCAGGGCCGTCGACTGGAGCATCTGCTGCGGTGAGGAATGGCCTTCCGCAAAATCCGTCTGGACGGTCCGGGCGCTGGCCGTCAGGGTCATGAAACCCGGGACCGTAAGGGATGCGTTGGTTTGGGACGTGTGATCGTCGAGATTCGAGACCTGGACAGAATGAGCGGTCGCGCCGGCACCGTTGATCGGGAAGGGCAGTTTTTCGTCGCTCTGGAAATGGAAGCCCTTCAGATCCTGCGTCATGGTCGCAGTCTGGTTCTCCAGCGTTCCCGTGCCGTGCAGTTCATCGAGCCGGATTGTGCCTGATGTCATGCTCAGCCTGAAATTGCGGGCCGCAAAACTCTCGGGTGGGGCCATGTGCGGCGGCAGGGGATGGTGGTCCCACAGGGCTGCAACCTGGGCGGCGAGATCCTTCTGCCTCAGGTCAAGCCGCTCCAGACTGGCCTGTCCGCTGACAAGCTGCGGCTCCTGACCTGGGGCGTGCACGGTCCGCTCGTACGCGATGGTCGAGCCCTCGGTGCGGAGCGTCGTGACGAGGGCGGGGCCGTAGTTGTCCAGCGTGAGACGACCGGAAAACAGGCTGTGTACATTGATCGGGCCGGGTGAAGGCGAGGGGACGAGGTTCTGGACCGAAAGCTGCTCGATCTGTCCGTGCGCGAGAGCGATATGTGCGGGATCGATTCGGGAATGGCCTTCCGTTGCGGGCCGGGAGGGCGGCAGAACCAGCTGGCGCAGGCTGAGCGCGCTGCCATGGATGATCTGCGTCGGCGTCTGAAGGAACGGTTCGCGGACTTCGACGGCACGGATGGAGAGGCCACCATCCGGCGTCGGGCGGGGATGGCCCAGCTTCATCCGGGAAGCGCGCAGGGTGAGTGATCCATCCCGCAGGGTGATGTCGGTCAGGGTCGCGCCCAGCGAGAGAATGGCCGGGTGTGCACTTCCATAAGTGAATGTCGTCCCGGGCGGGAGAGCCGCGCGGAAGCTTGAAAGGCCGCGGACCAGCTCCATGTGGGCTTCGTGGTGAACGCCGGCCATGCCGATCACGGCCGTTACCGAAATCAGGCTCGCCGTGAGCCAGGGTCTTTTCACGTTGATGTTCCTGTCTGAAACGGCCCCGCACAGGCGTCGGGCGCGAACGGTCTGTGTTGCGGCAGGATACCATTGTCGCGACATGGGGCAATGCAGACGTCGCTTTTGTTGCGGTAACGGGATACCATATAGCTGAAAATGGCGGAAAACTCCTGCGAATCACATAATTCAATGTGTGAACGGGGCTTGACGCGCGCGCTGAGGACAGCAATAAGGCCCCACCTGATCCGCTTCGCCGGAGAAGAGGGTGCTTTCGGGCACCGTTTTCGCTGCAAGCGCCATCCACGGTGCGGCCTGAGGGTCGTGCCCCAAGCTGGAATGTCACTAATGAAGACCACACGTTCGCTGAAGCCAGCGGAGGTGACGAAGAACTGGGTGCTGATCGACGCCGAAGGGCTCGTTCTCGGCCGTCTCGCCACCATCATCGCCACCCGCCTGCGCGGAAAGCACAAGCCGCAGTTCACCCCGCACGTTGATTGCGGCGACAACATCGTCGTCATCAACGCCGAGAAGGTCGTTCTGACGGGCAACAAGGTTGGCCAGAAGCTGTTCCACTACCACACGGGTCACCCGGGCGGTATCAAGGAGCGCACCATCACGCAGCGTCTCACGGGCAAGAACCCGGGTGAAGTTGTCGAGAAGGCCGTCGAGCGCATGATCACCCGTGGTCCTCTGCAGCGCGCCCAGATGAAGCACCTGTATGTCTATGCCGGTTCCGAGCATCCGCATGACGGCCAGAAGCCTGTCAAGCTGGACGTTGCTGCGATGAACCGCAAAAACACCGTAACCCACGAGTCGTAAGGCCTGTATCATGTCCGAGACCCAAGAGCGCACCGGCACGCTGCAGGACCTTGCGAGCGTTGCTCCTGCCGTTACCTCTAACGCTGCCCCGGTTCACGAAGTCAAGCGTGATGCCCAGGGCCGTTCCTACGCAACCGGCCGTCGTAAGGACGCCGTGGCCCGCGTGTGGATCAAGCCTGGCAAGGGTGACATCATCGTCAATGGCCGTCCGGTCACGACGTATTTCGCCCGTCCGGTTCTGCGCATGCTTCTGACGCAGCCGTTCCTGATTTCCGACCGCTACAACCAGTTCGACGTGTACTGCACGGTGACCGGTGGTGGTCTGTCCGGTCAGGCTGGTGCTGTCCGTCACGGTATCTCCCGTGCACTGACGTATTACGAGCCGAGCCTGCGTGGCATCCTGAAGGCTGCCGGCTTCCTGACGCGTGACAGCCGTATTGTCGAGCGTAAGAAGTACGGCCGTGCGAAGGCACGTCGTTCCTTCCAGTTCTCGAAGCGCTGATTTTTTCAGCCTTTTCGAACGGCGGAAAGCCCGGCCAGCAATGGCCGGGTTTTTTTGTGGCTGATTTCGGGGGCCATGCGCCTGCTTGTGAATAAAAAACCAAAAATCATCGCTATGACAGATTTTAATTTCAATAAATAAATTCTAAACGAAACAAACTTTCTGTATCGCCAGCGGGAAGCATGTATGGCAGAGTGCAGCCGCTGTTTTTGAGACCAGAATCTGCGGAAGATGTTTCCCCCATGACGCCCTTCATCATTGAAAAGACCCAAACCCCGACCGATCCCGTCAAACGGACCGAACTGCTCGCCAACCCGGCTTTCGGGCGGGTTTTCACCGATCACATGGCCCTCATCAGCTACTCTGCTGACAAGGGCTGGCATGATGCGAAGATCACGCCACGCCGCCCGCTGAGCATCGATCCGGCATCGACGGTCCTGCATTACGGACAGGAGATCTTCGAGGGCATGAAGGCTTATCGTGAGAAGGACGGCCATGTCGCCACCTTCCGTCCCGAAGCCAACGCATCGCGCTTTGCCGCGTCCGCCCGTCGTATGGGCATGGCCGAACTGCCGGAAGATCTGTTCGTTCAGGCCGTGGATGAACTGGTACGCGTGGATCAGGATTGGGTGCCGTCCGGTGAGGGACAGAGCCTTTATCTGCGTCCGTTCATGATCTCCAACGAAGTGTTCCTGGGTGTAAAGCCGGCGACGGAATACCTGTTCATCGTCATCGCGTGCCCGGTCGGTGCCTATTTCAGCTCCGGCTGCGTTTCCGTCTGGGTGTCCGAACACTACACGCGCGCTGCCATCGGTGGCACGGGTGAAGCCAAGTGTGGCGGTAACTATGCCGGCAGCCTGATTGCCCAGGCCGAAGCCAAGGACAAGGGCTGCGACCAGGTTCTGTTCCTTGATGCGCGGGAGCGTCGCTTCGTTGAGGAAATGGGCGGCATGAACGTGATGTTCGTTCGCAAGGATGGCAAGATTGTCACCCCGCCTCTGGGTGGCACCATCCTGCGTGGCATTACCCGCAACAGCCTGATCCAGCTTGCCGCCGATCAGGGGATCGAGGTGCTTGAAGAGCCGGTCGATATCGACGAGCTTTTCTCGGGCGCGGCTTCGGGCAAGTACACGGAAGCCTTCGCCTGCGGCACGGCGGCGGTTCTTTCTCCGATCGGAAAATTCGTGCGTCCGACGGGTGAAGCCGTGTTTGGTGACGGCAAGACGCCTGGCCCGGTCTCGCAGCAGCTTAAGAAGGCCCTGACGGATGTGCAGGGCGGCCGGACGAACGACGTCCATGGCTGGATCCACCGTATTTCCTGACGCCTGCCAGCCGGGTTCGTAAGGACCCGGCTTTTCAGTCCCGGTCGATCCAGCCGGCACGAACCGCAGCATCAAGCTGCTCCGGTGTGTCGATATCGAAGCCGAGTTCGGGTGCGCAGACGCAGATCGGCGCAGTCTGCGTGTTCTTCCAGAGTTGCCGCAGGCCGGTATCGCCCTGCAGGCTCTGGATACGCTGCTGTGTTGCCGGGCTCAGCAGCACCGGAATGCCCCGCCCGTCTTCGCCATAAGACGTGATGACATCTTTCCCGTCGGCGTCCTGTTCCAGAAGATCATGAAGATGCCGTTCGGTCAGGCAGGGCTGGTCCGTTCCGGCGATCAGGAGCGGGAGGCTGCTCCCGGCGAGCGCCTGATGACCGCATCTGAGCGATGACGCCATGCCGGTCTGCCAGTCTTCATTCCGCACCAGAACAACATCGAGACCCGCAAGGGCTTGTCGTATCGCGGCTTCAGCACCACCCGTCACGACAACAAGATGCTCCGGTCGTGTTGCCAGCAGGAGCCGGGCCACATGTCGCACCAGAGGGATACCGCCGATGCTCAGAAGCTGTTTGGGGCGGCCGAGGCGGGTGCTTCCCCCCGCAGCCAGAAGAAGGGCGGAATGGCGTTTCATCGGGGACGGGTCGCGATCATCTGGGTCAGGATGGAGAGCGCGATTTCCATCGGGGTCCGGGCGCCGATCTCCAGTCCTGCGGGCAGGTGCAGGCGGCTGAATGCGTCTTCCGGGACCCCGGCTGCCCTGAGGGCTTCAAGCCGGCCCGGAATTTTGCGCCGACTTCCGAGAATGCTGACGCAGAATGCTTCGGATTTCAGGGCATGGGCAGTGAGCGTCAGGTCCGAAAGAGCGTCGTGCGTCAGGCTGTAAACGGCCGTCCACCGATCGAGTGAGAGCGTGGGAAGGGCGGCGTCCAGACTCCCGCGGATATAGCGTGCTGGCGAGAGGCCGGGCGGCGGTTCGGGTGGGCCGTAGGGCCGAAGCAGGATAGTCTCGAGTCCCATGAGGCCGGACAGGCTCAGGATCGCAAGCGTAATGGGATCCCCGCCAGAGAGGATCAGGCGCAAGGGCGGCAGATACTGGCGGAAGAAGCGACCTGCCTCGTTTCCGGTGGGGTGTGCCTCCTCGCAGAACCGCATGTTGCCTGTGCTGAGATCGGTCAGGAGCGTGACCGTCTTGCGGTTCTCCCGGGCCGCTCTGAGGGCTGCGACATGGACAGGAAGGTCCGGCACGGCCCGTACAAAAATCCCGATGCGGCCGCCGCAGGTGAGCTGGATGTCCAGAACCGGACTGCCCGCGCCATAATCCAGCATCCGTGGCTGTCCGTCTTTCAGGCACTCCAGGGCCTCTGCGCGCACGGCCGCTTCCACGCAGCCGCCGGACACATAGCCCTGAACCTCTCCGTCCTCGCAGATCGCCATTTCGCTCCCCAGCGGACGCGGGGAAGAGCCGGTGATGCTGACCAGCGTTGCCAAGACGGCGCGTTTCCCCTCAGCGGACCAGCGTTCCAGTGTGGGGAACAAATCGTCTGTCAGGCCATAAAGCGGCCACTGGGGAAGGGGAGAAAACTGTGCCGCGGCCGTCATGGAGGGGTCCTGATGCTCTTTGGTGGCATAAGGGTAACGCCAAAGACGATTATGACATACCCTTTCACCCTCAGACTGTTGATCCGTAGGCCATGAGGTCTATATCGGCAGGGAATACAGCGTCGGCATTTCAGCCAGCGGAACAGACACGGCAGCGACCGGAGCGGAAATGAGTGAACTCCTGAGCGTTACACGGGCTATGGAGCTTGTGCTGGATTATGCCGGCAGCTTCGGGACCGAGACGGTTGATCTGACGATGGCAGCCGGGCGTATCCTCCAGCAGACGATCCGCGCCGAACGCGCCCAGCCGCCTTATGACCGTGTGATGATGGACGGCATTGCCTTCCGTCATGGAAGTGGCCCCACGCTGGTGTCGCACGGAATCCAGCGGGCCGGCGCACCCGGTCAGGCGTTGCCGGAGGGGCATGTCTGTCTCGAAGTCATGACGGGTGCTGTGCTGCCAGAGGGTGCGGATACGGTCGTTCCGGTCGAACGTCTCGTTCGTGAAGGCCGGCTGATCCGCTTTGAAGAGGGCTACGAGCCGCGCAAGGGGCAGTTCATTCATCGCCGGGGTTCCGACTGTGCAGCGGGAACGGAGCTTCTCGCGCCAGGTCAGCGTCTTGATGGCCCCGCCCTCGCTGTTCTGGCGGGAAATGGTCATGCCCAGGTTAGCGTATCGCGGATTCCGTCCATCGGGATTGTGGCCACGGGCGATGAACTTGTGGATGTCAGCGCGCCGGTACGGGACTGGGAGATCCGGCGTTCCAATGAATACGCCCTGACGGGTGCTCTGCTGTCACGCGGCTTCAACTGCATCGAGCGGTCCGTCGTACCCGATGATCTCGCGGAGACGGTCGTGGCCCTGCGAGAACAGCTCTCGCGCCATGACGTCCTGATCCTGAGCGGCGGCGTGTCGATGGGGGCGTTCGATCATGTCCCCAAAGCGCTGTCGAAAATCGGGGTGGAGCGCGTCTTCCATAAGGTTGCGCAGCGTCCGGGCAAGCCGCTGTGGTTTGGCGTTGGCCCTGAAGGGCAGCGCGTGTTCGGTCTGCCGGGCAATCCGGTGTCGGCCACGACCTGTGGCGTGCGGTATGTCATGCCCATGCTGCTGGCCGGGCAGGGGCTGTGTCGCCCCGAGCCTTACACGGTCATGCTCGATGCAGACGCCGATCTGATCCCGACGCTGACCCGTTTCCTGCCGGTCAAAGTCCGCCATGACGCTACGGGACAGGCTCTCGCAACACCGTGCCCCATGCCGACCTCTGGCGATTTCAGCTTCCTGGCATCTACGGACGGATTTGTGGAACTGCCGCGCGGTGAAGGTGTGGCCCCCCGTGGAACAGCTGCGATGTTTCATGGCTGGTAACCCGACGCCTGTTCTGACCGATCGTTTCAGCCGTCCGCTGCATGATCTGCGGATTTCCGTCATGGACCGCTGCAATTTCCGTTGCCCCTACTGCATGCCGGAAGCGACCTATCACGAGCATTTCCGCTTTCTGGAACCGAAAGAGCGCCTGAGCTTCGACGAGATCGAGCGTGTGGCGCGTGTGGCGGTTTCGCTCGGTGTTCGCAAGCTGCGGCTGACGGGTGGGGAGCCGCTTCTGCGTCCGAAACTGCCGGAACTCGTGGCGCGTCTGGCCGCCATTGAAGGCGTGGAAGATATTGCCCTGACCACCAATGGCGTCCTGCTGGAACGGCATGTCCGGGATCTGAAAGAGGCCGGGCTGAACCGCGTGACGGTCAGCCTCGACAGTCTGGATCCGGCGGTCTTTGCGCGAATGAGTGGTGGCCGGGCGCAGCTTGAGCCGGTTCTGGATGCGATTGACAGCGCCGCGCAGGCCGGATTTTCAGGCGGCGTGAAGCTTAATACCGTCATCCAGCGTGGACTGAACGATGCGGGTGTCGAGGCTCTGGCCGAACGCTTCCGTCATAGCGGCGTCGTGCTGCGCTTCATCGAATACATGGATGTTGGAACGCGCAATCACTGGGAGCGCGCCGAAGTGGTACCGTCGCGTGAACTGCGCGAGCGCATTGACGCCCGCTGGCCGCTCGAACCCGTGGATGCGCATTATCGTGGGGAAGTGGCCCAGCGGTACCGTTATTGCGACGGGGCTGGGGAAGTCGGCTTCATTTCCTCCGTGACTGCGCCGTTCTGCGGAGACTGCTCTCGTGCGCGTCTGTCGTCGGAAGGGCAGCTTTATACCTGCCTGTTCGCCTCGGAAGGCACGGATCTGCGCACGCTTTTACGCAGCGATGCGGATGACGCAGCCCTGTGCGACCTTCTGGCCGGGGTGTGGCGCCGCCGGACGGACAGGTATAGTGAGGAACGGGCTGCCTCTTCGGATGCGCCCGCACGACGCCGCATCGAGATGAACTATATCGGCGGCTAGAATTTGGTGGCCAGAATTCGGTGACCAGACCGGGAGATCGAAGACGATGAAGACGCTCACCCATGTCAACGAGCGCGGCGAGGATCCGCGCATGGTCGATATCAGCGGCAAGGATGTGACGGAACGCAGCGCCCATGCCCAGGCGCGTCTGGTTTTCCCGTCCGAAATGGCGCGGACCTTGTCGGATGCCGGGTTCATGACGGCCAAGGGTGCAGTGCTGACCGTGGCGCAGATTGCGGGCGTGATGGGCGTGAAATCGACGTCGCAGCTCATTCCGCTGTGTCATCCGCTGTCGCTCAGTGGCTGCCGGGTGGACATCACGATCGAGGGCGATGAGGCGGTGATCGACTGCCGGGTCTCGTGCAAGGGGCGCACGGGCGTGGAAATGGAAGCGCTGACAGGCGCGTCCGTGGCCGCGCTCACGATCTATGACATGTGCAAGGCCATGTCCCATGACATGGTCATCCGCGAGGTCCGGCTGATGGGCAAGGCCGGCGGCAAGCGCGACTTCCAGCGGATTGAATCATGACACCACTTTACGGCCTGATCCTTGCGGGCGGTGCCAGCAAACGCATGGGAACGGACAAGGCCGCGCTCGACTATCACCGCAAACCGCAGCTTCAGGCGGCGTTCGAAGTTCTGACGCCTGTTGTGGACCGGTGTTTCGTTTCAGTGAGGCCGGATCAGGCGTCCGACCCACTGCGGTCCAGCTTTCCGCAGATCGTTGATACGGTGGACGTTGATGGACCTGCGGCGGGGCTGCTGTCAGCCCATCGGGCTTATCCGGATGTGGCTTGGCTGGTTCTGGCCTGTGATCTGCCGATGCTGGATCGCGGTACGCTCGATACCCTGATCGCCGCAAGGGATGGAGAGCATGTCGCCGTGTCCTACCGCAGCGAGCATGACGGTTTGCCCGAACCGCTCTGTGCCATCTGGGAGCCGGAAGCGCTTGATCGACTGGAAACGCAGGTCGCGGGTGGGCGAATTTGTCCGCGCAAGCTGCTGATCAACAGCCCGACGAAGCTGCTGGAGCCGCATAAGCGTGGTGCGCTCGATAACATCAACACGCCGGAGGAACGCGACGATGCGGCCCGGCGCCTGAAGGATCTGCCGGGAGGGCCGATGATTCGCCTGACACTGGAATATTTCGCGCAGCTCCGGGAGCTGGCCGGAACGCGGGAGCAGTCGCTTGAGACCGCCTTCGCGACCGTGGGGCCGCTTTACGAGGAACTGCGTGAGAAATACGCTTTTCCGTTCGAAGCCTCGAAGCTTCGTGTAGCGATCAATGGCGATTTTGCGCCCTGGACACAGACTCTGAAGGACGGGGACCATATCGTGTTCATTCCGCCGGTGACGGGCGGATGAGCCGCTTTCGCATGGCGTCCGCGCCCGTGGATCTGAACGTGCTGCGTGAGGATCTTCATCTGGCCGAGGCAGGCGGGTTCTGTACGTTTGAAGGCTGGGTCCGCAACAGGAACGAGGGCCGTCCGGTGGATGGTCTGGAATATGAATCCTATGAGGCGCTGGCCCAGCTCGAAGGCGAGCGGATCGTGGCCGAGGCTCTGGAGCGTTTCGAGATCAGCCAGGCCGTGGCGATGCACCGCACGGGAAGCCTGAAAGTCGGGGATGTCGCGGTCTGGATCGGGGTCTCGGCGCCTCACCGGGATGCGGCGTTCCGGGCCTGTCGCTACATCATCGACGAGATCAAGCACCGGGTGCCTGTCTGGAAGAAGGAACATTATCTGGACGGGGATGCCGAATGGGTGGCCTGCCATCACTGCCAGACTGCTCCGCGTGCCTCGGAGACGGGGACGCATGATCACGATCATGACCACGGCCACGATCATGGAAGCTGCGGCCACCATCATCACTGACTGAGCGTTTCCGCGGGACCATATCTTTATGCCCTGCGGAGCGTTTTTAAGTTGTAATTGCAAATCATTCTCAATTAGGGTGACTCCGGTTCTGCTGATTCGGAGTTTTCCCATGACACGGCTGTCGCTTTCCCTGTCCGACCTCTGCTGCTGTGAACGCCTCGCGCTGTGGAGTATCCGCTGCCTCATCAGCCATTACCGCTTGCCAAGCTGCCCCGAGACAAAAACGACCGACGGTCTGTTTCCCGCCTGTTTCCGCCCGGCCCTTGATGCCGCGGAAGGGGCTTTTGCGGACGCCACCCACCTTCTGAAAGTTGCGGATCAGCCGCGCCTTGCGGTGAACGCACCGGGCATGCAGTCTCTCACGGCGCTGGAGGAACGCTTCCTGCGCGGGATCATCGCAGCCCAGAACGAGGGTCAGCGCGAAGTTTTCGTGCTTCTGGCTGAAGTCTTTCCCGACAGGTTTGTCCAGGGCTGCCTGGCCACCGCGCTGACCCTGCTGGCGGACTGTCTGGCAGGAGCCGGGCACTGGCTGCCCAAAAAACTGCTTAAAGACGAGACCACGATTTCGGGGGGAGGGGCGCTGTCCTCGATCAACCGCTGGCGGTCGGTCAGTCCGTCGCGGATGCGGGTTCTCTGGCCGCAGGATAGTGGGCCCTTACATGCTGGCATGTCGCATGACGCCAGCCGGATGATGCACTGATGATGTCGCTGAGTGGACGCCCCGCCCGGAACGGGGCAGAACCGCAGCGTCCGGGACTTGAGGAACTGGAACACATGACGGTCTGTCTGCTGCTATTGGCTGTCGGAGCAGTCGGGTTCTGCTGGCTGGCGTGCCTGAACCTTGAGATTTCCGTGGAAGATCTTCTTTCCGCGCTCGGATACCAGTCCGGACTGGAAGCGTCTTTCAGGAACTGAGGCTCCCGAAGGCGCTTCCTTGACGATCAGTCCACGCCGACCATGACGCTGGAGGCCTTGATGACGGCATAGGCCTCTTTGCCGACTTCGAGGCCAAGATCCGCGACGGCTTCATTGGTAATGGCGCTTGTGATGACCGTGCCGTTGACGTCGATGGTGATGTGGGACGTCGTCGCGCCCTTGAGAATGTTCGTGATCCGGCCCTTGAGCTGGTTGCGTGCGCTGAGCTTCATGAAAAAACCTTCCATAAGGATGGCAGACAGGAATGCCTGTCTGTCCCATATCGGAAGGCTTCACGCCCGCGTCCAGAGAGACGGGGCTGGAAAATGCCTCCGGACCCCGATTGGTCCGGAGAGGCCGTTTTCAGATGTAATATTCGGTCAGTGGCGGGAAGCCATTGAAGCCCACGGAGGCGTAGGTCGAGACATACGCGCCCGTGGCGAGGATCTCGACCCGGTCCCCACATTCCAGAGAGTCCGGCAGGGGGATGCGGTTCTTCTCATACATGATGTCCACGCCGTCGCAGCTTGGGCCGGCGACCACGCAGGGGGAGCGGGTGGCGTCGTCTGAATCGCGGGACGTGCGGAAAGTGTAGCGGATGGCTTCACCTTCCGTCTCGGCCAGGCCACCGAAGCGCCCGATATCAAGATAGACCCAGCGCGGATCGGTTACGGCACCGCCGCGACGGCTGACGAGAATGACCTCGCTCGACACCACGCCGGACTGCCCGACCATGTAGCGGCCTGGCTCCAGCAGGATTTCAGGCGCACCGTCCGGAAAATGCGTCCTGAGGGACGCATGGATCGTGTCGGCGAAATCCTGAACGGAGGGCACGTTCTCGCGGTAATGCGTCGGGAAGCCGCCACCCAGATTAAGCATCTGAAGGTTCACGCCCTGCGCGCGCAGATCATGATACAGGCCGGCCGCCTTGGCGATCGCATGATCATAAGCGGCCACGCCCGTCTGCTGGCTGCCGACATGGAAGGACAGGCCGTAAGGCTTCAGGCCCAGTTCACGGGCACGCAGCATCAGCGCGTGCGCGTTGCTCAGCGTGGTGCCGAACTTGCGCGACAGGGGCCAGTCCGCGCCTTCGTTCTCGACGGCCAGGCGGCAGAAAACGCGCGCGCCAGGAGCGTGCTTTGCAAGCTTCTCCAGCTCTTCGATGCTGTCGAAAACGAACAGGCTGATGCCCAGATCATGCGCTTCGCGGATCCATTCGGCCTTCTTCAGCGTGTTGCCGTAGGAAATCCGGTCCGGGGTTGCGCCGGCATCCAGGCACATCCGGATTTCCGCAGGGGATGCGACATCGAAGGACGAGCCCAGGGCCACAAGGCGGTCGAGGATGGCCGGGGCCGGGTTGGCCTTGATGGCGTAATAGATTTTCGCTTCCGGGAGCGCATCGTGCAGGGCACGGTAATGCGCCCCGACGACGTCGAGATCGACGACGAGGCAAGGGGTTGCCGGCTGCTGCTCGGCAAGGAAGCGGGTGATTTTGGGAGTCATGACACTCAATTCCCAGAACCGGACTCGTCAGGGAACGATATCGCCCTGCGAGTATGTTGCGAAACGGTCGAACGGACCGGCGAATAGCGGGAACCCGTAAAGGATGGATTCCTGAAGGCCAGAACGCTTGACGTCGTTGCGTAACCTCGAGTGGGCCAGTGGCACGTGCGTTGCTGCGTGAGGGCGGGATATGAGACCAAATCCCCCGCCACGCAACCGATAATTTTGCATTGTGATGGTTTTGCCAATATTGGTGAGCTGAATCAGGGCGAATTCGGAACGCTGAAGGCATCTTCCGCGTCTGTACTGGCTCATGTCGTTCAATCCGGACTGTTCGTTACGGATATTCCGGTACGGAACGGCAAAGACGCCAAGACTGCTGCCCCCAACAGGACACTGCCGAGGACACCCTGCGTGAGTTTGACCCCCGAATCTGCGACCCTCTCCGGCTCCCGAACCGCGCCCGGACATGCCGTACCTTCGGAGGCCGGACACTCACCTGCTGCGGCAGGCACAACAGATTCGGAACCCGTATCCTCTCCAGACAGGCTGCACCATGCGGCCTGGCGCGTCATCGCGAAGCATCTGTTTGCCGAAGTGGGCTCAAGCCAGACATCCCTGTCGGCAGCGGGTTGCGCCTTCTACGCCACGCTTTCCCTCTTTCCTGCCATTTCCAGCCTGATTTCCCTGTATGGTCTGGCCTTTGATCTTCAGACAGTCGAGCCGCAGCTCGAAGTCCTCCGCCATCTCCTGCCGCCCTCGGCTTACGATCTGATCGGGGACCGGATTCACGAACTGATTTCCCAGCCTCATTCGTCCCTGACGATCGGGCTAATCTTCTCGCTCGCGGTCGCCCTCTGGTCGGCTTCGGCGAGCACGAAGTCGATCCTTTCCGCGCTCAACATGGCCTATAATGCGCAGGAAACCCGGAGCTTCCTGAAATTTCAGGCCATCGCGCTGTCCACCACGCTGACGGCCATTCTGGGGGCCGCGCTGACACTGGCCCTGATGGTGGCCGCGCCAGCACTTGTGGATTACCTGCCGCGTCACGTCAGTTTCCTGAGCGATCCGCCGTTTCCGGTTGATCTGCTGCTCTCTTACGGCGCGCCGATGGTCGTGCACACGCTCGCGCCGCTTCTGATGCTGCTGTTCGTCTTCATCGCAGTGACGTTGCTCTACCGGTTTGCGCCCTGCCGCGTGCATACGCAGTGGCGCTGGATTTTTCCGGGTTCGGCGCTGGCAACCGTCCTGTGGGTCATCACGTCGCTCGGCTTTTCATGGTATGTCGCGCATTTCGCAAGCTACGGTGCAACCTACGGACCGCTCGGTGCCGTAGCTGCCATCATGATGTGGTTTTTCGTGAGTGCGTATGTGGTGCTGTTCGGGGCGGAACTGAATGCCAGCCTCGAGGCCCGGGCCGGTCAGAGGCAGGAAGTGCCCCCTCAGACCGGAGCAGCCTGACAATCAGGTCAGGCCACCGTGAAGATCAGTGATGGTAGTGCGGCGTACGATGTGTGCCGCTGCCCTGCCGTGAGGCAGGGGCGATGCTGGTTCCCGCTGCCTGAATGGCCTGTGCGCTCGTGTCCGACGGATCGGCTTCGGCCACTTCCGGCTCTGTGGCGGGATGCACGGACGGCGCAATATCCGTCATTTTCGCAATCGTGACATGGGCCGTGCCTGCGCCGAGCATGCCGATCTTTGCGGCGGCGGCATGAGACAGATCGATGATGCGGCTGTTGAAAGGCCCACGGTCATTGACCGTCACCACGACGGAGCGTCCCGTATCCTGCGACGTTACGAGAAGCTTCGTGCCGAGGGGCAGGGAGGGATGCGCTGCTGTCAGATCGTTGGTGTTGAATGTCGTCCCGCTGGCCGTGCGGTGTCCATGAAAGTGCCGTCCATACCAGCTTGCCATTCCATGCTGGGACCATGCGTGCGCGGCCTGGTGGGCACGGTTTGCAAGTGCGGCCCGAACGGAGTCTGCCCAGCTCGTCTTCGGCGTCCCATCAGCAGCAGAATCGTCGCTCGCGTGAGCGGCGTGATGACTGGCCAGCCCGGCAAGCGCAACGGCGAACGTCATGCTGCGCAGGGGGATGCAACGGAAGGGATTGCGAAGGACAGACAGATCAAAGCGCACTATATCAGGTTCTTCTCCAGTGGACGGGACGGGCTCAGATCGTACCAGATAGCACAAAAATGCGGCCCTGTCCCCTTTTGGACACCCTGAAGACGGCAGCAATAGGGCAATGACGCTTTCATGACAGCTCCGAAAGTGCTATCGCGCGGCCAGATGAAACGCCCTCTGATCACCGTTCTCAACGGTCCGAATCTCAACATGCTGGGTCTTCGCCAGCCCGGAATCTATGGTCACGCCACGCTCGATGATGTCGAGCAGGTGTGCATTCAGGCTGCCGAACGGCTTGATGTCGCCATTGATTTCCGCCAGACGAACGGAGAGGGTGAACTCGTGTCCTGGGTGCAGGAATGTCGCGGCCGTGCAGACGGAATCGTGATCAATCCTGCCGCTTACGGGCATACCTCGATTGCCCTGCTCGATGCGCTTCTGGCGGTCGAACTGCCCGTGGTTGAGGTTCATATTTCCAATATCCATCGCAGGGAGCCGTTCCGTCATCACACCTACGTCTCGCAGGCCGCCATCGGCGTGATCTGTGGCCTCGGCGTCAGGGGATACGCGCACGCGCTTCAGGCAATAACCGACATGATCGAAGACGAAGGATGAGCCGTATGCTCGTGGACAAGGATGCCATTCGGGCATTGGCCGATATTCTGACGGAAACCGGCCTGACCGAAATCGAGATCTCCGAAGCTGACAGCCGGATCCGTGTGGCCCGCAATGTCAGCGTGGTCCAGGCTGCTGCTCCGGCCGCCGCGCCTGTGGCACCTGTTGCCCCGGTCGCCGCAGTGCCCGTCGCTGCTCCGGCAGATCCGGCCAAGCATCCGGGCATGGTTCCGAGCCCGATGGTCGGCGTGGCCTATCTGACGCCGGATCCGGCATCCCCGCCATTCGCTGTTGAAGGTCAGCTGGTTGCTGCCGGCCAGACGATCATGCTCATCGAAGCCATGAAGACCTTCAACCAGATCAAGGCGCCCCGCGCCGGTACGCTGACGAAGTTCCTGGTCGAGTCCGGTCAGCCGGTCGAGTTCGGCGAAGCCCTGGCGATCATCGAGTAATGATTTCCAAGGTCCTCATTGCCAACCGGGGCGAGATCGCGCTGCGTATCCAGCGCGCCTGCCGCGAGATGGGCATCAAAACCGTTGCCGTGCATTCGACGGCAGACGCCGATGCAATGCATGTGCGTCTTGCCGATGAAGCCGTCTGCATCGGTCCGCCGAGCGCACGCGATTCCTATCTGAACGTCGCAGCCATTCTTTCGGCTGCGACGATCACGGGAGCGGACGCCATTCATCCGGGCTATGGCTTTCTGTCGGAAAATGCCGAATTCGCCGAGACCGTGGAAGAACACGGCCTCGCGTTCATCGGCCCGACAGCCGAGCATATCCGCACGATGGGCGACAAGATCACGGCCAAGACGACCATGCGCGCGCTCGGCGTGCCGCTGGTTCCGGGCTCTGATGGCGCCCTGCCGGATCTTCAGGCCGCTCGTGAAGTGGCTGAGAAGGTCGGTTATCCGGTCCTGATCAAGGCTGCCGCCGGTGGCGGTGGACGCGGGATGAAGGTCGCCCAGACCGCGGATGATATCGAGGAAGCCTGGTCAGTGGCTCGTGCGGAAGCCCGTGCAGCCTTCGGCAATGACGAGGTCTATCTCGAGAAGTACATGAACCGTCCGCGTCATATCGAGCTTCAGGTTCTCGGTGATGCGCATGGCAACGTCGTGCATTTCGGTGAGCGTGACTGTTCGCTCCAGCGCCGTCACCAGAAGCTTCTGGAAGAAGCCGGTTCGCCGGCCCTGACGGATGCCGAGCGTGAGGAGATCGGCCGCACCGCGACCGAGGCCCTGTCACGCATGGGCTATCGCAATGCCGGAACGCTTGAGTTCCTGTATCAGGACGGTCAGTTCTGCTTCATCGAGATGAACACGCGTCTTCAGGTCGAGCATCCGGTGACGGAGATGGTCTGCAATGTGGATCTCGTGCGCGAACAGATCCGCATCGCATCCGGTGAACCGCTCGGTTACACGCAGGCTGACGTCAAGATGTCCGGCCATGCGATCGAGTGCCGCATCAATGCGGAAGATCCGGAAACCTTCATGCCGAGTCCCGGTACGATCAAGGTGTTCCATGCGCCGGGCGGGCTGGGTGTCCGCATGGACAGCGCCATTTACGCTGGCTATCGCATTCCGCCTTACTACGACAGCATGATTGCCAAGCTGATCGTGCATGCCCCGACCCGCGCCGAAGCCATTGCCCGCATGCAGCGTGCTCTGGACGAATGCGTGGTTGACGGTGTGAAAACGGTCATTCCGCTGCATCAGAAAATTCTGGCGGACCCGTCTTTCCAGAAGGGGGATTATACGATCCACTGGCTGGAGAATTTTGTCGCTGCCCAGCAGGCAGGGAAATAAACCGGAGACAGCCCATGAGTTACGCAGAAACCATCGTTCTCGATGTCCGTATCGGACAGATGCCGCAGGTGGTTTCTGCCCTCACGGGGCGTGACGGGCTCGCCGTCTGGGTGAGCGAGATCGGTGTTCTGAACCGGGTCGTCCTCTTCCGGACGGCAGACACTTATGACGCCCTTCTGGAAGGGCGTCCGGATGTGCTTGCAGCCATTCCTGAAGAACCTGTGCAGAATGTCGAGGTGACAAGCTGGCGCGTCATTTCCCCGCTGCTTCCGGCCGGGGAGCACGGTAGTCTCTATGAATGGCGCTGCTACGATCTGAAGCTTGGACAGGTCGGGAACGTGGAAGAGGCTTTTGCCGCTGCGGTTACGGCACGTCTGGAACTGTCTCCGCTGCTTTGCGGGATGATCTCGATCGAGGGAACGCCCCGGCTGGCGCATATCTGGCCGTATGCGGACATGAATGCCCGTCTGGAGATCCGGGCGCAGGCTGTGGCCAGCGGTGTGTGGCCGCCGAAAATCGGTGGCGGTCTGGTTGCTATGGAAAATGCGATCCTGCTTCCGGCACAGGGCTCCGCCTGGAGCTGAGATATCCTGGAAAACAGGCACAAAAAAAGCGCTGCAGGCCAAACCTGCAGCGCTTTTTTTTATATGAGGGCCTTTGAAGATTACTTCGTGGCAACTGCCGGAGCCGGAGCCGGAGCCGCGGTGGCCGGGGCCTGTGATTCAACGGCGTTTTCGGACACGAAGATCACCGAATCCAGAGCCTGGTTCAGTGCATCAACGGCGTCCTGCGGGTGATGGCCCTCCGTGAACACGGTCGCACGATAGACCGCGCCCTGGACCGGGGTGATGGGAGCAAGCGCCAGAATGAAGTCCGTATCTTCGCCGACGACCTTCATGGTTTCAGCGGCCTGATCCGTATTGCCGGATTTCAGCTGCGCATTGGCCGAGGCAACAGCCGTCTTCTTTTCAGGAGCAAGGGTTTCGTTCACGATGAATTCACCGCCAACCGGGAGCCAGTCGGTCTGTCCCACAACAGGCTGGTGGTTTGCTGCAACAGGATGCTGCGGGGCGGGGTGCAGATCGTTTTCGGCGGCCTGAAACTTCTTGTCAGCCTTTTCGGCGGCGGCAAGACGCTTCTGGGCATCATAAAGTGCCGGGATGGCGGCTTCGGTCTTGCCGCCCGTCTGAAGGATATCACGGGCGTTCATGATGTCCTGGAAGGCGCGCTGTCCATCAGCGGAAAGGTGATGAAAAGCCCGGTGTGCCTTGAACTGCTCCCAGTGTGAGTGAAGTGAAGCGGCACCGGCCAGAGGTGTTGCGCAGAGAAGGGCTGAAATCGCAGCCATGGCGGGAATGAATTTCATGATATCGTCTCCGTGAATATTCGGTTCTGACTCTCATGGATATTTCATGGGGACAGATCGGGCAAATTACCGATCATTTAGTGACTGTGGGCGTGGCTGATTTCTTTTGCAGCCGTGCCCCGCACTGCGCGTCAGCCTTCGTGCGGGGGCATCCGGGATTTATGAAAACCGGTATTAACACATCTTATTCACATTGTTGCTCTGACGGTGTTATTTTTGGAACTAAGAGACCATATGGCGTGATGTCTTGAAATAAAAATGAGAATATCAAGGTTTTCATTTGCGGATGGCTTGCTCTGGGAAGGGGCTTTCCGTATGTACGATGCCTCAATCACGATACCGTGCCTTGCGCCGGAAAGTCGGCCTTTCCTGAACGCATTGCAGGCATCAGCCGAGTAGCGAGTATTTCCAGATGTCTCTGAATCCCGTCGTCGAGAGCGTGACTGCCCGTATCATCGAGCGTTCGAAAGTCTCCCGTCGCCGGTATCTCGCCCTGATGGAGCGCAACCGCGCCAAAGGCGTGCTCCGGCCCAAGCTGGCCTGCGGTAATCTGGCGCATGCCATCGCAGCATCCAGCCCCGACAAGCCGGATCTGATGCGTCCCACCGGGACCAATATCGGCGTCATCACGACCTATAACGACATGCTCTCGGCGCATCAGCCGTATGGTCGTTATCCCGAGCAGATCAAACTGTTCGCCCGTGAAGTCGGTGCCACGGCCCAGGTTGCGGGCGGTGCGCCTGCCATGTGTGACGGTGTGACGCAGGGGCAGGAGGGCATGGAACTCTCCCTGTTCTCCCGTGACGTGATCGCCATGTCCACGGCGGTCGGGCTGAGCCACGGCATGTTCGAAGGCGTGGCGTTGCTGGGTATCTGCGACAAGATTGTGCCGGGCCTTCTGATGGGCGCCCTGCGCTTCGGTCATCTTCCGGCCATGCTGATCCCGGCAGGCCCGATGCCGTCTGGTCTGCCGAACAAGGAAAAGCAGCGCATCCGCCAGCTCTATGTGCAGGGCAAGGTCGGTCAGGACGAGCTGATGGAAGCGGAAAATGCCTCCTATCACAGCCCGGGCACCTGCACGTTCTATGGTACAGCCAATACGAACCAGATGATGGTCGAGATCATGGGTCTGATGATGCCGGACTCGGCCTTCATCAATCCCAACACGAAGCTGCGTCAGGCCATGACGCGCTCGGGCATTCACCGTCTGGCCGAGATCGGTCTGAACGGCGAGGATGTGCGTCCGCTTGCCCATTGCGTGGATGAAAAGGCCATCGTGAATGCGGCAGTGGGGCTGCTGGCGACGGGTGGTTCGACTAACCATTCGATCCATCTTCCGGCCATTGCCCGGGCCGCCGGTATCCTGATCGACTGGGAAGACATCAGCCGCCTGTCGTCTGCGGTTCCGCTGATCACCCGTGTTTATCCGAGCGGTTCCGAGGACGTGAACGCGTTCAACCGCGTGGGTGGCATGCCGACCGTGATCGCCGAACTGACGCGCGCCGGAATGCTGCACAAGGACATCCTGACGGTGTCACGTGGCGGTTTCTCCGATTATGCCCGTCGCGCTTCGCTGGAAGGCGATGAGATCGTCTACACCCACGCGAAGCCGTCCACGGACACCGATATCCTGCGCGATGTGGCTACGCCTTTCCGCCCCGATGGCGGTATGCGCCTGATGACCGGTAATCTGGGCCGCGCGATCTACAAGAGCAGCGCCATCGCGCCTGAGCATCTGACCGTTGAAGCGCCGGCACGGGTCTTCCAGGACCAGCATGACGTCATCACGGCCTATCAGAATGGCGAGATGGAGCGTGATGTTGTCGTGGTCGTCCGGTTCCAGGGACCGGAAGCCAACGGCATGCCGGAGCTTCACAAGCTGACGCCGACGCTCGGCGTGCTTCAGGATCGCGGCTTCAAGGTGGCTCTGCTCACGGATGGTCGTATGTCCGGTGCGAGCGGCAAGGTGCCGGCCGCCATTCATGTCGGTCCCGAAGCGCAGGTTGGCGGTCCGATCGCCCGCGTGCGGGACGGTGACATGATCCGCGTCTGTGCCGTCACGGGACAGATCGAGGCTCTGGTGGATGCCGCCGAGTGGGAGAGCCGCAAGCCGGTTGCTCCGCCGCTCCCAGCATTGGGAACGGGCCGCGAACTGTTCGCGCTGATGCGTTCGGTGCATGATCCGGCCGAGGCTGGAGGGTCGGCCATGCTGGCCCAGATGGATCGCGTGATCGAAGCCGTTGGCGACGACATTCACTAAGGAAGAGTTCTGATGATCGATACTGCCAAACTCGACGCCGTCATGAGCCGTTGTCCGGTCATGCCGGTGCTGGTGGTCAATGACGTGGCGCTGGCCCGCCCGATGGCCGAAGCACTAGTCGCCGGTGGCCTGTCCACGCTGGAAGTCACGCTGCGCACGCCCTGCGCCCTGGAAGCCATTCAGGAAATGTCGAAAGTGCCGGGCGCGCTGGTCGGTGCGGGAACGGTGCTGAATCCGTCCGACATGGACCGTGCCGTAAAGGCTGGTGCCCGCTTCATCGTCAGCCCGGGTCTGACGGAAGCGCTGGCAAAGGCGTCGGTCGAGCATGACGTCCCGTTCCTGCCGGGCGTTGCCAATGCTGGCGACATCATGCGTGGTCTGGATCTGGGCCTGTCGCGTTTCAAGTTCTTCCCGGCCGTGACGAATGGCGGCATTCCCGCGCTCAAGAGCTTGGCCAGTGTTTTCGGCAGCAATGTCCGCTTCTGCCCCACGGGCGGCATTACGGAAGAGAGCGCGCCGGACTGGCTGGCCCTTCCGTCCGTGGCCTGCGTCGGTGGATCCTGGGTGACGGCCGGGACGTTCGATGCGGACAAGGTCCGGCAGCGCGCCACGGCTGCGGCACTCTTGACGGTCTGACCGAACCGCTTCTGGTCTGATCGTCAAAGCGTTTTTCGGATGCCGTCAGAATGTTGCGGCATCCGTGAACGTTTTGTGAACAAATGGTTTGCGAGACACGTCGAAGCAGACCATAAGGACGCGTGACCGGACGTTCCCATCTGCTGATTGGCGGCTTTGCCGTGCTGTGCGCGATGCGCTGGCATATCCTGTCGCCTGAACCGCTCTCCGTCTGCACGGGATTGCTGGGTAGTCTTCTGCCAGACATCGATACCGAACGCTCCATGCTCGGCAGCCGGCTGAAATTCCTTTCCCGTTTTCTGGCAAAGACCTTTGGTCATCGTGGCCTCACACATTCCGGGGTGATGCTGCTTCTGGCCGCGGCCGCGCTGCACGGTCTGATGGGACCCGAGAGCCTGCGTGGCCCCTGGGGTGCGCTTCTGCTGGGGGCAGGGACGCATATCGCGGCTGATCTCCCGACAGGGGGGTGCCAGTTCTTCGCACCGCTCAGCCGCTCGCGACTCTCGCTCTGGCCCTATGTCCGGACTGGCGGGATCGGAGAAATCATGCTTCTTGTGCCCATTCTCTGCCTTCTGGGTTGGGCAGGATTTTCCGGAAATGGCCCTGTTCCGGGTCATGTTCCTCCCTCTGCGCATCACTCGCGGTTGCGCGGACATGTTTTGAAGGATATTTCATTCTCATCATGACTGAGACCCGACTCCCCGTCCGTCGCGCCCTTCTCTCCGTTTCTGACAAGACGGGACTGATCGAACTGGGGCGTGCGCTCGCCGCCCACGGTGCGGAACTGCTTTCGACGGGAGGGTCTGCGAAGGCCCTTCGTGAGGCGGGTCTGACAGTCAAGGATGTCTCGGAGCATACCGGCTTCCCTGAAATCCTGGACGGCCGGGTCAAGACCCTCGTCCCGCAGGTGCATGGTGGCATTCTAGGTCGCCGCGACCTTCCGGCCCATGTCGCGCAGATGGCGGAACACGGCATTGCGCCGATCGATCTGGTCTGCGTGAACCTCTATCCTTTTGCCGCGACTGTCGCGTCCGGGGCAGGGGACGAGGACTGCATCGAGAACATTGATATCGGTGGGCCGGCCATGATCCGCGCCGCCGCCAAGAACTTCGATCACGTCACGATCCTGACCGATCCGCGTCAGTATGCGGCTGTCATCGCCTCGCTGGAACAGGGTGGCACGGTTCTGGCGGAACGTCGCGATTACGCTGCCTCCGCCTATGCCCATACGGCTGCCTATGACAGCATGATCTCCCGCTGGTTCGCGAAGCAGGCCGGTGAGATCCTTCCTCCCGTTCTGACACTGAGCGGCACCCGCGATGATCTGCTGCGCTATGGTGAGAACCCGCACCAGAAGGCCGCCTTCTATCGCGACGGCAGCCAGCGTCCGGGCGTTGCAAGTGCACGTCAGGTTCAGGGGAAGGCCCTGAGCTACAACAACATCAACGACACGGATGCCGCATTCGAAGCCGTCGCTGAGTTCGACGAGCCGACGGTTGTGATCGTCAAGCATGCCAATCCGTGTGGCGTGGCTTCTGCTACCACTCTGGAACAGGCCTGGATCGCGGCCCTGCGCTGTGATCCGGTCTCGGCTTTCGGTGGCATCGTTGCGGTCAACCGGACGCTGGATGGCGCCACGGCCCAGAGGGTCAGCAAGATCTTCACCGAAGTGATCGTGGCTCCCGATGCTGATGCGGAAGCAATCGAGATCCTGTCGCGCAAGAAGAACCTGCGTCTGCTGCTGACACAGGGCGTGCCGGATCCGGCCGCCGAAGGGCTTGCGTTCCGCTCCGTCGCGGGTGGCTTCTTGGCTCAGACCCGTGATGCGGGCCGTGTGACGGAAGCCGATCTGAAGGTCGTGACCAAGCGCGCACCAACGGCTCAGGAAATGAAGGACCTGCTGTTTGCGTTCCGTGTCGCAAAGCACGTGAAGTCAAACGCTGTCATCTATGTCCGTAACGGGGCAACGGTCGGCATTGGCGCCGGGCAGATGTCCCGCGTAGACAGCGCGCGTATCGCAGCGCGCAAGAGCGAGGATGCTGCGAAGGAAGCCGGAGAGCGCGCACCGCTGACGACAGGTTCGGTCGCGGCGTCGGACGCCTTCTTTCCCTTCGCTGACGGTCTTGAGAGCGTCGTTGCGGCGGGCGCTGTGGCTGTCATTCAGCCAGGCGGCTCCATTCGCGATCAGGAGGTGATCGATGCGGCAGATGCTGCCGGGATCGCCATGGTATTCACCGGCATGAGGCATTTCCGACATTGAAAAAGCTCGCTTTCGCCAGCCTGGTCCTGGCTCTGTCCGTCTCCGCAGCCGAGGCTGCTCCCTGCGTCTATGACATGACGCCGCTGCCCGTCACGCAGGGGATCGTCTCCGGCATCACGCCTACGGGCGTGAAATTGCGCGATGGAACCGCAGTCATTCTGCCGGACGAACTCCTGGCAGGTGTCCGGCTGAACCAGAAACTGGCTGTCAGGGGTCTGATCTCTACGACGACGCATACGGTTCAGGCGCTGGCTCTGGAAGGCAACCCGCCTGTATGCCCCAGCGCGCCCACAATCCCGCGCGGACCTTTTGCGGGGTCTCCGGCTTATGATGCGATCCATCCCTGAGTCCTAAGGTGCCAGTCGCTGCATGTTTCTGAGGGGATGAGCCTTTCAGTTCTGTAGCCCCTGACATTGTGCTCTAGCGCCCCCGAGAAAGCCTGAAAAAAGGTTTTCTCGGGGGTGTATGCTTTTGGGGCCGCTAAACGCTTTCTTTACTGTTCCTGTGCCAACAGTTTCCCCGGGTTTCCCATTGTCAGCGGATCCGGAGGCACACAGTTTTGTCACATGTCACGACATCCGCAGTTGTAACGACAACGGGGGCAGGACGGCTCGAAACCCTGCCGCAAACCCAGCTGGCGTCGAATGAGCGTTTTCGTGATTTTCTGGAAAGCTATGTGCACCAGAAAACCCCTGCACATGCAGATGCGAGCCAGAAAGCTTCAACAGACAAGCCCCGCGCCATAAAAGCTGCGGCATCTTTATCCCAGGAGAAGGGGCAAACCCAGATTCAGAAAACCAGCTCTGAAATGGCCGCCGCCACGAAGCGCAATGAAACTGCAAGCTCTCAGCAGCATTCTGCTTCTGCGAAGCAGGTTAGTGCAACGGCTCAGAATACTGTATCGCCCCATGCCGCTCAGACGAGCGCCATGGCAGTTAGTAAGGAACAGCCTCAAAAAGTCGCCGGGGACGGGCAGCAGAAGACGTCTCAAACGAATTCCACAAAGAGCAGTGACAAATATTCGGTTGCTGGTGGGCAGAAGGCAGAAAAACCTGCCCTGACGCAGGGTGAGGGGGCTGACGCTGCTGATGACCATTCAACGGAGAACGTATCGCCACAGGCAAATATCCCTGTGGCTGGATCGAACGTCTCTGCTGCGGACGATGCGGTGCAGAAAAACCACCCGTCATTAGCTGACACCACACAGTCAAATTCAGAAACGGGTGGGATCGAAGCATCCACTCAAAAAGAGACCAGCTTTTCGGTAGAGCAGGATAGTGCAGAAGTAAAAGGAAATACTGTCTCGGATATGACGACTGCAGCACAGAGCGTTCCGGCATTTCAACTGGACTCTGTATCCGCGGAGAAAACATCCACTGATTCAGCCACTGAGACGTCTCATGCCGCTCAGTCAGAAAATGCTTCCGAGACGGCGGGCAATAATGAACAGGTCTCCCGTCATGACGAGCAGCAGCCTTTGCTCTATCAGAAGAACAGTAACGGAAGCACGACAACTCATATTGAAATAAATGTCGGCCACCACGAAAAAGTCCATGTGGAAATTGGTGAAACGACTGCCATGGAGCAGCGGATTCACATCAATACCGACAATCCGGAAGTCTATCAGTCTTTAAAAGACGACCGCGATACATTGCTTGCAAGTCTGGCGCAGAGTTCCGTTTCCGTGACTGCCTCGCAGAGCATCATCCCCCCGAATATCCAGATCAGTCTTTCGCAACCCTCTTTTCTGGGCATGTCATCCCAGGATGAGCGGCAGGGAAGCAATAATCAGTCAGGAGGGGAAGCAAGGGGGACCTCATCTGCGACTGATACTCCAGCCCCTGAACGCCGATTTCTGCGTGGCGTCGTCGATCTCACCGTCTAACATAGGATTCGAAACATGGTTTCTTCAGTTGGTACAACGACCGCCAGCACGTCGCTTCTAAGTCAGGCTATTGCAGCCGCGAAAAGCAATGCGGCAGCAAACGCAGCCTCTGCTTCTTCCAGTACGTCAACGAGTGCCAGCAGTTCGAGCAGCTCGCTGTCATCTCTGGGGGGGAATTTCAACCAGTTCCTCACGCTGCTTACAACACAGCTGCAGCATCAGGACCCCAGTAACCCAACCAGCACTGATTCCTTTACGGCCGAACTCGCTCAGTTTGCCGGCGTCCAGCAGCAGGTCGAGACCAATACAAATCTGACCAGCCTGATTTCTGCGACGCAGGACAACCAGATGGCTTCAGCGGTCAGCCTGATCGGCAAGACGACAACTGCGAGCAGTTCCAGTCTGCCGCTTCAGAGCGGTTCTGCATCCCTGTCGTTTACCGCGCCGCAGGCAGAAGATGTCGCGATTGCCGTAACGGACAGTACGGGTACGGTCGTGAAGTCCGAAACAGTCAATGTATCCGCAGGAACAAGTACCTGGACATGGGACGGCAAGAACAACAGCGGTACGCAGTTAAGCGATGGCGCTTATACGGTTGCTGTAGAGGGAAGCTCTACTGATGGTACCAGCGTTTCTCTTCCAACTACGATAACGGGGACTGTCACTGGTGTTTCAAAGGGAATAACGGGCGTTAATATTGATATGGGCGATGCTACCATTGACATGAGCGATCTGACCGGATTTTCGACCACCTGATTCCAGTGACTGATAATGCCCATTGTTAGGCGTACGTTAACCTTTTTGCTCCACAATCAGCATTATCGACAGTTGGGTTTAGGGGTGAGTGCTCATGTGGGCAATGCAGGAAGGTTTTTCTAAAGAGAGTCGCCAAGATGACGATTCACTGAAAAACTGGAAAGAGAGCAGCCGGTGAAAGCGCTTCTAGCAAACCTCAAGCAGTTGGGACTGCCGCGTCTGGCTGCTCTTGGCGGCGTTGGCGTTGCTATGCTGGTCCTGCTCGGCGTGCTTGTCCTTCATGGAGTCAACGCCACAAACGGCCTGCTCTACCGTGATCTGGAAGCGCATGAAGCGGGTGAAATCGTAGAGCAGCTTGCAAAGGCCCACATCAAATATCGTCTTCAGGATCAGGGCAGCACGATTATGGTACCTGATGACGACGTTGCACGTGCCAGATTGCTTCTGGCTCAAAGTGGCCTGCCATCAGGTGGGTCTGTCGGATACGAGATATTCGACAAGGGCAACAGCTTTACGGCCACGCAATTCGAACAGACGATCAATGAAACCCGTGCACTCGAGGGCGAATTGGAACGTTCAATCCGTCTGATTCATGGCGTCCGGAATGCTAGAGTGCATCTTGTGCTGCGTCACAGGGAGCTTTTTTCAACAGATGAACAGAATGCTCAGGCGAGCGTCCTTCTTTCAATGGACGGTGGACGTCGGCTGGATGAAGAAAGCATTGCGGCAGTCGTTAACCTGGTTTCAGCAGCGGTCCCCGGGCTGGACGCCCACAATATCTCCCTGATCGATAATCGTGGTCATGTTCTTCTCAAGCAGGGAGAAGGAAACTCGAACGGCGGTCAGTCTGCGGAAGAGCAGCGGCAATTGATTGAACAGCGTATCGCGCGTGAAGTCGAGGATCTGCTGGGATCTTCACTGGGGCCGGGGCATGTGCGTGTAGAAGCCAATGTCACCATGAATAACGATCATGTTCGGGAAACCCAGGAAAATTATGATCCCGACCAGCAGGTTCTGAGGTCGCAACAGACCAAGACAGAAAAAAGCATCAATGCCCAAGGCTCTACCAACACGACGGTGGCAAATAATCTTCCGAACGCCAATGCGGGGCAGCAGCAGAATGGAAGTCAGAGCAACCGGCAAGAACAAACGAATAACTATGAGATAAGCAAGACAGTCCGGACCCTCGTTCAGGATCAGCCACGCATTGCCCGTATCAGTATGGCCGTCATGGTCGATGGTATCAGCCAGTCTGATGGAAAAGACCATGCGTCATGGCAGCCGCGCAATCAGGAAGAACTTGGTCGGCTAACCGCGTTGACCAAAAGTGCTGTTGGCTTCGATCAGAGTAGGGGTGACGTAGTTACCGTGATGTCCATGAAGTTTACGGATATGGACATGGAAATGAAGCCAGAGCCTTCCGGCTGGAGCAAGTTTTTCACCCATTCAAATCAGATGGAGGCGATAAGGTTTGGATTATTCGCAGCCTGCCTGGCGATGGTTCTGTTCTTTGTCGTGCGCCCATTACTCCGGCCGATTGGAGAGTCCAGCTCTGGGAAATTGCTCAATTTTGCCACTTCTGAAGCCCGTACCCCAAGTGCCGATCTTTCTTCGCAAGGCGCTGTTTATCTGCCCGACAGTCAATCCGAGAGAGCAAGAACTCCTATGCTCGAGGCGGCTTATGTGAATGCTGAACCGGTTGATGAAGAAACAGTCTCTGTCAGTGGAGTACAGGGACGAATTAGAGCCTCTTCCGTTCAGAAAGTTGTAGATCTCGTGGAAACTCATCCATCTGAAAGTATTGCTTTGGTAAGAGGATGGTTGATTCCTTCTCAGGAAGGAGCGGGAGGATGATGGATATGGAAAAGAATATCTCCGGCGTACAAAAAGCGGCCATTCTGATGATGGCCTTGGGCGAGGAAAACTGTTCTCGTTTGTTCGAGCAGATGCATGAAGAAGAAATTAGAGAAATTTCATCTGCAATGGCTCAGTTGGGTATTGTTTCGTCAAATACCGTCGAAAAAGTATGCCATGAATTTAGCCAGGGTTTAGGGTCTGCTGAAGGTGTAGTCGGAGATCTGGAAAGTACGGAAAAGCTTCTCAAAAATGCTCTTCCCGCCAATCGGGCTGCAGCAATCATGGAGGAAATCCGTGGGCCTGCCGGGCGTACGATGTGGGATAAGCTCGGTAATGTATCAGAGACAGTTCTCGCGAATTATTTGAAAAACGAATACCCACAGACTGTTGCCGTTATATTAAGTCGGATCAAACCTTCTCATGCGGCTAAAGTTCTGGCGCTTTTCCCGGAAGAATTTTCATTAGATATCATGATGAGAATGCTTAAAACGGAAACAATACAGAAAAACGTTCTTCAAAGCGTTGAAAAGACACTGAGATCGGAATTTGTGTCAAATATTCCGCGCGGAATAAACCGGAATAGCCATGAGGTTCTGGCTGACATATTTAACAATTTTGATAGGCGCATTGAAGGTAGATTTATGACTGCTCTGGAAGAGCGGAGTCAGGATGATGCCGAACAGATCAAAAGTCTTATGTTTACATTCGAAGAGCTCGTCAATCTTTCCAGTGAGAGTTTGATAGTATTGCTGAACCAGATACCTCGGGAAAGCCTGCCGCTGGCCCTTAAAGGTGCAAGCGATAAATTGAGACAGGCGTTTCTTGCTTCCATGTCGGAGCGTGCAGGTCGTATTCTTATGGATGAAATTGAAGATTTGGGTCCTGTGCGAGTAAAAGATGTTGATACTGCACAGAACCAAATTCTTATTATTGCGAAAGATCTTGTAGACCGAGGCGAAATTGATCTGATTGATCAAGAACAGCCTGGAAATGAGATGATTGTCTGATGGTCCACAATTTCTCAGGAGGCAATAATGCTTCTGGAATTCTCTACGCGGAGGACTTCGATAGGGTCTTGCCGGGCAATGTAGAGAAAAATGACGATATACCGCCGCCCATCGAGAACGAAAACACTAATACGCTATCTGATGAACTTTTAGAAGAATCTTATCAAAGGGGACTGCAGGAAGGAAAATTATCAGGAAAGGAATTATTTGATAATGAAAAAATAAGCATAGAGAATTTTTATAAAAATGAAATAAAAAAAGAAATATATAGAATATCTGATAGTATAAAAAACATAGAGAAGGATATTTCTAAGCAGGCTACGTCTTTTTTTCTGAAAATGCTTATGAATCTGTTTCCGGAGCTTTTGATGCAGTATGGAATGGAAGAGGCAAAGCGAACGATCGAAAAAAATAATTTATTCATAAAAGATAAATTGCAGCTGGAATTAACTTGTTCTCAAGAACTTTCTGAAAAAATAGAAGGGTATTTTAGAGAATCTAAACAAAAAACAATAAATATTATTGTGGATGAAGCGAAGAAAGGAGGGGATTTCAAGGTTTCTTGGGATACAGGTCTGTTTGTTCGGAATGCGGATAAAGTTGTTTCTGAAATAACGTCAGAAATTCTCTCGCTCTCTCATGAAAAGTAGGAGGAAAAAATGCTGGATAAAAATGATTTCAGTATAGAAAAAGAACAGTTTTCAAAAGAAGAAATTTCAGGCGGTAAAACGCCTAATGATTTGCAGGCTATTTATGACATTCCTGTTACAGTAAGCGCAGTATTAGGGATGGCTACAATGCCGATAAACCAATTATTGAAGCTGGGGCGGGGAGCTGTGGTGGAGTTGGACCGGAAGATTGGAGATCCAATCGATATTCTTGTCAATAATCGCTTAATTGCAAGAGGTGAGGTGGTCATGGTGGATGAGACGCGTTTAGGCGTCACCATGACTGAAATTGTAAAGTCAGAAAATTAAAAACCATCTCAGAAGAAAAATGAATAATATAAAGAAAAGTTTCTCTTCCGAGATGGGAAGGATTTTTTCATCAAATAATATTCCTCAGAGCGTACTCGCTTTAAAAAAGTGGGTTCCTGGCTCGGATATTGGGCTTGCTCTCTCTGTTTCGGCACTGTTGTCGATACTGGTTTTGCCTCTTCCGACGTTTGTTTTAGACGTCGGATTATCGCTGTCGGTTACGTTATCCATCTTGGTTCTGATGGTTGCGTTATTTTTAAATAAGCCGCTTGATTTCACATCTTTTCCTACACTCCTTCTACTAACAACCCTGCTGAGGCTTTCGCTTGAGGTAGCAACTACGCGCTTGATTCTGAGTCACGGATACGAAGGTACCTATGCTGCGGGCCATGTTGTCGCGGCTTTTGGTGGCTTCTTGATGGGCGGAGACGTAGTTATCGGGGCTATTTTGTTCTCGATACTTCTGGTTGTTAACTTTATGGTTATTACCAAAGGCTCGGGACGTATTGCCGAGGTTGCGGCTAGGTTTTCTCTGGATTCCATGCCGGGAAAACAAATGGCAATTGATGCTGAACTATCCTCAGGCGCTATTACTGATTCTGTCGCACGTAAAAAACGTAGAGAACTTGAAGAGGAAAGTGGTTTCTATGGCGCGATGGATGGTGCTGCCAAATTCGTGCGTGGAGACGCGATTGCTAGTCTGATCATAACCGCTATCAATATTGTAGGCGGATTAACTATAGGTGTTGTTCGCCACGGTATGCAGATAGCAGATGCAGCTACCTCGTTTACGACGTTGACAATAGGTGATGGTCTTGTTTCGCAAATCCCTGCCCTGTTGGTTTCTACGGCTTCAGGTATTGTCGTAACAAAGGGTGGGACTGAAGGCGGAGCTGACGTTGCTCTTGTTCGTCAATTGGGTGGCAATTCTAAACCGCTTGCCTTGGCTTCCGGCTCGGCAGTGGTTTTGGCATTAATCCCAGGTCTGCCGACATTTCCCTTTTTGTTTCTAGCAGTTTTGGCTGGGGGAGCGGCTTGGATAAGATACCGGACTCCCGTGGTTGGTACGGATAATGATGGAGATTCTGTTGTAGTTCCCGAAAGTCCTGTTCCCGCAGAAGTTCCAATTTCGGAAAGCCTGAAGGTTGATCTATTGAGACTGGAATTGGGCTTTAATCTGTTGGCGATCGCAAGCGGTGAGGGGACGCGTTTAACAGAAAAAATAAAAATACTTCGTCGAACAATTGCAAGCGATATGGGTTTCGTCCTTCCACCTGTTCGTATCCAAGATAATCTGCTTTTACCGCCTGATTCTTATTCAGTTTCTATTAAGGAGATAGAGGTCGGTCAGGGTGAAGTCAGGCTGAATAAGTTTTTAGCGATGGATCCACGGGGGGGAGAGCCAAATATCGAGGGAGAAAAAACCAAAGAACCCGCTTTTGGCTTGCCTGCATTGTGGATAGATCAAAATCTGCGGGAAAATGCCATTGTTCAGGGGTACACGGTTGTTGATCCTGCAAGTGTAATCATCACGCATTTAACCGAATTGGTTAAAGATAATATGCCAGACCTTCTTTCTTATTCGGAGACGCAAAAACTGCTGGATGAGATGCCTAGAGAGCAGCAGAAATTGGTCATAGATCTGGTTCCCTCTCAGATTTCAGTTAGTGTAATACAAAGAACTCTGCAGTCCCTTCTTGAAGAACGGGTATCAATCCGTGATCTGGTTAGTATTCTAGAGGCTTTGCAGGAGGGATGTAGCCAAGGATTAAAAACTGTTGCAGCGTTAGTTTCTCATGTTCGGACCAGACTGGCTCGTCAAATCAGTGCATCAGTCATTGGTCCTCAGGGATATATTCCAATTGTGACCCTCAGTCCTGACTGGGAGATGTTTATTTTGGATCATTTGTCTAATTCGGGCGAAGAAAAACAGATTAATTTTTCTCCGTCAAAAATGAATGAGTTCGTGTCTCGCGTTAAATTCTGTCTTGATAGTGCCTCCAAGCAAGGGGAGGTGCCAGTAATATTGGTTTCGAGAAATATCCGACTTCCCATCAGGCGCATAATAGAACGTATACAGCCTTCTATAAGCGTTTTAGCACAAGAGGAAATTTCGCCGCGCGTCAAAATACGTACTATTGGGTCAATATAATAATTTCATTATATTTTTGATAGTCGATTTGAGTTGTTTGACCGCTGGCTGTGGATGTCAGAAGGTGGCGAGCGAGGGATTTTCTCGAAATGCGAAATCTTACCGGCCCGGCCTGATGGACGAATGAGTGGCGGCCATTCTTTCAAGTTTCTGATATGGATAATACGGTCGCTTCAACGTGCCAGTACGATACAATATTTCCTTTCTTCAGGCTCCACTGAATGTCTGTTATCGATCCAATTTTGAGATGGGCAGAGATTTCTGATGCTATTGTTGGCTCTGAAAAATAATGCTTCCTCAAGCCGTTCATCTGCTAAGGAGACCGGCAATAGGGAAAATGATCTCTGCTGATTTCAGGCTGATGCGATTTTTTATGAAAATTCATTTTGTTGCCTCTTCAACGGACAGCGCCCAGGCGGCACTGGCCCGACTTTCACAGAAATACGGAGATGTGCGGCTTCACGAGGCGGATGTTGTTGTCTGTCTGGGGGGGGACGGTTTCATGCTCGAGGCCCTGCACAAGGTTCTGGATAAAAGCATTGCTATTTACGGCATGAATTATGGGACGGTTGGGTTCTTGATGAATGCTGCCGATGAGGGAGACCTTTTACAGCGTCTCGAAAATGCCCAGCCGTCGGTTCTCCACCCGCTGCACATGACTGCCACGACAGTGGCCGGGAAAGTCAAAAGCGCACTGGCATTCAATGATGTGTTTCTTTTCCGTCAGACGCGGCAGACGTCCCGTATCCGGATAGAAATAGATGGCCGGTTGCGTCTTGAGGAACTGATCTGCGACGGAATAATCGTTTCCACGCCGGCCGGATCAACAGCTTATAACCTGTCCGCTCATGGACCTATTGTGCCTTTGAGCGCCAATATTCTTCCTCTTACACCGATTTCCGCTTTTCGGCCCCGGCGTTGGCGGGGCGCCCTGCTGCCGTCGAGCGCAGTCGTAAAACTGACACTGCTTGATACTGAGAAGAGGGCAACAGCAGCAGTAGCAGATTTTACGGAAATCCGTGATGTGGCCGAGGTTGTTGTCCGGGAAGACCGTTCCCGGAAAGCCACGATCCTGTTCGATCCCGATCACGGTCTTTCAGAGCGGATCATTGCCGAACAGTTCGTGGCATAGGTCTTAGATGACGGGTGTCAGCAGGGTTTTATCGGTGAAATAGGCAATCAGGTTGTCTACGACCAGATTAGCCATAGCCGTTCTGGTTTCGATGGTGGCCGACGCCTGATGGGCCTGCAGAACGGTGTTTGGCAGGCTTAGAAAAGCCGGGTTGATATTCGGCTCGTTCTGGAAAACGTCGAGTCCGGCGCCAGCGATGCGTTTCTCCTGCAAGGCGCTCAGAAGTGCGGCTTCGTCCACCACTGTTCCACGGGCGATATTGACCAGGAAACCGTCCTTGCCCAGAGCATCCAGGATGTCTCTATCGATCATGTTGGCGGACCGTGGGCCGCCTGAGACCGCTAGGATCAGGACGTCGCACCAGGTTGCCAGGGCCTTCAGATCAGGTTCGAAGTAGCAATTGCTTTCAGGCCGGGCGTGTGAGTTGAAGTAGGCCACCTCCATACCGAACGCCGAGACGCGTTTGGCAATCGCCTGGCCAATATGTCCAAATCCTGCGATGCCCACTTTTTTCCGTGTCAGGCTTCGTCCGAGGGGAGGCGTGGCGGACGGCCATTTTCCAGCACGAACGAAGGCATCGTTCGTTACGATGCCCCGCATTACTGCCATCATCAGCGCAACGGCCATGTCGGCCACGTCGTCCGTCAGAGTGTTCTGGGTTGTGGCGACCCCGATGTTGCGGCGTCTTGCCTCATCCAGATTGATGCGGTCCGTACCCACACCATTGACGGAAATGACTTCAAGATTGGGCAGGGCGTCCATGATTTCGGAAGGAACCCCGGACCCGCCACCTGTCGTGATCCCGCGGATGGCAGGAGCAATGTTCTTCAGATTTTCCAGCGATGTGTAGGGGTGGAGTGTAAACGATTTCTCCAGCCTTTCCTTCATGACCGGCACGAGGGGATCAATCGTCAGAATGTCAGGTTTGGATGACATGAAACTCTCCATTTCTGTTCCGCTCAAGCTAGAAGCTTCAGGGGCGGGGACCAAGAACTGTTCTGGCAAGGGCGGCACAAGCGGCCTCGACGTCCTCCCATGTCGTGACGAACCCTTCATCCGGCCCGTAATAGGGGTCGATGACGTCCTGTCCGGTACGGGCGGGAATATGGTCCAGCATCAGGGAAAGGCGCGCTTTTGAGTGGTGAGGGCGCATCTGCCTGAGGATGGCGAGATGGGAACGGTCCATCGCAATGATGTAGTCAAAGCGATCGAAGTCTTTTTCGGTGACCAGGCGTGCCCGAAGCGGTGAGGCATCCAGACCCTGTCGGGACGCGACGACACGCGCACGGGGGTCAGGAGCCTCGCCGAGATTCCAGCGTCCGGTTGCCGCAGAGTCGATATCGAGGGTCAGTCCGCGAAGGCTGGCTTCGCGGCGCATGGCCAGTTCGGCCAGAGGTGAGCGGCAGATATTGCCCGTACACACGAAAAGAAAACTGGTCATGCACCTGTCAGCCAAATGAAAAATGCCATCGTGAAGATTGAACTTAACGTTCCAAAGAACAGAACGGATGCAATTTCACGTTCCAGCACATGATAGCGCATGGCAAGGATGACGTTGATCGACGCACTGGGGATCGCCATCGTCAGGACGCTCTCCTGAAGGGCAGGCAGGGGAAGGTGCCACAGACGGGCCAGCGCATAGATGATTCCGGGAATAATGACATTCCGGACGCTGACAATCACGCCGACCAGAGGGCTGAATTTCACCTGACGCGTAAATAGCACCACGCCCGATGCGAACAGCGCCGCGCCACCTGTCGTGCGGCCGAGCAGCTGAAGTGAGCCCTTCAGAAACTGTGGCAGGAAGGCGCCGGCACTGACCAGAACAAGCGCCATCATCGGAACCCAGACGACCGGCTCCCGGCAGGAATGCATCAGATGCCCGAAAAGCTCACGGAGTTCGTTCCGGGTTTCCCCTTCAGTCTCGACCCGATGGCGGGTGCCGCGGTCATGTCCCATCAGGATCAGGGTGGTGGGAAGCTGCACCAGATTCATGGCCAGGGACGCGATCGAAATCGGCACCGAACTGGCCGGCCCGAAGATCTGTCCCAGGACAGGAATACCGATGAAGGGAACGGAGGGGCCCGTGATGGTCATTGCGATCAGGGCCGCTTCGCCCAGGCGGCGTTTGAGCAGTACGCGCAGAATGGCGAAGATCAGGCCGTAACCGCCGATCATGGCCAGCAGGATCAGAGCTGCCACCGGCCCCGCTGCCAGAACCTGGTTGCGGGGCGTACTGAGGATGGATGCCAGCAGTTCCAGTGGAAGCGCGTAGAGCATGACCAGACGTGTCAGAACACCAGCCTGCTGGGCATCGAAATCTTTTCGGTATGCCGCGAAATATCCAAATCCCAGCGTCACGAGAATCGGGAGAATGGACTGAACGATCGTCAGCAGCAGGGCAGGCGAATTCGTCATAGATGATCCATGTGAGAAAATCCGGTCAGGAAAAGATCACCTTTCGTAACGGTCGCTCCAACATTCGTCTATCCCCATGGCAGATGACAGTTGACCGGAGCCACGGAGAATGGCTTTGTGGAGTGATCTTGTCCTCTTTCAATCGGTGCCAGATCACGTGATGCAATCCATACTCGATACGTTGTGGGGTCTGATCCTCGGACTGCTGGGCGTGGTTGTGGCCGGTGTGGCGATCACCGAGGTCATGGCCCGCACCGTCCTGGCCAGTCTCGGGATACAGGGCAACTCACAGACGGTGCTGCTGTTCCTGCTTCTGGGAGCGCTGATCGTGGCGTCGTTCAGGATTTTCGGACGGCTGTTTGCCGTGCTGCTGGTCGCGGCTTTTTCCGTCTATTTCATGCATGTCGTCTTCGGGTTCCTGAGCGACGCGCTCATCCCGGTTCAGACATCGGGCGGGACGACCGATGTCTGAACCCTGTCAGGACTGACAGATCAGCTTTCCGGCACCTGGATCAGCGCGATCAGCGTTGCAACGATCTCAGGATCAGCAAGGGTGGACAGGTCGCCAAATCCTTCGGTCTCTCCGCAGGCAATCTTGCGAAGCAGGCGGCGAACGCTTTTCCCCGAGCGGGTCTTGGGAAGGTCCGGCACGACATGGACGCGTTCCGGCGCCGCATAGCGGCCCACTTTTGATGTGATGGCCTTCGCCGCCCGGATGTGAAGATCTTCGGGCGCGTTATCGCGTGGGACGACATAGACGACGATTCCCTGTCCCTTGAGGTCATGCGGAACGCCAATCGCTGCACTTTCCGCAATGGCCAGTTCAGTCGCCAGAGCGTCTTCGATCTCGGCAGAGCCGATCCGGTGACCGGAGACGTTGATCACGTCGTCAACGCGTCCAGTGATCCAGTAATACCCGTCTTCGTCACGCCGCGCGCCGTCACCCGTGAAATAGTAGCCGGGATAGGGCTGAAGATAGGTGCGCTCGAAAAGGGCAGCATCATTCCAGATCGTGAGCGCCCGGCCGGGCCAGGATCCCCTGAGGCAGAGCACACCCTCCGTTGCGCCTTCTTTCGGAGCGCCGCGTTCATCCAGAAGAACCGGATGGACACCGGGCAGGGGGAGCGTGGCGGAAGCCGGCTTCTCCCGGACGGCGCCCGGAACGGGCGAAATCATGATCCCGCCGCTTTCGGTCTGCCACCAGGTATCGACGAAAGCGCAGCGCCCGCCACCGACATGGTCATTGAACCAGGACCAGGCTTCCTGGCTGATAGGCTCGCCGACAGTCCCCAGAACGCGCAGGGAGGAGAGGTCATGACGCTGCACAACCTCATCGCCTTCGCGCATGAGAGCGCGGATTGCGGTAGGAGACGTATAGAACGTCGTGACTTTGTGGTCCTGAATGACGCTCCACCAGCGGCCCGGTCCTGGATAGGACGGCATGCCTTCGAACAGCAGAATCGTTCCGCCGTTCAGCAGGGGGCCGTAAACGCCATAGGTATGCCCGGTGATCCAGCCGATATCGGCGGTGCACCAGAAGATGTCGCCTTCCTGATGATCGAAAACCAGTTCATGGGTGTAGGACGCCCAGACCAGATAGCCGCCGGTGCCATGCACGATCCCCTTGGGCTTTCCGGTGCTGCCCGATGTGTACAGCAGGAACAGCGGGGCTGAGGCCGGCATGTCCTGCGCAGCGCAGTCGGCCGATGCCTCATCCAGAAGGGGTGTCAGCCACAGGTCCCGTCCCGCCGTCAGATCAACCTCGTCCTGCGTCACGCTCACGACCAGAACATGCCTGACGGCCAGAGCTTCCGGACGGAGGTCCAGAGCGGCGTCCAGCGTCGTCTTGAACGGGATTCGCTTGGGACCACGGCGTCCCATATTGGCAGTAATGACCAGCACTGCGCCACTGTCAGCCAGTCGGTCGGCAATCGCTTCCGGAGAGAACCCGCCGAAAAGAACCACATGGATGGCTCCGATCCGCGCGCAGGCAAGCATGGCGATCAGGCCTTCCGGCACGGACGGTAGGTGAATGGCAACCCGGTCCCCGGTCTGCACGCCCTGTTCACGCAGCACGTTCGCCATGCGGCAGACGCGCTCGTGGAGCGTCCGGTAGGTGAAGGTCACAACCCGGTCGGCCTCTTCGGCTTGCCAGACAAGGGCGTTCTGATCGCCGCGCGTCTCAAGATGCCGGTCCAGGCAGTTGACGCTCGCATTGAGCACCCCATCCGGAAACCAGCCGCGTTCGGTGCAATGGGCCTGACTGGGCGTGGTGCTCCAGTTCAGCCGTGTGCTCTCACGCTCCCAGTAATGTTCAGGCGCGACAGTGGCCTGCTCCACCAGATGGCCATAGTCCGCCGGAGTCAGGCGGAATGTATGAGGTTGGGAGGAAAGAGACATGGACCTGAAACCTTACGCACGAAAGACGAACGCCATATAGCGGGCGCATCGTTATATTTGGCTTGCAGGATCGGAAATAGAGGAAAATTACTCATCCCCATTCCTGCCCGAATGGTTCAGGCCTTCCTGACGGTGCACAGAGAGGCGATGTGCCGCCTGCACAACGCCATGTCGGGGGATGCGCTCTGCTTGCAGGCCAGTTCGAACGCCTGCGTTTCCCGGGCCGCCGCTGCCAGTGCCGCAAGAGGCCACCGGTCAAGCGCCTGATTGAAAGCCGCCGTCCGCTTGAAGAATACGGGGGGCCTGAGCGTCTTCATGGACTCGGCCCGCCCCTGACCATCCTGCACGCCCTGCGCAACCTTCTGAAGTCGCACCAGAACGCCCAGAACGGTCCGCGCAACGGCTACGGGGTTGGCACCATCGGCCAGCGCCCGTTCAAGAGCCTGATCGGCCATCATGCGGTTTCCGCACAGCGCGGAAAAAGCGGCGTCTTCCAAAGAATTGCCGCCCGCATCGCCGACACAGTCCTGAACGGCCTGTAGATCGAGACGGCCATTTTCGCCCGCATACAGAACAAGTTTTTCGATTTCGCCCCGCACGCCACTGCGGTCGGAGCCAAGCACGCCCATCAGCCAGCTCAGGGCATCGCGGTCGATCGTCACACCGGCCTGACCGAGAGCATCCGTCACGGTCTGGGAGAGGGCGCGTCCTTCTTCGGGATAACAGGCGATGGACGCGACCTGCTTGTGGGCTTCGGCGAGCGCACGCAGTTTCGAGCGCGCCGTAATTCCCGGAGCCTCGATAACGATCAGCGTTTCCGTGTCGGTTTCAAGCACCCGCTTGAACAG
Organism: Gluconobacter sp. R75690; assembly: GCF_015244525.1. Taxonomy (NCBI): domain Bacteria; kingdom Pseudomonadati; phylum Pseudomonadota; class Alphaproteobacteria; order Acetobacterales; family Acetobacteraceae; genus Gluconobacter; species Gluconobacter sp. R75690. The sequence continues at coordinate 190,983 of NZ_JABCQB010000005.1, read as the reverse complement.
AGGGGCCAGACTGTCCTGACCCTCACGCACCCAGACCACCCGTCGCCCGCCGATCAGGGAAAGCGCCGTGGCCTCTTCTTCAAGCCGGTCCTGCGTTTCCCGATCCAGCTGAGCCACCTGGAACGGATCATCCGTCGTCCCGGCCACCAGCCTGACCGCCTGCGCGGCACGCTCACGAATAAGACCCGTATCTTCGCCATGAAGCACGATGGCCCGCCAAGACCCGGCATCGGCCAGTGTCCGACTGATGCTTCGTGCGTCGATCTTCACCACTTACTGCGCAGACGTGCTGGTCGTGCTTCTGGACAGACGGCCCGTTGCGGAAGCCGGGAAGCCATCGACACCTGTCCGGTCGGTGGCGGCATTGCCGTTGTCATCCGGCATGCGGTCCGTGTTCAGATAGCGCGGCAGTTCATCCGGCGCGGCTTTCTCGGGCATGTTGTGATTGCGGAACCAGATCGCGATCTGCTGCGTCATGGTCTGCGCCAGCGTATCCGAGACGCGTGCCTGAAGCGTTTCATCATTCAGCGTCTGGGCGAAATACTGCTCGAACGTGGTGTTAAAACCATCCAGCGTCGTCGCATCTCCCTGCGCCAGCAGGCGCGGATTCTGTTCGACCGTGATTAGCACCCAGTGCGCCGAGCCCGTGCTCCGGGTGCGGCCGGACGTATTGTCCTGATGGATGTCGACCGCTTCCTCATTCATGCCGGAAGAGACTTTCAGCATGTATTTATGAGGATCTTCCGGCCCGGCGCCGGCCAGGTTTTTCTGCAGGGCCAGACGGAGTTCCTGGCCATAACGCCCCGGAATGTTGTCCACATAAATCTGTGCCAACTCTTCCGACATGTCGGTTTTCGGGGTCAGCTTTCCATAGAGGGGGGAAAAACCACACCCCCCCAGCAGAAGGAAAGCCGTGAGCAGAAAGGCGCCGCGCCGGTCAGACATCAGCCCGCCACCACGAAATTGACGATCCGGTTCGGAACATGGATTTCCTTCACCAGCCGTTTTCCTTCAAGCAGACGGGCCACGTTCGGCTCGCTCTTCGCTGCGGCCAGCACCTCTTCCTTCGGCGCATTGGGAGGAACCTCGATAGTTCCGCGCAGCTTGCCAAGGATCTGTACACCGATCGTCACACTCTGCACGGCCAGCCATTTTTCTTCGGCTTCCGGCCAGGGACGCTCCACAACAAGTGCACTGCCCGGTTCCAGAACCGCCATCATGTCTTCCGCAAGATGGGGCATCATCGGAGCCGTCAGCAGACACAGCACGCGGGCCGCCTCACGGCGCGCAGCGGCAATACCAGCGCCTTCGATGCGCTCCGCATCCGCCAAAGCCGAGGTCAGCTCATGCAGGCGGGCCACGGCAACATTCGGCGTGAAGGCTTCGAGAGCTTCACCGACGGCGGCAATGGTCCGGTGCGTGACACGACGCAGGTCATCCCCCGCTGCACCATGCGCACTGTCGGCGGCATCCCGTGCGGCCACGGAAGCCACGAGACGATGCAGTCTCTGGCCAAAGCGTGCAGCAGCGGCAACACCTGCGGCTGTCCATTCCATGTCCCTCTCCGGCGGGCTGTCGGAGAGAACGAACCAGCGGGCCGTATCCGCGCCATAACGCTCGATGATGTCGACCGGAGACACCGTGTTGCGCTTGGACTTGGACATCTTTTCCGAGCGGCCGACCTGAACCGGCGTTCCCGTCTCACGGCGCACGACCTGATCGCCCTGCCGCTCGACCTCTTCGGGATACAGCCAGCCGCTGTCGTCCCGGTAGCTCTCATGCGTCACCATGCCCTGGGTGAAGAGACCGGCAAACGGCTCGTCCACATCCAGATGCCCGGTTTCATGCATCGCGCGGGTGAAGAAACGCGCATAGAGCAGATGCAGGATCGCATGCTCGATGCCGCCGATATACTGGTCCACCGGCAGCCAGCCATTCGCCGCCGCCGGAACCGTCGGGGTTTCAGCATGCGGGCTGGTGAAGCGGGCGAAATACCAGGAACTGTCAACGAACGTGTCGAACGTATCGGTCTCACGAACCGCAGGCTTGCCGCAATGCGGGCAGTTGACGTGCTTCCAGGTCGGATGGTGATCGAGCGGATTACCGGGACGATCAAATGTCACGTCTTCCGGCAGGATGACGGGAAGCTGCTCATCCGGCACCGGAACCGGGCCGCAGGTATCGCAATGGATAATGGGAATGGGGCAGCCCCAGTAGCGCTGCCGTGAAATGCCCCAGTCGCGCAGGCGCCAGTTCACGACGCCCTTGCCAGCCCCCAGACCTTCAAGGCGCTCAATGACTTTCGTCCGCGCCGCAGCAGGATCCAGCCCATCCAGGAAACCCGAATTGAACAGGGTCGCATCACCCGAAACCGCCTTCTTGCCCAGGACAAAGGTCTCGGCATCCTGCCCCGGAGGCAGCAGAACCTGCGGAACCGGCAGGTCGTACTTGCGGGCAAAGTCGAGATCGCGCTGATCGCCGCACGGGCAGCCGAAAACAGCGCCGGTACCATAGTCCATCAGGACGAAATTGGCGATCCACACAGGCGCCGTCTTTTCGGGATCAAGCGGGTTGGCCACCCGCAGACCCGTGTCGAACCCGCGCTTTTCGGCAGCTTCGATCACTTCCTCGGATGTTCCGAGACGGCGGCATTCCTCAATGAAGGCAGCGGCCTGCGGGTTGCTTTCCGCAACCTTGCGGGCCAGCGGATGTTCTGCCGAAATTCCGATGAAGCTCAGGCCGAACAGGGTGTCGGGACGCGTCGTGAAGACTTCGACGCTGTCGAGATCCTCGTCATAGCCTGCGGGCGGCTGATGCAGTGCAAAGCGGACCCGGGCGCCTTCCGAACGGCCGATCCAGCGCTCCTGCATCGTCCGGACGCGTTCGGGCCAGCGATCAAGCGTCTTCAGATCATCAAGCAGGGGCTGAGCGAATTTCGTGATTTTCAGGAACCACTGGGAGAGCTTCTTCTTCTCGATCAGCGCTCCCGAGCGCCACCCGCGCCCGTCCACGACCTGCTCGTTCGCGAGAACCGTCTCATCGACCGGATCCCAGTTGACCAGAGAATCCCGCCGCTCGACCAGGCCGGCGGCCAGCATGTCGGTGAACAGCTTCTGCTGCTTGCCGTAATATTCCGGCAGGCAGGTCGCGATCTCACGGTCCCAGTCCAGCGAGAACCCCAGACGCTGCAGCGTACCCCGCATGGTGGCAATGTTGTCCATCGTCCACTTGCCAGGATGGACATTGCGTTCACGGGCGGCATTTTCTGCCGGCAGACCGAACGCGTCCCACCCCATGGGGTGCATGACAGCGAACCCACGGGCCCGCTTGTAGCGCGCGACCACATCCCCGAGCGTGTAGTTTCGGACATGTCCGACATGAAGCTGCCCCGACGGGTACGGGAACATCTCCAGCACATAGTATTTCGGACGATCGGCCGGGGGAACATCCGGAACCGCAAAGGTATTCCGCCGCTTCCATTCGTTCTGCCAGAACGGTTCGCGGTTCTGGAAATCGAATGCGGGGGCTGTGGTATCGCTCATGTCTGACTCAGTTGTCCCGCTCGCCATTTTCGGCACGCAGTTGACGTGCGCGGGTCAGGATACGGGTAGTAATATCGGAAGTGGTGGTGGCGGAAACGGGGGTGTCTTCCCACTGGCCATCCTGCAGAACCTGCCGGAACACGGAGACCCGCAGAGCGTCCGAACGCAGGCGACGGTCCAGCACATAGGCCGCAATCTTGAACCGCTCGTTCTGGCTGGAGGACGGCTGATACCAGTCGGTCAGGATGACACCGCCCACGGCATCGGCAGAGGCCAGCGGCATGAAGGACAGGGTGTCGATCGCTCCGCGCCACAGATAGGCGTTCACACCACCGCGAAGCTCGTCAGCGCCACCTTCGGCACCGCGATCCACACCGAGAAGATGATTGCGGGGCGCGGTCAGGGTGCTGGGGTCACGCCCGCTGCCACAGGCGGCAAGAGCGCTGAGCGCCAGAAATCCCAGGGCAAGCCGGGTTGTCGGTCGGTGTAGGGGGCGAAGAACGGTCAACTGGATGCGAGACATCATGTGTGGTCCTGCGGGCCGCGCCAGGGCCGGTCACAAGCAAGGATGCAGACTGGCGAGGCCTGCAGCCGGCAACTTCTGTTTGAGTGTTCATATCGTGCCGGCGGCAAGAGGCCAAGCACCTGAAGGAAGATGTTCTTATCCTTCGGCCACGCCGGCCTTTCTCAGCGCTTCAGCCAGTCTCGTTTGCAGTGTCTTCCCCCCGAAAGGAAAGCGGTCGATTGCTCTGGAAATGGTCAGATCCGGTACCAGACGAAGAAGGTGACGACAGACCTGATGCGCCTCTTCGGCACAGTCGCCCATTTCAATCAGGGCGATGAGATAATAAACCAGAGAACTCGGGCAGGATGGATAAAGACCGGATGACAACCGACCCATCGAGATTACTTCCTGATAGTCTTCCCCTAGCAACAGGACCATCATGAAAACTGGGCGCAGCAGTTCAAGCAACTGTGAGCGATACCCGTTTTCCAGCAGTAGCTTCACCTTTCCGGCTGCCGCCTTCGTCTCCCCACCCAGCAGGGCCAGAACAATCTCCGCCATCAGAAGATCAGGAGAATCCTTGTGAAGCCCCTCGATCCGCAAGATTCCCTCAGCCGCGGACTGGGCAACCGAGAGAGCCGTACTGTGCATGGCAGGCTCGTGCATCAGATACGCGGCGAGAAGAACTTCGACTGCATGCAGATCCGGCATCAGCGCAATGGCGGTACGAACGCTGCGAAGACCTCGGGCAAAAACAGCTTTGGCTTCAGGGCTCCATTCATTCAGGAAGCGGATATAGCAGTGCAGGGCATCAATGAGTGCAATCGCACCGTCGTCCCCGTCAAGATCGCTGGCGCGTTCCAGCAGAGATCCAATTCTGTCGAAAAGCGAAGAATCATGCCGCAGGAGCAGCATGAAAGCCCGTAGCGCCATTCCAAGTGCTGAAAGTTCTGCATCCGGTCGGGTCGCAATGCGCCGGGCTTCGGTGACAAAGATGCTCCACTGCATTGCCTGGGCAGGTGCCAGAAGGCTGTTTTTTGCGGTATCCGGACCGGAATGTGGGAAATCGTAATGCGTTCCCCATATGATGACTCCCCCGCGCCGCGCGTCCAGAACGCGGAGGATCAGTCGGTTTTTGGCACCATCAGGACCTGCCCGCAGATTCCCGGAAATGATGTAATCCATGCCCCAGTTCCGATAGACCGCGGCCGCACTCACAGGGTCGGGCAGGGAGGTTTCGGGGAGTGCAAGGATGTCGAAAATCCCCATGTTGACGAACATGAGTTCCAGTTGATCCCGCAGGCGCTGGCCCTGTTCTGCAAGCGTTTCATTCGCAGAAAACGGGGTCAGGAAAACCAGCGTGATTTTCCGGGGTTCTGCCGCAGCCGGATGTTGTGAGGCGTAATGCAACGGCAGGGCAAGCATCGGATCCGGGCGCATCACCGGAGCTGTGAAAGACGCTTCAGGGACTCGGGTAGCCAGACCTGCCTGGGAGAAGTCCCGGTCCAGATCCTTGCCGAAGCTTTCAGTTGGAATGCTCTTGATCAGCGCCTGTGTTGCCGGAGTAAGGATATGTCCTTCGGCGTCTCCGAAAAGATGTGTCATCTGGTCAGCGAGTGCGGCTGCCCGACCCTTGTCACCACGATGCAGGGCCATCTGAACTCTGGCACGCCAGGCAACTTCATTCAGATCGTCAAACTTCAACAGGCGTTCAGCCACGTCCTCGACCTGATCCGGATCTGTCAATTCCCGGACGGCATTTTCATAAACCTGCTGGAGATGTGTTGAGAGGCGCTCCCTCTGCTGGACAAGCCATTCGTCCAGCGCCGGATCCACCCCTGCCAGCTCTCCGAGCAGCGGTTCGTCAGGCAGGGTCACGCTGTCGATCGTCCGGACACTGACTGTGAGCAGCCTCTCGGCATCCACCGAAGTGAGAGCCGGCTTCAGGGCCAGTGAGTGCCGCTGGACATCAATGACGTCCACGCCTAGCGGACTCAGCGCATCCAGAAGACGGTGAATTTCCTGCCGCAGAGATGCGCGCGCCATCTCTTCAGGGCGTTTGCTCCATAGCAGTTCCGCCAGCCGGGAGCGAAGGACAGGTTTCCGGTCAGAAAGAGCCAGAATAGCCAGAAGGGCCCGTGTCTTGCCCCCTACCGGAAGCACGCTCTCGCCTGTGAGAGTTCTTGCTTCCATCTGCCCGATCAGTCGCACGCGCAGAAGGGTGGGGTCGGTCTCGCGGATATGACGGGATGAACTGTCCATCATCTTCGCCGCCTCCACGATCAGCATCTCCTGTCGAAAAGGACAGAAGTTCCAAACCGTTTCAGTATGTCATTATAAGCAACGCGGATCATGGCAATTCTCAACCCAGTCAAACCTGCAAGACCTCTACAAAAAGGTATTATGTAGGATGCCAGCTGCGAATGCGCTCTATCCTACTCAGGATTTGGTACTACCAGAAAACAGATCACCTTTTTGATGGAAAAGAGGTGTCGTGCAAGGCCGTAGCAGAAGCCTTGCTTAAAAGACTAACCAGAAAAAGTTTAGATAGCATAAACAGGGCGTGTAATCTTCATCCCCGACGATATGCCCTGTCGAGGGTTTCGATTTTCCTGTTTTCCCTGATGTTGCCGGTTTGGATGAAGAATTCCTGACGTCTTCCACTGACTTATATGGCGCAGATACGGTTGCAGCGATACCATAACTGCGATACGAGAGACGTGTTTGTCCGCGTAGCTCAGCAGGATAGAGCACAGGATTCCTAAGGTTTTGAATTGGGCGCCATGATGGGAAACCGCATGGTGGATTCGCTCAAATTCGGGGAACGCTCTGATCGTCTCGATCGTGCCAATCCCGAGCCAAGCTTTCCGGCGTGCCGGTAAGAAGGTGTAGAGACTGTACGGGCGACACCTTGGCGTTCTGGCCATGGTGAAGAGACAGTCCAGACCACGAACATGCTTGCGGGCATGGCGGTGAAAACCGAAGTGGTATGAATCCTGGGGCCGGAGGTTCGAATCCTCTCGCGGACACCAACAAACACAATATTTCCAGAACCACATTTCTTGCCCCCGCAGGTCAGGGGACGCGGGTTCTTCCCGCAGCAGGCCTTGCGGTTGTCCGGGTGGGGAGACCTCCGGGCAGATGGTCACCTAAAGCGAGATGATGTCTCCATCACCTCGCTGTGTTCAGCGCTCAGAAGCGTGCTGAAACATCCAGGTAATAATACCCGCCACTCATGCCGAGCTGGGATGTGCTCATGTAATATTTGGGCACACCGAGATAACGGTTCCCTTCAGGAACGACGGACGGAAATTTGGCGAAGATGTTGTTCCCGCCAATCGTGGCGCTCCATTTGGGCGTGATGTTGTAGGTAACGGAGGCGTTCGTCGTCCATTTCGGCACATTCTGGAACTCCAGGAAGTGGCTCGTGGAATAGGTATATGGCCCTGTATAGTAGGTGAGTTGGGACGTTGTCTCGCCATAGCGGATTTCATGGACGGAGACCGCCCATTTGTTCCGGGCAGAATGCCAGGTCCCACCGAAGATGATCTTGCTGCGGGGATACGCCGTGGTGAGGTAGGCGATATACTGGGCGTTCAGGAGGGCCGCGCCGGTTGTGCTGGTCGCCTGATGGCGCAGGCGCGTGCGATTCAGGTTGATCGCGACATCCCAGTCCGCATGACCATAACGACCGAAATCGGTCGGATAGGTCGCCGTCAGATCGAGACCCTGTGTCCGGGTGTTGGCGACATTGGCAAACCAGTGCGTGGCGAGCTGGCTTCCAGTCCAGTTTTCAGATCCTGCCGGCAGGTTGAAGCCGTCAGCCTGGAGTGCGCTGTAGGCCTGCGATCCGTAGATCGTACCCCCGGGCATGATCCGGTCGCGCAGGTCGATCTGATACACGTCGACGGTAACGTGCAGCTTCTTGATCGGTTCGACGATGATGCCGCCTTCGGCACTCGTGGACGATTCCGGCTTCAGGGTCGAGGCGCCGTTGGCGAGCGCGCCAGCGGAGTTCGCCGCAATGATGCCGCTGGCAGCCGTTGGAGAGACGGAGAGTGCGGAATAATGCTCCTGCGCGAGCGTCGGCGCATGGAAGCCATTGCTGAATGTGCCGCGGATCGCAAAGCGTGGGCTGAAATCGTAACGGGTCGAGATCTTGCCGGTCTTGGTGTTGCCGACATCCGTGTAATGCTCGACGCGGCCAGCCAGATCGATCTGCCAGTGCTTCATCAGGTTCGTTGAGATGTCGAGATAGCCCGCCGCAACGTCACGGGACCATTTGCCCGCATTGGCCGGGTTGGTGCCGGGAAAGCCGTCCGAGCTGGAATAGGTGTAGCTCGCCGGAGAGCCTGTGCCGATGGCATAGGCCTCGTAACGATAGGACGCACCACCAGCGACGTTGATGGCATAAGGCCAGAAGGAGGTGCGGAACTTGCGGCTCAGGTCGACGCTGTTCGTCCACTGCGTGTCGTTATAGGACTGTGCTGCGAAGGATGTCGGGGTCTGCCCCGTGGCGGTGTACAGGCCCACATTTGTTGAGCTCTCGGTATCGAAGGCATCGTAGTCCCGTCCGAAGACCGATGAAACATCCCAGTGCCAGCCCGCCAGTGTCCCCCTGAAGCCGGCCGTCAATTCGTAGTCGTCCTCGTTCAGGGCTTCGATGGGCGCATAGCCGTAAGGGTAGATTGAGGCATAGCCGGGATAGCTGGCGAGCGTGGAAGGCAGGCGGTAATTCTGATATGATTCCGCATGCCGGTGCGCATAGGTCGCGCTGGCATAGGCCTGCACGTTGTCAGTGATGTCGTAGCCGGCATTGATAGCGACGCTCTCACGGGTCTGCTCGGGCTGCCCGAGAAGCTGATTGACATAGGTGTTGGTCCGGTTGTCCGCCCCGGACCGGACCGTATGGTCCTGATGAACGAAATCGCCGCCGATATGAACGAAACCGCGATTGTTCAGATTCAGGCCGCCGTCGATGAACACGCCCTGCTGGAAACCATCGCCTTCGCTCGTGATTCCTGTGTTCGAGCGCATGGTCAGACCATGGTTCTGCTTCTTCAGGATGATGTTGACCACGCCTGCAATCGCGTCTGAACCGTACTGGGCGGACGCACCGTCACGCAGAACTTCGATATGGTCGATCATGGACATGGGGATCATGTCGATATCGACAGGCGTTGACCCCTGCGCCGGGCCGCCATCCGCATAGATATTCGCCGTGGTATGGCGCCGCTTGCCGTCCACCAGAACGAGCGTTTCGTTGGGGTTGAGCCCGCGGAGCGAAATCGTGTCGGTCAGGGCACCCGCATCAAAACCGCCTGTGGGAACGGTGAGGGATGGCAGCAACAGCGCCAGGGAGTCGCGGAGTGTGGGCTGGCCTGTACCTGTCAGCTGGCGATTCGTCACGATGTCGACAGGAGCGATCGAATCCCGCGCCTTCTTGCCGAACTCACGCGTCCCCGTCACAACGACCGCTTCACTGCCCCCCGCCACTTCCACCGGCGGTTTCGGGACCGGCCGGGAAGTGGCCTTCCGGGACGGAGGGGTTGCATGGGTCTGTTTGTGCTGAACCGGAACGGATTGCGTTGTCGCAGCGCGGCCTTCGTCCATCATCAGGACAAATGTAGAGCCAAGAAGGGAAGTCCCCAGAAGGGTTACATGACGAAGGGAAAGCTGGGTCAGCACTTTTACCACGCAATAAGTTAGTAATTTATACGAAACACAAAATCGTTTCGTATTTGCGGAACGTCAACATAATTTTCCGGTTCAGGAAAAATGTCGATCACATTTTGTAGGGGCTGTGGCGTTCCTTACACGCTTGGGGCGTTATGGAAACGGTGTGTCTTGCAAATGGATTCCGGAGAGTTTGTGCATGAAGCGACGTCATTTCCTGCGGGCAGCATCGGCGGCCCCAGCGTCTCTCGCAGTTTCTGCAGCGCTGCCGGTTGCTCAGGCGCGCGCAGCTGGAAACGAGGATAACGGCACAGGGCCTTACGGGGAGCTTGATATTGTTGCCGAATTCGATGGCCCTGGCCCCTCGGGGATCGTGGTTCTCCCGAATGGCAGAATTTTTGTCGGTTTTCCACGCCATGCCGTGGATCATAAGGGAGCAACTCTCGGCGAACTGGTCGGTGGGAAGGTCGTGCCTTATCCCAGTGCCGAAATGAGTCTCCCGGGGAATGTTCCGGCAGAGTGTCTTGTTTCCGTTCACGGCATGACCATGGATCGGAACGGCAGGCTCTGGGTGATTGATGACGGCAAGCGCGCCGGACATCCCCTGCAGCCGGGGGCAGCGAAGATCGTCTGCATCGATCCGGCAACAAACCGGGTCGCGCACAAGATCATCCTCAAGGCGCCGGTGCTTCTGCCGGACAGTCACATGAACGACCTGCGGGTGTCGCTGTCCCATGGGGCGCAGGGGACGGTCTTCGTGACCGATTCATCATTCGGAACAAGCCCCGGACTGGTGATCGTTGATGTCGCGACCCAGCAGGCCCGTCGCGTGCTGACGACGCATCCCGCAATCCTTCCGGAAACCGGATTTCTGGCCATCGTGGAAGGCGAGCCCCGCCGCTATATCCCCGGTCATCCGCAGTTGGTCTCAGGCGGCGTGGATGGGATCGCGCTGACGAAGGACGAAAAACGTCTCTATTTTGCGCCCCTGACCAGCCGCCGCCTGTATAGCTTGTCCGTGGATCTTCTCGCAGATCCGGCGTCGGACGATGCCGTACTGGGCCCCGCAATCCGTGATGAAGGCGAGAAGGGCGTGGCGGATGGTCTGGCCCTGGATGACCAGAACCGGCTCTATACGACAAATTACGAGCACGACTGCATCCTGCGGCGCGACCCGGATGGATCGTTCAAAATGATGCTCCGGGATCCGCGTGCCCTCTCACCGGACGGGATTTTTGCAACCGCGGATCATGTCTACTGCACGTTCGGGCAGTGGAACCGGCTGGCGTCGTTCAATGGCGGCACCGATCGCAGGGTCACGCCCTATCTTCTGATTCGTTTTCCGATCGAGCAGTCGCAGCCTTATGATGCGTTGCCGCTGGGGCAGAAATCCTGAGCCCCGATACGAAAAAGCCCCGGCGGAACCTCCACCGGGGCTTTCTTTTTTACAGGTATTGAATGCTAGAGGGGTAGCTCAGGCCGTCGTTGACGGAGCCTGGCCCTCAGGCGTGTGCTTGTCGACGGCAGCGGGAAGAAGCTGAGCCAGTGCGGGCAGGATTGTGCCAGCGGGAAGGCCTGTCTTGGCGACGATCGTCTGGATCTGCTGATCCGTCAGGAGGCTGCGCAGTTCATCCGCCGTAATGGGCAGGTTCTCGCCATGGCCGATCCAGGACTGGATCTTGTCGGTCAGGCCAGCGCTCTGGGCCTGGCTGATAAGCATGTTCAGGCCATCTCCCTTGAGGAAATCGCCAATGCTGCCGCCAAACTTTTCGCCCAGCTGTCCGCCGATGGCGCCGACAGCCTGGTTCATGAGGTTTCCGAGAAAGCCGCTCATCCGTGTTCTTCCATTTCTTTCAGACGCGGCACTCCGGCCGCCGTCGGGTATCTGGTGGTCAGGGTTACGAGACCCGTTTGCCGCTGAGCTGCTGCGGAACCTCGACGTCGATTTCGAGCATGGAGCAGCCGCTGCCACGGTCCACCTTGATCTGGACCTTGTCCTGGTCGACGGCGACATGACGCGCGATGACTTCCATGATCTCCTTGTGAAGCTGGCGGATCAGATCGGACTCACCGGCCTCACCCGCACCGCGCTCATGCGCAAGCAGGATCTGCAGACGGTCCTTGGCGACGCTGCTGGACTGCTGGCGCCGGGCGAAGATGTTTGAGAGAAAACTCATGAACTCATGCGTCCCTCTTGAAAAGCCAGTCAAAGAAACCGCGCTTCTCGACTGGAACCGAGACCTCGAGCTTCTCGCCGCTCAGGCGACGGGCTGCTTCGAAATAGGCGCGGGCAGGAAGGCTTGTGGGTGCGGCCAGCGTGACGGGCGCACCGACATTGGAAGACTTCAGCACATCCTCGCTTTCGGGCACGATGCCGAGCAGCGGAATGGACAGGATTTCGAGAACGTCTTCGACGCTCAGCATTTCCTTGCGCGCGGCGCGGGCAGGGTCATAGCGCGTCAGGAGCAGATGCTTCTCGACTTTCTCGCCCTGTTCGGCCTTCTGGGTCTTGCTGTCGAGCAGGCCGATGATCCGGTCGGAGTCACGGACCGAGCTGACTTCCGGATTGGTCACGATCACGGCCATGTCGGCGTGATACATGGCCAGCTGCGCGCCACGCTCGATCCCGGCCGGGCTGTCGCAGATGACCCAGTCGAACTTCTCGCGAAGCTCATCCATCACGCGGGCTACACCCTCGGAGGTCAGCGCGTCCTTGTCACGGGTCTGGGAAGCGGGGAGGATGGACAGGGTTTCGCAGCGCTTGTCCCGGATAAGGGCCTGCGACAGGCGGGCATCGCCCTGCACGACGTTGATGAGATCGAAAACCACCCGGCGTTCGGCGCCCATGACCAGATCGAGGTTCCGAAGGCCGACATCGAAATCAACCACCACGACATTCTGCCCGCTCTGAGCGAGAGCGGCGCCGAGCGCGGCGGTCGATGTCGTCTTGCCGACGCCACCCTTGCCGGAAGTGACAACCAGAACCTTGGCCATGAATACTCCAAAAAAACGTCTTTGCGGTCTGCGGTTGCCTGTGACGGGTTACCGCAACCGGTTTCCCATTCTATGAAAGTTTTATACCCTGCGGCAACCTGCGAATAGGGGCGCTTTCGTGGCAGGCCCCATCAATTCACAGTTCAGTTTACGCCGTCAGGGGGAGAACCCGAACGCGGTCCTCGTCCAGGGTGGCCTGCGCGGCCTGCCCGAGGATCGCGGGATCGATGTCTTCAGTCACGGCATAATACCCGTCGAGAGCCAGCAGTTCGGCCAGCATCCGGCTTGCGAAAATCCGGCTCTGGGACTGTCCGCCCACTCCGGCGATCGCCCGGCCCCGCAAGGTTCCGTATACATGAATGGACCCCGCAGCCACGATCTCCGCGCCGGACGAGACCGATCCGAGGATGATCACGTCGCCCTGCATGTGCTGGATGCTCTGCCCCGAGCGGACGGTCTGCTCGATGATGAGTGTTCCGCTACTGGAAACCGGTGCCGCGGCGCTCACGGCCGGATCTTCCGGAATCTCGACTTCCCCGGCCGGGCGCCCACCGTCGAGCGTCTCCGGCCAGTCCCAGTGTGCCACCGCCGGCCAGTGACGGCTCCCGCCCTCGATGCCGATGACCCGGACACCGCGGCTTCGGATATCATCCAGAAGAGTCGTCAGGCCCGGCGTGGTTTCGCTGAGGAGGCCGAGGTCCAGAATGACCGGTTTTCCGGTGAAAAGCCCGCCTGAACGCGCGATCTGGTAGTCGAGACCTTCCAGCCACGCGGGAAGAGGTGCCTCGGGAGACAGGACGAGTGCAAGGAAAGAGCGGCCGCGTGCACGGATGCGCATGGGGGTGTTCGAAGAGGGTGCGGAAACGGGATCGGGCATCGTGAAAATCGTCGGACCTGTGTCGGGCAGTCGGTGAGGCTCTTGTGAGCGGGTATCGGCTGACTTAGAAAGTGGCAATGCGTATCCTGCATCACCTTCCACTTTCTCCGCAATGCCGTCTCGTGAGGCTCGTCCTTAGCGAGAAGCGACTCCCGTTTGAACCCGTCATCGAGCGGGTCTGGGAACAGCGTGAGGAATTCCTGCATCTCAATCCCGCGGGCGAGGTGCCCGTGCTGGTTGAGGAAAATGGTCTGGCCGTGCCGGGCGGGCGTGTCATCTGCGAATATCTCGAAGACGCCTATCCCGATACACCGCTTCTTGGGCGTACTTTCGCCGACCGCGTCGAGACGCGACGGCTCGTGGACTGGTTCGACACCCGTTTCGCGCAGGAGGTCACCCGCAACCTGCTCGGCGAAAAGGTCGACAAACGCCAGTTCGGACGCGGCCACCCGGACGGCAATGCGCTGCGGGCCGGCTATGCGAACATGCGCTTTCACCTTGATTATATCGGCTGGCTGGCGGAGACGCGGTCCTGGCTTGCGGGGCCTGCGCTGTCGCTCGCCGATTTCGCGGCCGCGGCCCATCTGTCGGCGCTGGATTTCATCGGGGACGTGAACTGGTCCAAAGCACCTGCGGCGAAGGACTGGTATGCGCGGGTAAAGTCGCGCCCCTGTTTCCGGGGGCTGCTGTCTGACAAGGTCAGTGGCATCACGCCGCCGGCGCATTACGCCAATCTGGATTTCTGAGAGCCGCCATGATGAACCCCGATGTGATTGTGCTCGGAGCCGGTGCAGCGGGGCTGATGGCTGCGGCGACGGCCGGTCAGAACGGGGCACGGGTCCTGGTTCTGGACCACGGTCCGGAGCCGGGACGCAAGATCCTGATTTCGGGCGGCGGCCGGTGTAATTTCACGCATCTCGAGACCGGCCCCAACTGTTTCATCTCGCAGAACCGCCATTTCCCGCGTTCCGCACTGGCGCGATACACGCCGCAGGATTTTCTCAAGCTGGTGAACCGCTACGGCATTGCCTGGCATGAGAAGGCGCGCGGGCAGCTCTTCTGTGACGGCTCGGCCGGGCAGATCGTGGACATGCTGGTCTCGGAATGCCGGACCGCCGGGTGTGAGTTGCGGATGCAAACCCGCATTCTGGATGTGCGGCAGGCGGAGCACGGCTTCATCGTCGTCACGGATGGGGGCGAGATCCGGACCGGGGCGGTGATTCTTGCGACGGGTGGGCTGTCCATTCCCAAGCTGGGGGCGTCCGACCTGTCGCTGCGGCTGGCGCGGAAATTCGGTTTGCGGGTTGTGCCGCCAGCGCCTGCGCTCGTGCCGCTGGTTCTGGCAGATGCTGATCCGGAGCTGGCGGGCGTGTCGCTGCCGATCGTGGCGCGCGTGGGCAAGAAGGGGCCGCGGTTTGAAGACGGAATGGTCTTCACCCATCGGGGCGTGTCCGGCCCGGCGATCCTGCAGATTTCATCCTATCTTGAAGCCGGGGAGGCGGCGCAGATCGATCTTCTGCCGGGGCAGAATGCATTGAACGTGCTGCTGAAGGTCAAGAAAGACCGTCCGAAGGCCCTGCCGCCGAGTCTGCTGGAAGCACTGCCCCAGCGGCTGGCCCGCGTTCTGGCTGCCGGGCTGGGGGACACGATGCTGGCGAACCAGCCGGACCGCGCGATCAAGGCACTGGCCGAGCGTGTGTCAAACTGGCAGCTTCGCCCCGCCGGCACGGAAGGATACGCCAAGGCGGAAGTCATGCGTGGCGGGATCGATACGCGGGATATGTCGTCCCAGACGCTGGAGGCCCGGGACATTCCGGGGCTATATGCGATCGGGGAGGCCGTGGATGTGACGGGCTGGCTGGGCGGTCACAACTTCCAGTGGGCCTGGGCGAGTGGCGTTGCAGCAGGGCGCGCGGCGGCCGGACATCGTTAGTCGCTCACCAGTCCGGGGCGTCAGCGTGTCTTTGCCACAGGATTGCCATCCTGACGTCCGATCACGCGGCAACCGATGAGGTGGCGATCCGTTTCCGCTTTTCCAATTCCGGTTTTCTGAAACTGGCCGATCAAGGACACATCGAAATGTCTCGTTCCGTTTTCCGTCATGTTCTGCGTGCTGCTGCCGGTCTGTCCTTTCTGGGGCTTGGCGCCTGTGTCGGCACGGCGGCGTCCGGTCCCGTCGCGCCGGGCACGCCCATCGCGGGATATGGCTATACCTGCAAGGCGGGGATCTACACCTGCAAGATGCCGACGCAGGTTCCGCTTGGCGCTCCGTGCTCGTGCCCGGGTCTTGGTGCCGCGTCTTACGGGAATATCCATCAGCCGTAAGACACCGGCCATTGGCCCCGTTGTGCTGAGGGGGTAGGACTGCGCCATGCAGGAGAATATTTCCGGAATGGCGCAGTTTCTTCCCTGGATCGTGGCGGCTGTAGCGCTGCTGGTCGCATTTCTGGCTGTTCTGCGGGGCGGCAATGGCGGTGGCCGGTTCGAGCGTCTGCTGGAGCGTGAGGCGCAGGAGCGCTCACAGGACGTCGAATATCACCGGGCGCATCTGTCGGAAGTGGAGCGTGTCTTGTCCGGGCGGCTGGACCAGTTCCGGCTGGAGACCAGCGAGCGTCTGAGCACGCTGGCGCGTAATCTGGGGCAGGATCAGGCCGAGGGACGGCTCCTGCTGTCCGATGCACTGCGCGAGATGGCGCAGAGCCAGAACGAACAGATCGAGCGCATTCGTGCGACCGTGAACGAACAGCTTCATGGTGCTGTCGAAAAGCAGATGCAGACCAGCTTCCAGCGCGTGGTGGAGCAGTTCAGCGCCATGCAGAAGGCGCTGGGCGAGGTCACGAGTGTGACAGCGCAGATCGGTGATCTGAAGCGGCTGTTTTCCAATGTGAAGACACGCGGTGGCTGGGGCGAGGCGCAGTGCCGGGCCATTCTGGACGATATTCTCCCCGAAGGCAGCTACGACACGAATTTCCGTCTTGGGACGGCAGGCGAGAATGTCGAATTCGCGGTAAAAATGCCCGTGCGCGGAACGGAGGCGCCACCACGCCTTGCGATCGACAGCAAGTTCCCGACCGAAGCCTATGAACGTCTACTGAATGCTTCGGAAGCAGGCGACGCACTGGCCGAACGGCAGGCCCGGCGGGAACTGGAAAATGTCATCCGGTTCGAGGCGAAGAAGATCGCGTCCAAATATATCCTGCCGCCGGTGACGGTCGAATTTGCCGTGCTGTATCTGCCGACGGACGGGCTCTATGCTGAAATTGCCCGCATGCCTGGCGTGATTGACGAGATCGGCCGATTGTATCGGGTGATGGTGATGGGGCCGTCGCTGCTGCCCGCGATGCTGCGGACCGTGCATCTGGGATATGTCACGCTGACGCTTGAGGAGCGGACGGAGGCGATCGCCGGGCTTCTGGGGGCAACGCGGCAGGAAATGCTGCGGATGGATCAGGTTCTGGAGAAGCTGCATCGCAATGCCGGGACGATGGGGAATACGATCGAGGAAGCCCGCCGCCGGACGCGCGTGCTTGGGCGCAGGTTGCGGGCTCTGGATGGAACGGCCGATGAAATGGAAGAGGCGCTGGACGAACCGGCCGGCCCCTGAACATTTTCCCCTTTAAGACCGATTTTAATTGGATGACATGGGGGAGTGCCTCATGTGAGGATCATGACCATGACGTCCGTACAAGAACATGGGGTGCCCGAGCGCACTGTCGGATCCTCTCCCCGGCTCCTGCTGATCGAGGATGACGACAGCATTGCGGCCGAGGTCGCCGAGGAACTCACGACCCGTGGCTATGAGGTCACGCGCGCCGCGACAGGTGTCGAGGGGCTGGATCACGCCTGCATGGGGCAGTTCGATCTGATGATCGTGGACCGCATGCTGCCGGAGCTGGACGGGCTGACCGTCATTGAAAGCGTGCGCGCCCAGCGGATCAACATTCCCGTTCTGGTGCTCTCCGCGCTTTCGGCGGTGGATGACCGCGTGAGCGGCCTCAAGGCAGGCGGAGACGACTACCTCACCAAACCCTTCGCCATGGAAGAGCTGGCGGCACGTCTGGAAGCGCTGCTGCGCCGTCCGACGGACAGCCGCGTGACGATGCTCCGGGTCGGCCCGCTTGAAATGGATCTGATCGAACGCCGGGTATTCCGCAACGGGCAGGAAATCGATCTCCTGCCGCGGGAGTTCCGGCTGCTGGAATACATGATGCGCCGTCCCGACACCGTGCTGACGCGTACCATGCTGCTGGAGGACGTCTGGAACTACCGGTTCGTTCCGCAGACGAACCTGGTGGATGTTCATATCGGGAAGCTGCGTCGCAAGATTGATCTGGCGGGTGAACCGCCGCTCATTCACAGCATCCGCGGTGCCGGGTTCAGTCTGCGTGTCCCGGGCTGACCTGCGCGTTTCCGAAATCTTTCAGGCTGATCTTTTCCGCACGGCCACGTTCCGGCTGACACTGGCCTTTGTTGTGGCGATCATTGCCGGAATGGCGCTGCAGTTCGGACTCGTCTATGGCCAGATGAGCGGATACGAGCAGCAACGCTCGACGGATCTTCTCCAGCGTGAGGCCGATCAGCTGGTTCATGAATCTCCGGCCCAGCTTGAGTATGAAGTCCGCGAACGCAGCAAGACCGATCTGCGCGTGATCCTCAACGGGGCGGCCCTGTTCGACATGAGCCGTAACCGGATTGCAGGTGACATCAAGAAATGGCCGGTCGGGCTTGAAGTCTCTCCAAAGACGCAGCGTCTGTGGGATGCGCCGCCGGGGGATACGCCCTACGAAATGCGATATCTGGCCGTTGAAGTCGAAGGGACGAACGGCAACCGCGACCGTATTCTGGTTCTGGCCCGTTCGCTGCACATGGCCAATGAACTGCGCTATATCACCAAGCGTGCGGCGCTGATGTCCGTGGTGCCGGTCGTGGTGTTCGCCCTGATGGCGGGGATTTTCCTGAGCCACCGGGCGCTGGGGCGGATCAAGGACATGCATGAGGCGATCGACCGCATCATGGATGGCGATCTGCACGAGCGCCTGCCGACCGGCCGCGAGCGCGACGACATCGAGCGGCTTGCGGTCTCGGTCAACCGGATGCTGGACCGGCTGGAACATCTGCTCGACGAGATCCGGGATGTGGGCAACGATATTGCCCATGATCTGCGGACGCCTCTCGCACGGGTGAAGGCGCGGCTGGAGCGTGTTTCGGCCATCACGAACGACCCGGCCGCGCTTCAGGGGGCGATCGAGCGGGCGACGCTGGATCTCGAACAGTGTTTTTCCGTTATCACGGCCCTGCTGCGGATCGGCGAGATCGAGAATGGCCGCCGCCGGGCGGGGTTTGCCATGCTGGATCTGCGCGAACTGCTGGCCGGCGTGGTGGATCTGTATGAGCCCATCGCCGAGACCGAAGGTGTTACGCTGGAAGTGCTGGATTCGGATGAACCGGTGCCGCTTTTCGGAGACAAGGATCTGCTAAACGAGGTTCTGGCCAATCTCGTGGACAATGCGATCAAGTTTACGCCTGCGCCGGGAACGGTCCGGCTGAGTGCGGGGCAGGGGCCTGACGGGGCGACTTGGCTTCAGGTTGCCGATACGGGGATCGGCATTGCCGAGGATGAGCGCAAGGCCGTCATGGGCCGGTTCTATCGTTCGGATAAAAGCCGTCATGTCCCGGGAAGCGGGCTGGGGCTGAGTCTGGTCTCGGCGATCCTGCGGCTGCACGGAGCTTCAGTGGATATCGTCTCCGCCCATCCCGGCCAGGCGCTGCCCGGAGCGGTTTTCACCATTCATTTCGCGCCGCCGGCCTCTGTCTGAAAAGTGCTTGAATGTGTCGTACTATGTCAATGTTTGCCGTGTGTCTTGATATTTAAACAGAATTTTCCTTGTCGTCTGGGTCTCGATGGATATGACTCGGATCAATTTGCAAGGGGACACCCGTTGAGAATGACCGGACCAGGAAGAGCCCCAAGGGGTTGTCTGACCGCATGAATGCCATTGTCGTTACCGCGCTGAAGCGGCCTTATACCTTCGTTGTTCTGTCGATCATGATCCTGATCTTCGGGGTCAGGGCCATCGTTTCCACGCCGACGGATGTCTTTCCTTCGATCAAGATCCCGATCGTGGCCGTTATCTGGTCCTATACGGGTCTGATGCCTGACGACATGTCCGGACGTATCGTCTATTATTACGAGCGTGCCCTGACAGCGACCGTCAGCAACATCGAACATATCGAAAGCTCGTCTTATTACGGGCGCGGTATCGTGAAGGTGTTCTTCCAGCCGGGGACCAATACGGCGGTAGCGCAGACGCAGATCACGTCGGTCTCCCAGACGGTCATCAAGCAGTTGCCGAACGGTGCCACTCCACCGCTGATCCTGGCGATGGATGCGTCTTCCGTTCCGGTCCTGACATTGCAGGTCAACAATCCGACCATGTCCGGGTCGGAAATCTACAACATGGCGTCCAACCTGATCCGGCCGGAGCTGATTTCCGTGCCCGGGGCGGCCATTCCCAATCCCTATGGTGGTCTGGCTCCGGACATCATGGTGGATATCGATCCGATCAAGTTGCTGGCCCACAGGCTTTCGCCTGAGGACGTGGCCGCGGCGCTGAACCTGCAGAACATTGTTCTGCCGGCCGGTGACCAGAGGATTGGCCAACTCGACTGGATGGTGAAGACGAACTCGACGCCCCTTGATCTGGCGGTGTTCAACAAGATGCCGGTCAAGCAGGTCGGCAATTCCGTGATCTATCTGCGCGATGTCGCGTGGGTGCATCGAGGAGGGCCCCCACAGATCAATGCGGTCCTTGTGAAGGGGCAGCAGGCGGTGCTGATCGTCATCCTCAAAAGCGGTGATGCGTCCACGCTGTCTGTCGTGAGCGGGATCAAGAAGCTTCTGCCACAGGTCGAGGCAACGCTGCCGGCCGGAACGACAATGAATGTCCTGACCGATGCGTCGAGCTTCGTGAAGGAATCGGTCGTGGACGTGGTGCGTGAAATGATCACCGCGGCTATCCTGACCAGTCTGACGGTTATGCTGTTCCTGGGTTCGTGGCGCTCCACCGTGATTGTGGCGACGTCCATTCCGCTGGCGATGCTGTGCTCGATCATCGGGCTGAGCATTGCCGGGCAGTCCATCAACGTGATGACGCTGGGCGGTCTGGCGCTGGCGGTCGGTATTCTCGTGGATGACGCGACTGTCATGATCGAGAACATCGATGCGCATCTCGAGACTGGTAAGGAACTCGAAGACGCCATCATCGATGCCGCGAACCAGATCGTTATTCCGACTTTCGTCTCTACGACCTGTATCTGTATCGTGTGGCTGCCGCTGTTCGAACTGACGGGTATTTCCGGCTGGCTGTTCATGCCGATGGCCGAAGCCATCATCTTTGCGATGATCGCATCCTTTATCCTGTCGCGGACACTGGTTCCGACCATGGCGAACTGGATGCTGGCGGCTCAGGTGCGGATGCATCGTGACCCTGAATGGCACAATCGCAAGCTGAGTATTTTTGGCCGCTTCCAGCGGGGTTTCGAGGCGCGGTTCAACAGTTTCCGCGAGCATTACAAGACGATCCTCGAGACCCTGATCTCGATCCGTGGCCGTTTCGTGACGCTGTTCCTGCTGGCGGCGGTCTCGTCCATGGCGCTGCTGCTGTTCATCGGGCAGGACTTCTTTCCCGAGATCAAGTCGGGGACGCTGCAGATGCATATGCGTGCGCCGATCGGCAGTCGGCTTGAAGAGACCGGCAAGATCGCCGGGCTGGCCGAGCGTCGGATCCGCAGCCTGCTGCCGGGCCAGGTGGTCAATGTCGTGAACAACTGTGGTCTGCCATTCAGTCAGCTGAACCAGGCCATGATCCCGTCTCCGACTGTGGGGGCGCAGGACTGTGACATCACGATCCAGCTTCGCAATTCTGAAAGTCCGATCCCTGAATACCGCAGGACGCTCCGCAAGGGGCTGACGAATGATTTCCCTGGCACCATCTTCACGTTCCAGCCGGGTGATCTCACGGCCAAGATCCTGAACTTCGGTCTGCCGTCCCCGATCGACGTGCAGGTGGTGGGACGTGATCTGAACGACAACTTCCGCTTTGCCACACAGCTCGCCAAGAAACTGCGCCATATTCCGGGTATTACGGATGTCTCCATTCAGGAGCCGATGACGCAGCCGACCATCATGGTGAATAACCGTCGAAGCTTTGCGCTGGGAACAGGCATTACCGAGCGGGACGTGGCGCTGAACGCGCTGGTCACGCTGTCCGGCAGTGGTCAGGTCGGTCAGACCTATTACCTGAATGCGCAGGGCACATCGCAGCTGATCGACGTTCAGGCGCCTGCGAACTATCTGCAGACCATGAACGATCTGGAAATCCTCCCGATCGACAAGGGAGACGGCAACCCGACCAACCAAACGCCTCAGCTTCTGGGGGGGCTGAGTGAACTGGTGCAGACCGGAACACCGGCGGAAATCGCGCATTACAACATCATGCCGGTCTTCGATATTTATGCGGCGCCTGAAGATATGGACCTGGGAACTGTCTCGAGGGCGGTGAACCGGATCGTGGACAACGAGCGCAAGCTGCTGCCGCATGGATCGAGTATGGTGGTCCGCGGTCAGGCCGTGACGATGAATGACGCCTATGTCCAACTGATCGGCGGTCTCGCGCTCTCGATCGTGCTGGTTTATCTGATCATCGTCGTGAATTTCCAGTCCTGGCTTGATCCGTTCGTCATCATCACGGCGCTTCCAGGGGCTCTGGGTGGTATCTCCTGGAGCCTGTTCCTGACCCATACGGCCATGTCGGTTCCGGCCCTGACAGGTGCGATCATGTGCATGGGAACGGCTACGGCCAACGCCATTCTTGTGGTGTCGTTCGCCCGTGAGCGGATGGATCATCATGGCGATGCCATCACGGCGGCGCTGGAAGCGGGTTATGAACGTATCCGCCCGGTTCTGATGACAGCGCTGGCGATGATGATCGGCATGATCCCGATGTCCATCAGCAATTCCGACAATGCGCCGCTGGGCAAGGCGGTGATCGGCGGGCTTCTCGTGGCAACTGTTGCCACCCTGCTTTTTGTTCCCTGCGTTTTTGCCCTTATTCATTACAAGCGGCCTGCTGGGCCTGAAGGAGACCGCGCGTGAGCCATTCTGCGGATCAGGGGCAGGTGCCTCCGACAAACCATCCGGCACGCACGGGTTCTGGAACGCGTGGCAAGCTTGTCCTGCTGGTGGTGATCCTGCTGGCGATCGCACTGGCGGCCTGGGGGATCGTGCAGCGGGGAACGCATTATCATTCCCTGACCGGCGCAACAGAAGACGCGGCCATTCCGCCCGTCACACTGATTGCGCCGCAGCCGGGTCCGAAGACGCGGCAGGTCGATCTGCCCGCCAATCTCGCGGCCTGGTACGAGGCGCCGATCTACGCGCAGGTCTCGGGCTATGTGAAGATGTGGTACAAGGACTATGGCGCGCATGTGAAACGCGGTGACGTTCTGGCGGAGATCAGCACTCCGAGCATCGACGCCCAGTTCGAGGCGGCCAAGGCGCATTACAACGTCATTCTGGCGCGGTACAATCTGGCCCTGATCACGACCAGGCGCTGGACGGCCCTGAAGGGAACACAGGCCGTGTCGCGCCAGGAAGTGGACGTGCAGGCTGCCAATGCCGCCGCCCAGAAAGCCGAGCTTGAAGCTGCGCGTCATGATGTGGACCGCTTCCAGGCCCTTGAGGACTTCAAGAAGATCGTCGCGCCGTTCGACGGGATCGTGACGTCGCGTCTGGTGAACGTGGGCGACTACGTGAACGCAGGCGGCGGCAATCTCAATTCACGGGGCACGGCGTCCGAACTGTTCTCGGTGGCCGATGTGCACCGGATGCGCGTGTTCGTGTCGGTTCCGCAGGATTTCGCCAGCGTCATTTCCCCGAAGATCGAAGCTGATCTGACGGTCCCGCAGTATCCGGGAAGCCGCTTCCGGGCGACGTTCCTTGCAACCGCCAACGCCTTCAATGCCGCGACCCGTACGGTCACGACCGAGCTGACGCTGGATAACAGCGACAATCTGCTGTGGCCGAACTCCTATGCGACGGCGCATATTTCGGCCGCGGGCAATCCGAATATCCTGATTCTGCCGGAAGGCGCGATCATCTTCAGGGCCGAGGGAACACAGGTGGCGAAGGTCATCAATAACCACGCCCACCTGGTGAATGTGACCGTCGGTATCAACTTTGGCACGACAGTCCAGGTCCTCAGCGGTATTACAAAAGACGACCGTGTGGTTGCCAACCCTACTGCTGATCTGCTGGAAGGGGATGAAGTCAAGATCGTCCCGACCACGCCGGGATACAACACGCCGAGCAAGGCGCAGCAGGATGCGGATCAGCAGCCTGTCCGTCAGCATGATGCAAACCCTGAGGAGGCCGGATCTCGCTGATGAAACCGGAATGTTCCCAG
This sequence comes from Gluconobacter sp. R75690, assembly GCF_015244525.1. Classification (NCBI taxonomy): domain Bacteria; kingdom Pseudomonadati; phylum Pseudomonadota; class Alphaproteobacteria; order Acetobacterales; family Acetobacteraceae; genus Gluconobacter; species Gluconobacter sp. R75690. The sequence goes on along the minus strand of NZ_JABCQB010000005.1, from coordinate 166,926 downwards.
TCATCCCCGCTCCAGTCATCTCAGTCCACCACGGCTTCTTCCAGACGTAACCGCTCCAGATGGCGAATCACGACAGCTCTGGCCGGCGTGTTCTCCATCGGACTGGCGTCATGTGATCTGTCGCCTGAATATCATCCCCAGAAATTCCTCTATCCCGAAGGATGGGAAGGGAAGGGGCTGATGGGCAATGCGCAGCCCGCGGATGGCGTTGTCCGCAGTGACTGGTGGACCATGTTCAACGATCCCATTCTCGATGGGCTCGAAAAGCGCATGCTGGCCGTCAATCCCGATCTGCAGGCCGCGGCGGAAGCCTTCACACAGGCCCGCGATGTGGCTCGCGAGACGGAAAGCCGTCTGTATCCGCAGGTGACCGGCGCGGCTCATATGAGCGACAACAAGGGCTCCCTCGGCCGGCTGTATAACAACCCGGCCACGAGCAGCAGTCTCGTTTATGAGTCCAATCAGGCCTATAGCGGTGCTGCGACCTGGGAACCGGATTTCTGGAACTCGATCCGTAACACCACGCGGATGCAGAAAAACCTGGCGCAGGCTTCGGCAGGCCAGTACGCGCTGGCCAGGCTGAGTCTGGAAGCGGAACTGGCGTCCGACTATATCGCCCTGCGCGGGCTTGATGCCCAGAACGCGGTTTATGATGACTCCATCCGCTACTTCCGTGCCGCGGTCGAGATCACGGAACTGCGTCAGGCGGGTTCGATTGGTGCCGGCCTGGATGTTTCGCGTGCGGAAACCCAGCTCTATTCCGCGCAGGCGGGCAAGAGCAATCTGATCGCCCGACGCAACGTCATGGAGCATGCGATTGCGGTCCTGCTCAACACGGCCCCTGCAGGTTTCCATATCGCGCCCGTCAAGGACGTGAAAATGCATTTCGGGGTCGTGAAGATCAATGCGGGACTGCCCGCGTCGCTTCTTGAGCGTCGCCCGGATATCGCCATTGCCGAGCGGCAGATGGCTGCCTCGGCCCGGGCCATCGGTGTGTCACGCGCCGCGTTCTACCCTCATATCACGTTCAGTGCCGAAGGCGGTTTCGAGGATGGCGGTTTCGATCTCGCCAGCATCTCGCGAGCATTCTGGAAGATCGCGGTTCAGGCGGTCGAGCCGGCCTTTACCGGTGGTCTGCGGCGTGCAGCCCTTCAGCGCTCCTGGTCGCAGTACCGGAGCATGGTGGACAATTACCGCTCTGTCGTTCTGTCCGCGTTTCAGGATGTCGAAGATGGCCTGACGCAGACACGCCAGTTCAAGATTGCCCAGGATCAGCAGCAGAAGGCCGTGGATGCGGCGCTGCGCACGCAGAGCATGACCATGGCGCTCTATACGGGCGGCCTGTCGAACTATCTTGATGCCCTTGTGGCCCAGCAGGATGCCCTTCAGGCGCGTCTGGCCGAGGTTGATGTCCAGACGGCACAGGTGCAGTCCTCCGTGCGTCTGGTCCGTGCCCTGGGTGGTGGCTGGAGCGCCAGTGACCTGCCGGGCATCAAGCAGATCGATCCGTTCGGTCCGCTCCAGTACAAGGATCTGCGGACACCGAAGCCCGTGAACGGTATCGACAGTCATGCCTCCCCGCTGGACAATGATCTGCGCGGTGATCAGGTATCGGCAAATGTCCCGCAAGGCTTGACGGGACGGCCCTGACTGGTCTAGGGGTCCGCCTCACTTCGAACGCGGGAGGAGGAGGCGTGGCCGACTCCGTTGAACCGCGGTTCGGGAACGACAAACAGGGGAGTCCCGGATATGGCCAAAAAAGTTGTTGGCTACATCAAGCTTCAGATCCCGGCTGGTAAAGCCAATCCTTCTCCGCCGGTTGGTCCGGCTCTGGGTCAGCGCGGCCTGAACATCATGCAGTTCTGCAAGGAGTTCAACGCCAAGACCCAGCAACTCGAGCCCGGCATGCCGATCCCGGTGGTCATCACCGCCTATGCGGATCGTACGTTCTCCTTCATCACGAAGACGCCGCCGAACACCTACTTCCTGCTGAAGGCTGCCAAGATTTCCAAGGGCAGCCAGACGGTCGGCAAGTCCGCTGCGGTTGGTTCCGTGACGACGGCTCAGCTTCGCGAGATCGCTGAGACGAAGTTCAAGGACATGAACGCCAACGACATTGACGGTGCCGTGCGCATGCTCGCCGGTTCTGCCAAGTCGATGGGCCTGAACGTGGTGGAGGGCTGATATCATGGCCAAGAACAAGCGTCTGACCGCCGCACAGGCAACTGTCGAGCGTAACAAGCCGTATGGTCTGTCCGAGGCCGTCGCTCTGGTGAAGAGCAACGCCAAGGCCAAGTTCGACGAGACGATCGAAATCTCGCTGAACCTCGGCATTGACCCGCGTCATGCTGACCAGATGGTCCGTGGTCTGATCTCCCTGCCGAACGGCACGGGCAAGACCCTTCGCGTTGGCGTTTTCGCCCGCGGCCCGAAGGCTGAAGAAGCCCTAGCTGCCGGCGCGGAAGTTGTTGGTGCGGAAGATCTGGCTGAAAAGATCCAGGCTGGCGAAATCGATTTCGACCGCTGCATCGCAACGCCGGACATGATGGCTCTCGTGGGTCGTCTTGGTAAGATCCTCGGCCCTCGTGGTCTGATGCCGAACCCGCGTCTCGGCACGGTGACCATGGACGTCAAGGGTGCCATCACGGCAGCCAAGTCCGGTCAGGTCGAGTACCGCGCCGAGAAGGCTGGTATCATTCATGCCGGCGTCGGCAAGGCTTCCTTCGATGAAGCCAAGCTGGTCGAGAACATCAACGCTCTGGTCGATGCCGTTCAGAAGGCTCGTCCGACGGGTGCCAAGGGTACGTATCTGAAGAAGGCAGCCCTGTCTTCCACGATGGGTCCGGGCGTTCGCGTTGACGTTGCGAGCTTCGAAGCCTGATTGACAGGTGGTCTTCCTTCTGGGAAAGACCACCACGAAATGACGTCACGCCTTCGGGTGTGATGGCTAAGGGGTGGCCCGCTTCGGTGGGCTGCTTCCAAACCTGTCCAAGACCGCACGTGGACCTTCGGGGCCTTAAGGATCTTTCGGGATCGCGGGCGTCAGACGGGGCGACAGTATTTTTGTGGCTCTGCTGCGATGTGCTGGGTTCGCTCACTTCTGTGGACAGGCGAGCGGGACTGCTTCGAAAGAGGCGGTTCCATGGGTAACCTGGTCCGGTGAAAGCCGGACTGACGAGGAGACAGGTTTTGGACCGTACGGAAAAACGGGCCTTTGTTGAGTTCCTCGCCGATGTGTTTGGCAGCACGTCCATGGTTGTCGTCACCCAGAACAAGGGTCTGACGGTTGCCGATGTGACGGAACTGCGTCGACGCATTCGTGCGGCAGGGGCGACATACAAGGTTGCGAAGAACCGGCTGGCCAGCCGTGCTCTGGATGGGACCCAATTCGACGGCATCGCGCCGCTGCTCAAGGGACCGACCGCGCTTGCGTGGTCCGAAGACCCGGCATCGGTGGCAAAGGTGATCGTCGAGTTCGCCAAGACGAACGACAAACTGGTGGTGCTTGGTGGTGCCCTCGGTTCCCAGACGCTTGGCGTCGACGGAATCAAGGCCCTTGCCGAGCTGCCGTCGCTGGACGAGCTGCGCGCAAAGCTGGTGGGTATGATCAATACCCCGGCCACGCGTATCGCAGGTGTTGTCCAGGCGCCGGCTGGCCAGCTTGCTCGCGTCTTTGGTGCCTATGCCAAGGCCGGCGAAGCAGAAGCCGCCTGAGAATAAAGGTCCGCGCTGCGGCGTAGGCCTTGAACCTGATCAACAGTACATCAATTTAGGATAAGACCATGGCCGATCTGGCAAAGATTGTTGAAGAGCTGTCCGCTCTGACCGTTCTGGAAGCTGCAGAACTCTCCAAGATGCTCGAAGAGAAGTGGGGCGTTTCCGCTGCTGCTCCGGTTGCAGTTGCTGCTGCTGCCGGTGGCGCTGCTGCTGCACCTGCTGAAGAGCAGACCGAATTCACGGTTGTCCTGGCTGATGCCGGCGACAAGAAGATCAACGTGATTAAGGAAGTCCGTGGCATCACGGGCCTGGGTCTGAAGGAAGCCAAGGACCTGGTCGAAGGCGCACCGAAGACCGTCAAGGAAGGCGCGTCCAAGGACGAAGCTGCCAAGATCAAGAAGGCTCTTGAAGACGCCGGCGCCAAGGTCGAAGTCAAGTAATTCACTGACTTCAGGCTGCTCCGTTCGCGGAGCAGTCTCTGCCTGGCAGACAGATGGGGCGGGGATCGCATGCGGTTCCCGCCCGATTTGCCGTTGGAGCAAAACGGGCGTATAGTGCGCGGCTCGCCACGTACTGAAAATTTCATAATGGCCGGTCGTTCCGGTCGTCCGCAATGCTGGGGCCAGTTTCCCAGCGCCGTTTACGGGCGACTCGAAGGTCTGGTGCAGAGGGCAGAAGAGATGAACGCGATCACCAAATCGTTCACGGGACGCAAAAGGATCCGCAAAAGTTTCGGGCGTATTCCCGAAATTGCGCCGATGCCCAATTTGATCGACGTGCAGCGCGCCTCCTACGAGGCATTCCTGCAGATGAACGTGAGCCCTGACAGCCGGCAGGATGCCGGACTGCAGGAAGTCTTCCGTTCGGTTTTTCCGATCAACGATTTTGCGGGTCGCGGTCGTCTGGACTTCATGTCCTACGAATTCGAAGATCCGAAATATGACGTCGAAGAGTGCATTCAGCGCGGTCTGACCTATGCCGCGCCGCTGAAGGTCATTCTTCGTCTGACGACGTGGGACATCGACGAGGATACGGGTTCGCGCTCGATCCACGACATGAAGGAACAGCCGGTTTACATGGGCGATATGCCGCTCATGACCGATAACGGCACTTTCATTATCAATGGCACCGAGCGTGTCATCGTCTCGCAGATGCATCGTAGCCCGGGCGTGTTCTTCGATCACGACAAGGGCAAGACGCATTCTTCGGGCAAGTATCTCTTTGCTGCCCGCGTTATTCCGTATCGTGGTTCCTGGCTCGATTTCGAGTTTGACGCCAAGGACCTGATCTATGTCCGCATCGATCGCAAGCGCAAGCTGCCGGTCACCACGCTTCTGTATGCGCTTGAGGGTGCAAACTACCTCGCGCAGCGTGAGCAGAAAATTGCGGAAGGTGGCGATGTCGAGGGTCTCGATATTCGCGGTATGGATCAGGACGAAATCCTGTCCTACTTCTACGAGGCCGTGCCGTTCACCCGTCTGGGTGGAGAATGGGCGCGTCCGTTCGATCCGGATGCCTTCCGTGGTCTGAAGCTGCTCAGCCCGCTGGTGGATGCTGACACGGGCGAAGTGGTTGCCGAGGCCGATGCCAAGCTGACCGCCCGTATGGTCCGCAAGATCGCGGAAAAGACCCGCGTCGTGCAGGTCGGTCGTCTCGATATTCTCGGACGCTTCCTAGCCTATGATCTCGTGAACGAGAACACGGGCGAGATCTACGGCGAAGCTGGCGAAGAGCTGACGGAAGACCGTCTGGCCGCGCTTGAGGAAATGGGCATCACGGAGCTTCCGCTGCTGTCCGTGGACGGTTCGCACGGTCCCTGGATCCGCAATACGCTGGCTGCTGACAAGAACAGTTGCCGTGACGAAGCCCTGATCGATATCTATCGCATCATGCGCCCGGGCGAGCCGCCGACCAAGGAAACGGCGGAAGCCATGTTCCATGGCCTGTTCTTCGACCAGGGCCGCTACGATCTTTCCGCGGTTGGTCGTGTGAAGATGAACATGCGTCTTGATGTGGACGCGCCGGATACCCTGCGCGTCCTGCGCAAGGAAGACATCCTGCGCACGATCAAGATCATGTGCGAACTCAAGGACGGTCGCGGCCAGATCGACGATATCGACAACCTCGGTAACCGTCGTGTCCGCTCTGTCGGCGAACTGATGGAAAACCAGTATCGCGTTGGTCTGCTCCGTATGGAGCGCGCCATCCGCGAGCGTATGGGTTCCGTCGACATCGACACGGTCATGCCGCATGACCTGATCAACGCGAAGCCGGCTGCTGCTGCCGTGCGTGAATTCTTCGGATCCTCGCAGCTCAGCCAGTTCATGGACCAGACGAACCCGCTCTCCGAAGTGACGCACAAGCGTCGTCTTTCGGCGCTTGGCCCGGGCGGTCTGACCCGTGAGCGCGCAGGCTTCGAAGTCCGTGACGTTCATCCGACGCATTACGGCCGTATCTGCCCGATCGAGACGCCGGAAGGCCCGAACATCGGTCTGATCAATTCGCTGTCGACCTATGCCAAGGTGAACAAGTACGGCTTCATCGAGACGCCGTATCGTCTGGTGGAAGAGGGCGTTCTTCAGGACGGCTGGAAATATCTTTCCGCCATGGAGGAAGAAAAGCTCGTCGTTGCCCAGGCCGACGCCAAGCAGGACGATCAGGGCCGTCTGACGGACGAACTCGTTTCCGTCCGTCGTTCCGGTGACTTCCGCGTTGTTCCGCCAGACCAGGTCACGGCCTGCGACGTTTCGCCGAAGCAGCTTGTGTCTGTCGCTGCCGCGCTCATTCCGTTCCTTGAGAACGATGACGCCAACCGCGCCCTGATGGGCGCGAACATGCAGCGTCAGGCTGTGCCGCTGGTGAAGGCTGATGCCCCGCTGGTCGGTACCGGCATGGAAGCCGCTGTTGCGCATGATTCCGGTGCCACCATCGTTGCCAAGCGTCGTGGTGTCATCGACCAGATCGATGGTGCCCGTATCGTGGTGCGTGCGACGGACGAAGCCGGCGCCACGCAGGGTGTGGATATCTACCGCTTGCGCAAGTACATGCGTTCCAACCAGTCCACCTGCATCAACCAGCGTCCGCTGGTGAAGGTCGGTGATACGGTTCATGCCGGTGACATCATCGCTGACGGTCCCTCAACCGAACTGGGTGAACTGGCTCTGGGCCGCAACGTGCTCGTCGCGTTTATGCCTTGGAACGGTTACAACTTCGAAGATTCCATCCTGATCTCCGAGCGTATTGCCCGTGATGACGTGTTCACTTCGATCCATATCGAAGAGTTCGAAGTCATGGCCCGCGATACGAAGCTGGGTCAGGAAGAAATCACGCGCGACATTCCGAATGTCGGTGAGGAAGCCCTGCGCAACCTCGATGAAGCCGGTATTGTTTATGTTGGCGCCGAGGTGAATCCCGGTGACATTCTCGTTGGTAAGGTGACGCCGAAGGGTGAAAGCCCGATGACGCCGGAAGAGAAGCTTCTGCGCGCCATCTTCGGTGAAAAGGCTTCCGATGTCCGTGATACGTCCCTGAAGCTGCCGCCTGGCACGACGGGTACGATTGTCGACGTTCGCGTCTTCTCCCGCCGCGGCGTGGACAAGGACGAGCGTGCGATGGCCATCGAGCGAGCGGAAATCGAGCGTCTTACCAAGGACCGTGACGACGAGCGTGGCATTCAGGAGCGCAGCTTCTACAACCGTCTGCGTGAGCGTCTGGTTGGCCAGACGGCCGGTGCCGGATTCAAGGGTATCCGTTCCGGTACGCCGATCACGGAAGAGGTTCTGGACGAGCATCATCGCGCAACCTGGGCCAGCATCACGGTCACGTCCGACGAAGTCATGGCGGAGCTCGAAAAGCTGCGCGGTGAGTTCAAGGAAGCGACCCGCCGGATCGATGCGCGTTTCGACAGCAAGGTCGAGAAGCTGCAGCGCGGTGACGAGCTACCGCCTGGCGTGATGAAGATGGTCAAGGTCTTCGTTGCCGTGAAGCGCAAGCTTCAGCCGGGTGACAAGATGGCCGGTCGTCACGGTAACAAGGGTGTCGTCTCCCGCGTTGTTCCGGTCGAGGACATGCCATTCCTTGAGAATGGTCAGGCTGTCGACATCGTGCTGAACCCGCTGGGTGTGCCATCGCGCATGAACATCGGTCAGATCCTGGAGACCCATCTGGGTTGGGCGTGTGCCAATATAGGCGCAAGCATCGGCGATATGGTGGACGAGTATCAGCGGACCGGCGAGCGCAAGCAGGAACTGCTTGACCGTCTGCATGAAGTCTATGGAGACGTAATCTTCAATGACGACATTGCAACGCTGCCGAACGAACAGCTGATCGAACTTGCGAACAACCTTCGCAAGGGTCTGCCGATCGCAACGCCGGTGTTCGACGGCGCCTCCATTCCCGACATCGAAGAGATGCTCGAGAAGGCTGGCGTCAACAAGTCGGGCCAGTCGCAGCTGATTGATGGTCGTACTGGTGAACTGTTCGAACGTCAGACGACGGTTGGCTACATCTACATGCTGAAGCTGCATCACCTTGTCGACGACAAGATCCATGCACGTTCGATCGGTCCTTACTCGCTCGTCACGCAGCAGCCGCTGGGTGGTAAGGCGCAGTTCGGTGGTCAGCGCTTTGGTGAAATGGAAGTGTGGGCCCTTGAGGCATACGGTGCAGCCTACACGCTGCAGGAAATGCTGACGGTGAAGTCGGATGACGTGTCCGGCCGTACCAAGGTCTACGAGGCAATCGTTCGCGAGCAGGACGATTTCGAAGCCGGCATTCCGGAGAGCTTCAACGTTCTGATCAAGGAACTGAAGTCGCTCGGCCTGAACGTCGAACTCGAGCAGAGCGGGCTTTAATTGCCCGCTCCCTCCTTCTCGCCACGGTTCATTTTTAAGGTGTCCGCGGGACGCCGCGGTACACATTGGGGTTTCGGCGCATGAACGAACTCATGAAGATCCTGGGTCAGACCGGCCAGTCGGTGACCTTCGACCAGATCAAGATCCAGCTCGCTTCCAGCGAGCAGGTGCGGTCGTGGTCTTACGGCGAAATCAAGAAGCCGGAGACCATCAACTACCGGACGTTCAAGCCTGAGCGTGACGGCCTGTTCTGTGCTCGTATCTTTGGCCCGATCAAGGATTACGAGTGCCTTTGCGGCAAGTACAAGCGGATGAAGTTCCGCGGTATCGTCTGCGAAAAATGCGGTGTGGAAGTCACGCTGGCCAAGGTGCGCCGTGAGCGCATGGGCCATATCGAGCTGGCATCCCCGGTTGCACATATCTGGTTCCTCAAGTCCCTGCCGAGCCGCATCGCAACGATGCTGGATCTGCCGCTCAAGGACGTCGAGCCGGTTCTGTATTTCGAAAAGTTCCTGGTGCTCGACAAGGGCGTCTGCGAATCCGATCAGATCGATTCGTACAAAAACGGCAAGAAGCGCGACCAGTATCTGCTGGACGAAATCCGCTGCGAAGACCTGCTGGATGAATATCCGGATGCGGGCATCGACGTTGGAATCGGCGCAGAGGCCATCAAGCGCGCGCTGTCCAGCTATGACTGGGGCATTCCGAACGACCAGGAACGTGAGCTGAGCCTCGCGGCGAAGGAAAAGGGCCTGCCGGATCCGTTCGACTATGACGCTGACGTCATGGAAGGCGATTCCGAGAAGACCATGATGCGCAAGAAGCTGCGCAAGGCGACTTCGGAAGCCGCGCGCAAGAAGCTCGTCAAGCGTCTGAAGCTGGTCGAAGCTTTCGTGGAAAGCGGCTCGCGTCCGGACTGGATGATCATGGACATCGTTCCGGTCATTCCGCCGGAACTGCGTCCGCTGGTGCCGCTGGATGGTGGCCGTTTTGCGACGTCCGATCTGAACGATCTGTATCGCCGCGTCATCAACCGTAACAACCGTCTGAAGCGGCTGATCGAGCTGCGTGCGCCGGACATCATTGTCCGCAACGAAAAGCGCATGCTGCAGGAAGCTGTTGACGCCCTGTTCGACAACGGTCGCCGTGGCCGTGCCATCACGGGTGCCAACAAGCGTCCGCTGAAGTCGCTGTCCGACATGCTGAAAGGCAAGCAGGGCCGTTTCCGTCAGAATCTGCTCGGAAAGCGCGTCGACTACTCCGGCCGTTCGGTCATCGTGGTCGGTCCGGAACTGAAGCTGCATCAGTGCGGTCTTCCGAAGAAGATGGCGCTCGAGCTGTTCAAGCCGTTCATCTACTCGAAGCTCGAGAAGTACGGTCACGCCACCACCATCAAGGCTGCAAAGCGCATGGTGGAGAAGGAGCGTCCGGAAGTCTGGGATATCCTGGAAGAGGTGATCCGCGAGCATCCGGTCATGCTGAACCGTGCGCCGACGCTTCACCGTCTGGGTATCCAGGCGTTCGAGCCGACGCTGATCGAAGGCAAGGCCATCCAGCTTCATCCGCTGGTCTGCACCGCATTCAACGCCGACTTCGACGGTGACCAGATGGCTGTTCACGTGCCGCTGTCGCTTGAAGCCCAGCTTGAAGCCCGCGTGCTGATGATGTCCACGAACAACATCCTCAGCCCCGCGAACGGCAAGCCGATCATCGTGCCGTCCCAGGATATCGTTCTGGGTCTGTATTACCTGAGCCTCGAAGTGCCGGAATACCGCGAGACGCCTGACGAAGCCGTCATCAAGGATGGCAAGATCGTCACGGCAGCTCCGCCGGCTTACTCGGATGTCGCCGAAATCGAGAGCGCCATGCTTTCGGGCTCGCTGAAGCTGCATGACAAAATTCGTCTGCGTCTGCCGACGATCGATGCAGAGGGCAAGTCGGTCCGCCAGACGATCGTGACGACGCCGGGTCGTGCGCTGATTGCGCAGATCCTGCCGAAGCACCAGGCCATTCCGTTCAGCCTGATCAACAAGCAGCTGACGAAGAAGAACGTGTCCGACGTGATCGACACGGTCTATCGTCACTGTGGTCAGAAGGAAGCCGTGATTTTCTGTGACCGTCTGATGGGGCTTGGTTTCCGTCATGCAGCCCGCGCCGGCATTTCCTTCGGCAAGGATGACATGATCATTCCGGAAGCCAAGGCAACGCTGGTTGGCAAGACGTCGGAAGAGGTCAAGGAATTCGAGCAGCAGTATCAGGACGGTCTGATCACGGCTGGCGAGCGCTACAACAAGGTGGTTGATGCTTGGTCACGCTGCACGGACGAAGTCCAGGCTGCGATGCTCAAGGAAATCTCCAAGCAGGTCATTGGCAAGCCGACGAACTCGGTCTGGATGATGAGCCACTCCGGTGCCCGTGGGTCGCCGGCCCAGATGAAGCAGCTCGCTGGTATGCGCGGCCTGATGGTGAAGCCTTCGGGCGAGATCATTGAGCAGCCGATCATCGCGAACTTCAAGGAAGGTCTGTCGGTTCTCGATTACTTCACGTCCAGCCACGGTGCCCGTAAGGGCCTCGCGGATACGGCGCTGAAGACCGCGAACTCGGGTTATCTGACGCGTCGTCTCGTCGACGTGGCGCAGGACTGTATCATTGTTGAGCCGGATTGCGGTACGGAGCGCGGCCTGACGGTCCGTGCGGTCATGGATAGCGGCGAAGTCGTTGCCTCCCTGTCCGAGCGTATCCTGGGTCGTACCCTGTCCAAGGATGTGATCCATCCGGTGACGCAGGATGTCATCCTGCCGCGCAACACGCTGATCGAGGAAGCCGAAGCCGAGCTCATCGAGAAGGCTGGTGTGGAAAGCGTCGATATCCGCTCCGTTCTGACCTGTGACAGCCGCGTCGGTATCTGTGCTCACTGCTACGGCCGTGATCTGGCCCGCGGTACGCCGGTCAATATCGGTGAGGCTGTCGGCGTTATCGCTGCCCAGTCCATCGGTGAGCCGGGCACCCAGCTGACGATGCGTACCTTCCATATTGGTGGTGCGGCAACGCGTGGCGCCGAGCAGTCCATGGTCGAAGCGTCCCGCGACGGTATCGTGACGATCAAGAACCGCAACGTCGTCGAGAACTCGCAGAAGGTTCTGGTCGTGATGTCGCGTAACTGTGAGATCCTGCTGACCGACGAAAACGGTGTGGAACGTGCCCGCTACCGTGTGCCTTACGGTGCGCGTCTGATGGTCTCGGAAGGCGAAGCGGTGACGCGGACCCAGAAGATGGCCGAGTGGGACCCGTACACCCTGCCGATCATCACCGAGCAGGCTGGTACCGTCGAGTATCTCGACCTGATCGACAGCATCACGCTCGTTGAGCGCATGGATGAAGTCACGGGTCTGAGCTCGAAGGTCGTCGTTGACTACAAGCAGGCAGCCAAGGGTGTGGATCTGCGTCCGCGTCTGCAGCTCAAGGATGCTTCCGGCAACGTCGTCAAGCTCGCCAACGGCAATGATGCCCGCTACTTCCTCTCGCCGGACAGTATTCTGTCGGTGGAGAATGGAGCAGAGGTCAATGCCGGTGACGTGCTGGCCCGTATTCCTCGCGAAGGGTCCAAGACGCGTGACATTACGGGTGGTCTGCCGCGTGTGGCAGAACTCTTCGAGGCACGCCGTCCGAAGGATCATGCGATCATCGCCGAAGGCGAGGGCCGTATCGAATTCGGGAAGGACTACAAGTCCAAGCGCTGCGTCATCGTCAAGAACGACGATACGGGTGAAGAGACCCAGTACCTCATCCCGAAGGGCAAGCACGTTTCCGTTCAGGAAGGCGACTTTGTCCAGAAGGGCGATCCGCTGGTCGACGGTCCGCGCGTGCCGCACGACATTCTCAAGGTCATGGGTGTCGAGGCCCTGTCCGACTATCTCGTCAATGAGATCCAGGACGTCTATCGACTGCAGGGCGTGAAGATCAATGACAAGCACATCGAAGTCATTGTTCGTCAGATGCTGCAGAAGGTGGAAATTCTCGAGCCGGGTGATTCGACCTACCTGATTGGTGAGACGGTGGACCGTATCGAGTACGAGGGTGAAAACCAGCGTCTCATGGAGAACGGTGATACGCCTGCAAAGGCCATGCCGGTTCTGCAGGGCATCACCAAGGCGTCCCTGCAGACGCAGTCCTTCATCTCGGCGGCCTCCTTCCAGGAGACCACACGTGTCCTCACGGATGCGGCGACGTCGGGCAAGGTGGATACCCTCAACGGTCTGAAGGAGAACGTGATTGTCGGGCGTCTGATCCCGGCAGGAACGGGCAGTGTGATGAACCGTCTGCGGGGCATCGCTGCCAGCCAGGACCGTCAGCGCGTCGGTGGAACGTCTCCGAAGGCCGTCGAAGACGCAGCGGAATGAGAAAGGGATCCCCGCTTTTGAATGAGGCGGGGATCCGGCTCGTCCGATTCCGGAAACTTTCTTTGCAGAATCGGGCCATTTCGGCTGAACCACTTGACTTGGCGTCGAACCCTTCGTAGGTTCCGCGCCCTCGGCTACTGCCTTCCCGGAAGGCTGAAAAAGCCGACGAAGTTTAAAGAATCGCATGCGGTGCCGCTATTCTCTCAGGAGGAAATGCCAAGGCCGCACGCTAAAGAGAGAAGGGAACAGCTCAGGCTGTTTCCTTTTCACGATGTGGAAATGGCAGGCGGTCCTACCGCATGTCGGTTGGAACAAATGTCACGACAGAAACAGCAATGTTGCTGTCTGAAATAGGACAAGGATTGGGAAGGGCGCATGCCGACCATCAACCAGTTGATCGCGAACGGCCGTGAGCCGGCCGCAAAGCGGAACAAGGTCCCCGCACTGCAGGGCTGCCCGCAGAAGCGCGGCGTTTGCACGCGTGTGTATACCGTAACGCCGAAGAAGCCGAACTCCGCTCTGCGTAAGGTCGCCAAGGTGCGTCTGACCAACGGGTATGAGGTCGTGAGCTACATTCCGGGTGAAGGCCACAACCTTCAGGAACACAGTGTTGTTCTGATCCGTGGTGGCCGCGTGAAGGATCTTCCTGGCGTCCGTTATCACATCCTGCGTGGTGTGCTTGATACACAGGGTCTCGCCAAGCGTCGTCAGCGTCGTTCGCTGTATGGCGCGAAGCGTCCGAAGTAAGAGGTATTTGGAATGAGTCGCCGTCACCGCGCTGTAAAGCGCGAGATCCTTCCCGATCCGAAGTTCGGAGACGTCGTCATTACGCGCTTCATGAATGCGCTGATGTACGATGGTAAGAAATCCACTGCCGAAGGCATCGTTTACGGTGCTCTCGAAGTCATGCGCCGTCGCGGCGGCACGACTGCAGATCCGGTGGCCATGTTCCACTCGGCTCTGGACAACGTGAAGCCTGCGGTTGAAGTCCGCTCGCGTCGCGTCGGTGGCGCAACCTATCAGGTTCCGGTTGAAGTCCGCGCCGAGCGCCGTCAGGCTCTCGCGATCCGCTGGCTGATCGATGCCTCCCGCAAGCGTGGCGAGAACACGATGCAGGAGCGTCTGTCCAACGAACTGATGGATGCGGTCAACAATCGTGGCTCCGCTGTCAAGAAGCGCGAAGACACGCACCGCATGGCTGAAGCCAACAAGGCATTCAGCCACTATCGCTGGTAATCAGAACCGGTTAAAGGGCTTCCGGCGGTGTGTCGATCTCCGGATCGTGCACTGACTGGTTTGAACTTTCAGTCTTACTCCCGTTCCAGGTGGAGCGGGGTTTTGGAGAAAGACGATGGCAAAGGCTAAATTCGAGCGGACGAAGCCGCACTGCAACATCGGCACCATCGGTCACGTCGATCACGGCAAGACCTCGCTGACTGCTGCAATCACCAAGACGCTGGCAAAGACCGGCGGCGCCACCTATAGCGCGTACGACCAGATCGACAAGGCTCCGGAAGAACGCGCCCGTGGTATCACCATTTCCACGGCTCACGTTGAGTACGAGACGGCTGACCGTCACTACGCTCACGTCGACTGCCCGGGCCATGCTGACTACGTGAAGAACATGATCACGGGTGCAGCTCAGATGGACGGCGCGATCCTCGTCGTGTCCGCTGCTGACGGTCCGATGCCGCAGACCCGCGAGCACATCCTGCTTGCCCGTCAGGTTGGCGTGCCGGCACTGGTCGTGTTCCTGAACAAGGTTGACCAGGTTGATGATCCGGAGCTGCTCGAGCTCGTGGAAATGGAAGTTCGTGAGCTTCTGTCTTCCTACCAGTTCCCGGGCGACGATATCCCCATCGTCAAGGGCTCCGCTCTTGTGACGCTGGAAGATGGCGATCCGGCTATCGGTGAAGATCGCGTTCTTGAGTTGATGACGCAGGTTGACGCCTACATTCCGCAGCCGGAGCGTCCGGTTGACCGTCCGTTCCTGATGCCGATCGAAGACGTATTCTCGATCTCGGGTCGTGGTACGGTTGTCACGGGTCGTGTCGAGCGTGGCGTTGTCAACGTGGGTGACGAAGTCGAGATCATCGGCCTCAAAGACACCATCAAGACGACTGTTACGGGCGTTGAGATGTTCCGTAAGCTGCTTGATCGCGGCGAAGCCGGTGACAACATCGGTGCGCTGGTTCGTGGCACGAAGCGTGAAGACGTCGAGCGTGGCCAGGTTCTGGCAAAGCCCGGCTCCATCACGCCGCACAAGAAGTTCAAGGCTGAGGCTTACATCCTCACGAAGGAAGAAGGTGGCCGTCACACGCCGTTCTTCACGAACTACCGCCCGCAGTTCTATTTCCGTACGACCGACGTCACTGGCGTCGTGACGCTGCCGGAAGGCACGGAAATGGTCATGCCGGGTGACAACGTTGCCATGGATGTGGAGCTGATCGCTCCGATCGCCATGGACGAAGGCCTGCGCTTCGCTATCCGCGAAGGTGGCCGTACCGTGGGTGCCGGTGTGGTTTCTTCCATCACCGCCTAAGTCCTGCGTTTAGCTGTTGGCTTTGACAGCCCCGGTCAGATTTTTTCTGACCGGGGTTCCCTTTCAGGGGCAATGGCAGTAGGACGACACCCGAATTTTTGAGTTGGACGAACAAGAACATGGACAACCAGAACATCCGCATTCGCCTTAAGGCGTACGATCATCGCGTGCTGGACAACAGCACCAAGGAGATCGTAAACACGGCGAAGCGTACGGGTGCGCGGGTTCGGGGTCCGATCCCGCTGCCGACGCATATCGAACGGTTCACGGTGAACCGTTCGCCACACGTGGATAAGAAAAGCCGCGAACAGTTCGAAATTCGGACTCACCGCCGGCTGCTCGACATTGTCGAGCCGACCCCGCAGACCGTGGACGCCCTCATGAAGCTCGACCTCGCCGCTGGCGTGGACGTCGAGATCAAACTCTAAGGTCCAGACGATGCGAACCGGATTGATTGCAAAGAAGCTGGGAATGACCCGGCTGTTTAAGGAAGATGGCACGCATGTGCCTGTGACGGTCCTTCACCTTGACAATGTCGAGGTTGTGGATGCCCGCACGAACGAGCGCGATGGCTATACCGCCATTCAGCTCGGACTTGGTAATGCCAAGGTGAAGAATGTCACCAAGGCGAACCGTGGCCATTTCGCCCGGACCAAGGTCGAGCCAAAGAAGCATCTGGCAGAGTTCCGCGTCTCTGAAGACGCCCTGCTGGAAGCTGGAACCAAGCTGTCCGCTGCTCACTTCGTTGTGGGGCAGAAAGTTGACGTCACGGGCCAGAGCAAGGGCAAGGGTTTTGCGGGTGTTATGAAGCGTCATAACTTCGCAGGTCTCGAAGCGTCCCACGGCGTCTCCATCAGCCACCGTTCCCATGGTTCTACGGGCCAGCGCCAGGATCCTGGCAAGGTCTTCAAGGGAAAAAAGATGGCAGGTCACATGGGTGACGAGCGTGTTACCACGCTGAACCTTGAGATCGCTGCCGTGGATGAAGAGCGCAACCTGATCATGGTCAGGGGTGCAATTCCTGGTGCGAAGAACGGCCTTGTGCTGATTCGCGATGCAATCAAGAAGGCTCGCCATGCTGATGCGCCGTATCCGGCAGCAACAGTGGCGGCCGCCGGTTGAGGACGAGGGGCATGGAATACGATATCAAGACCCTCGATAACGGTAGCGCAGGCTCTGTCGCGCTTCCCGAAGAGATTTTCGCGGTCACGCCGCGCTCTGACATCATGGCACGTGTTGTGCACTGGCAGCTCGCAAAGCGCCGTGCCGGTACGCACCGTACGAAGGGCATGGGTGAGATTTCTGGCACGACCAAGAAGCCTTACCGCCAGAAGGGCACGGGTTCTGCCCGTCAGGGCTCCCTGCGTGCACCGCAGTTCCGTACGGGTGGCGTTGTCCATGGTCCGGTCGTTCGCGACCACGGCTATGATCTTCCCAAGAAGGTCCGTCGTCTCGGCCTGATCTGTGCCCTGTCGCAGAAGGCAGCCGAGGGCAAGCTGATCGTTCTCGATGCAGCCAACGGTGTCACCAAGACCCGTGAAGCCGCAGCGAAGATCAAGGCCCTGGGCTGGACGTCCGCGCTGATCGTTGATGGCGCTGTTGACGAGCAGTTCGCTCGCGCAATCGCCAATCTGCCGAAGATCGACGTTCTGCCGACCATTGGTGCAAACGTCTATGACATCCTCAACCACGACGTGCTGGTCATCACCCGCGCCGGTCTTGAGGGTCTTAAGGAGCGTCTGGCATGACCACCAATACCGTCATGAACGCACACAAGACGGCACAGAACATGTCGCAGGAAGCCCTGTACGACGTGGTCCGTGCACCGCTGATCACCGAAAAGGCTACGCTTCTTTCCGAGCGTAACCAGGTGGTGTTCAAGGTCGCTCCCTGTGCGACGAAGCCTCAGATCAAGGCTGCGGTTGAGAAGCTCTTCAACGTGAAGGTTACCGGCGTGAACACGCTGGTCCAAAAGGGCAAGGTCAAGCGCGTCAAGGGTCGTCCCGGCCGTCGCTCGGACATCAAGAAGGCGTATGTACAGCTTGCTGAAGGTCAGTCCATTGACCTTACAGCCAAGCTGGGCTGACGCGGGGTAGGATACCATGGCACTCAAGCACTTTAATCCCACGACGCCGAGCACACGCGGCACCGTGCTGATTGACCGCAGCGAGCTCTTCAAGGGCAAGCCGGTCAAGCAGCTGACGGAAGGCAAGAACAAGTCGGGCGGCCGTAACAATCACGGTCGCACCACGGTTCGCTTCCGTGGCGGCGGGCACAAGCAGTCCTATCGTTATGTCGACTTCAAGCGTCGCAAGTTCGACGTGGCCGCAACGGTCGAGCGTCTCGAATACGATCCGAACCGCACGGCATTCATTGCGCTGATCAAGTATGAAGATGGCGAACTCGCCTACATCCTTGCTCCGCAGCGCGTGAAGGTTGGCGATCGCGTCATCTCCGGCGCCCACACGGACGTTAAGCCTGGCAACGCCATGCCGCTGGGTGCAATGCCGGTCGGAACGATCGTGCATAACATCGAGCTGAAGCAGGGCGCTGGTGGCAAGCTGGCCCGCTCCGCTGGCACGTATGCCCAGCTGGTTGGCAAGGACGCTGGCTACGCACAGGTCAAGCTGCAGTCCGGTGAGCTGCGTCTCGTTCGCGGTGAATGCATGGCAACCGTTGGTGCCGTGTCTAACCCCGACAACATGAACCAGCACATGGGCAAGGCCGGCCGTTCCCGCTGGCTCGGACGTCGCCCGCACAACCGTGGCGTTGTCATGAACCCGGTTGACCATCCGCATGGTGGTGGTGAAGGCCGGACCTCTGGTGGCCGTCATCCGGTTACGCCGTGGGGTGTTCCGACCAAGGGTTACAAGACGCGTGTTAACAAGAAGACGGATAGCCTGATCATCCGTCGCCGTAAGTCCGGCAAGTAAGAGGGGGCAAACAGAGATGGCACGTTCCGTCTGGAAGGGCCCGTTCGTTGACGGGTATCTGTTCGGTAAGGCTGAAGCGTCCCGCGCTTCGGGTCGTAATGAAGTGATCAAGATCTGGTCGCGTCGTTCGACGATCCTTCCGCAGTTCGTCGGGCTTACGTTCGGCGTCTATAATGGTCACAAGTTCCTGCCTGTGCAGGTCACGGAGAACATGGTCGGTCACAAGTTCGGTGAGTTCTCGCCGACGCGGACCTACACCGGTCATGGCTCTGACAAGAAGTCGAAGCGGGGCTGAAAATGAGCAAGCCGAAGCACATCCGCACGCTCGCTGATACGGAAGCGCAGGCAGTTGCCCGCAACATCCGCGTCAGCCCGCGCAAGCTGAACCTGGTCGCGGCAATGATCCGCAACCAGCCGGCTGACAAGGCTATCGCCGCTCTGACCTTCTCGCGTCGTCGTATCGCGCAGCAGGTCAAGAAGACTCTTGAGAGCGCCGTGGCCAACGCTGAGAACAATCACCAGCTCGATGTCGATCAGCTGGTGGTCAAGACGGCAGAAGTGGGCAAGTCCATCGTCATGAAGCGTTTCCACGCTCGTGGCCGTGGCCGTTCCGCTCGCGTCGAGAAGTTCTTCAGCCACCTGAAGATTGTTGTTGCCGAGCGTGCAGAAGCACCGGAAGAGACGAAGCCGTCTCGCGGAACCAACAAAGAGCAGAAGGCAGCCTGATCCATGGGACACAAGGTCAATCCGATCGGGCTTCGGCTCGGCGTCAACCGTACCTGGGACAGCCGCTGGTACGCCGGTCAAGACTACGCACGTCTGCTGCATGAAGACCTGAAGCTTCGTGCATTCCTGCGTCGCAAGCTGTCCGGCGCAGGCGTGTCCCGCGTTGTTATCGAGCGTCCGGCCAAGAAGCCCCGCGTTACGATCTACGCCGCCCGTCCGGGCGTCGTGATCGGCAAGAAGGGCCAGGACATCGACGCGCTCCGCAAGGAACTGAGCCGTATGGCGAAGACCGACGTGGCGCTGAACATCGTCGAGATCCGCAAGCCGGAAATCGACGCGACCCTCGTTGCCGAGAACATTGCTCAGCAGCTGGAACGTCGTGTTGCTTTCCGTCGTGCCATGAAGCGCGCAATTCAGTCCGCAATGCGTCTTGGTGCCCAGGGCATCCGGATCACCTGCGGTGGTCGTCTGGGTGGTGCTGAAATCGCTCGTGCCGAAAAGTATCGTGAGGGACGCGTTCCCCTTCATACGCTTCGCGCCGACATCGATTACGGTACGGCAACCGCCAAGACAACGTATGGCACCTGCGGTGTGAAGGTATGGATCTTCAAGGGTGAGATCCTGGCTCATGACCCGCTGGCACAGGATCGTCGTGCTGCGGAGCAGGCTCCCCAGCGCTAAGACTGTGAGCGAAAGCTCACAGTTCCATTGCTGGTGCTGATTTGAGGATTTAACAACATGCTTTCCCCGAAGCGGACAAAGTTTCGTAAGGCCCACAAGGGCCGCATTCACGGTCTGGCGAAAAGCGGAACCCAGCTCAACTTCGGTGCCTTCGGCCTGAAGGCGCTGGAGCCGGAGCGGATCACCGCTCGCCAGATCGAAGCCTCCCGTCGTGCGATCACGCGTGCTATGAAGCGTGCCGGTCGTGTGTGGATTCGTATCTTTCCGGACACTCCGGTCTCGACAAAACCTGCAGAAGTGCGTATGGGCTCCGGTAAGGGTAACCCCGAGTACTGGGCAGCACGTGTCAAGCCGGGTCGTATCCTGTTCGAGATCGAAGGCGTTCCGCCTGAGGTTGCCAAGCTGGCCCTGAGCCTGGGTGCTGCAAAGCTTCCGATCAAGACCAAGTTCGTTCAGCGTATCGGAGACGCGTAATGGCCGACACGTACAAGCCTGCCGATCTGCGCGCGAAGAGCGAGGACGAGCTGAACGCTCTTCTGCTCGATCTCAAGCGCGAACAGATCAACCACCGTTTTTCGGCTGCCACCGGGCAGTCGGAGAACACAAGCCGCGTCAAGGTCGTGCGCCGTGCAGTAGCACGTATCAAGACACTGGCTCATCAATCGAAGAACCGTGCGGGCGCCAAAACGTCCGCCGCTAAGTCCTGAGAGGAGACGGACGATGCCAAGGCGCGTCCTGACGGGTAGGGTCACGAGCGACAAGATGGACAAGACGGTTACCGTTCTTGTCGATCGTCGCATCATGCATCCGCTCTACAAGAAGTTTATTCGCCGCTCCAAGAAGTATGCGGCTCATGACGAAGAGAACGTCTGCCAGACAGGCGATCTGGTCCGCATTGAAGAATGCGCACCGATCTCCAAGCGCAAGACGTGGTCTGTCGTGTCGCGCAACGGAGAGGATCTGGCATCTGCCTCCTCTTCCGTCAGCGCATAAGGGGGTAGGCACATGATTCATCCCGAGACCAACCTGGACGTCGCCGACAATTCCGGCGCACGTCGGGTGCAGTGCATCAAGGTGCTGGGCGGTTCCAAGCGGAAGACCGCCTCGGTCGGCGACGTCATTGTCGTGTCCGTCAAGGAAGCAATTCCCCGCGGCAAGGTGAAGAAGGGTGACGTCCATCAGGCCGTTATCGTTCGCACCTCCTACCCGGTCCGTCGTGCAGATGGCTCCGCCATCCGTTTCGACAAGAATGCTGCCGTTCTGCTGAACAAGCAGCAGGAGCCGATTGGTACGCGTATCTTTGGCCCGGTGGTTCGTGAACTGCGTGCGCGCAAGTTCATGAAGATCATCTCGCTGGCTCCGGAGGTGCTGTAATGGCTGCTCGTATCAAGAAGGGTGACCAGGTTCTGGTCCTCTCCGGCAAGTCCCGTGGCGTTCGTGGCGAAGTCCTCGCCGTGATGCCGAAGGCCGAGAAGGCTGTTGTGCGTGGCGTGGCAGTTGCCAAGCGTCACACGAAGCCCAACCGCATGGGTGGAGAAGGTGGGATCATTGAGCGCGAAATGCCGATCCACCTGTCCAACCTGAAGCTGGTTGATCCGAAGAGCGGCAAGCCGACGCGCGTTGGTTTCCGTATTCTGGAAGACGGTCGCAAGGTTCGCGTTGCCAAGGCAACCGGCGAAGTGATCGAAGGCTGAGGAGCGCAACAATGAGCGAATATAAAAACGCTTTGCCGCGTCTGCACCAGCGCTACGAAGACGTTCTGAAGAAGCAGCTGCGTGAGCAGTTCGGTTACGCCAACGAACTCCAGGTTCCCAAGCTCGAGAAGATCGTGCTGAACATGGGTGTTGGTGAAGCCGCCGGCGACCAGAAGAAGCTTGATGCCGCTGTTGCGGAAATGACCGTCATTTCCGGTCAAAAGCCCGTCAAGACCCTTGCTCGCAAGGCTATTGCCGGCTTCAAGATCCGTGAAGGTCTGCCCATCGGCTGTAAGGTCACGCTCCGTCGTGCCCGCATGTACGAGTTTCTTGACCGTCTGGTGACGATCGCCATGCCGCGTATCCGTGATTTCCGCGGTCTGCCGGCAAACAAGGGCTTTGATGGACATGGCAATTTCGCCATGGGCATCAAGGAACAGATTGTGTTTCCTGAGATCGAATATGACAAGATCGATGCCGTTCGCGGCATGGACATCATTTTCGTGACCAGCGCCAAGTCTGATGCTGAAGCAAAGGCCCTGCTGAAGGCCTTTGATCTGCCGTTCAACGGCTGATCCATAATTTTTCAGACCGATCACGGTTAAAATCAGGATTCGGCCTTCCATTGGAAGGCCGCTTTCCTTTATAGACACGCTGATTGGAAAACCGTCGGGATAGGCCTGACAGGTTCCGGGAGAAAATTCGAGATGGCGAAGGTCTCAGCGGTAAACCGTAATAACCATCGCGCTGCCCTGGTGAAGCGCGACAAGGAAAAGCGGACCGCTCTCAAGAACATCATCAAGGATCGCACACTGTCGGTTGAAGACCGCTTTGATGCGACCCTTAAGCTGGCCCAGATGCCGCGTAATGGATCCGCCACGCGCGTCCGCCTGCGTTGCAAGCTTTCTGGTCGCCCCCGTGCCAACTATCGCAAGTTCGAGCTGAGCCGTATTGCTCTGCGTGATCTTGCCTCCGCCGGCCAGATTCCTGGCATGGTCAAGTCGAGCTGGTAAAGGGTAGATCGAATGTCTTTGTCTGATCCACTGGGCGATATGCTGACCCGGATCCGCAATGCGCAGCGTGCCCGTCATGCTGTCTGCGTTGCGCCTGCATCCAAGCTGCGCGCAAGCGTTCTGGAAGCTCTGAAGCGTGAGGGCTACATCCGTGGCTTCGCCGCCGAGGAACTCCGCAAGGGTGTTGCACAGCTCCGCATCGAGCTGAAGTATGTAGAAGGCCAGCCGGTCATCAAGGAAATCCATCGCGTTTCCAAGCCCGGCCGTCGCGTCTACTCGAAGATCAAGGAACTTCCGCGCGTTTATGCCGGCCTTGGTGTGTCGATCCTGTCCACCCCGCGTGGCGTCCTGTCGGACGTCGAGGCTCGCGCTGCCAACGTTGGCGGCGAGGTCCTCTGCCGCGTCTTCTAAGGAGGATCGCATGTCTCGCGTAGGTAAATATCCCGTCGAAGTTCCGGCTGGCGTGCAGGTTTCCGTTGCTGATGGCTTCTTCAAGGCCAAGGGCAAGCTCGGTGAACTGATCGTTCCGGTGTCCCGTCACGTGGAAGTCAAGATTGAGGGCAGCAACGTTTCCGTCGCTCCTGTCGGTCGTCGCTCCCGCGAAAACTGGACCATGTGGGGAACGACCCGCGCTCTGATCGCCAATACGGTCAAGGGCGTGTCCGACGGCTTCTCCAAGGGGCTTGAAATTCAGGGTACGGGTTTCCGTGCTGCTGTTCAGGGCTCCAACCTGGTGATGAACCTCGGTTTCTCGCACGATGTTGTCTATCCGATTCCGGAGGGCATCAAGATCACCACTCCGCGTCCGACCGCGATTGTCGTTGAGGGTAACGACAAGCAGCGTGTTGGTCAGGTTGCGCTCGATATTCGCAGCTTCCGCAAGCCTGAGCCTTACAAGGGCAAGGGTGTTCGGTACGAGACCGAGGTTCTGCGTCGTAAGGAAGGTAAGAAGAAGTAATGGCATCGCAGCAAGGATTGCAGGAACGTCGCCGTCAGCGGCTGCGCTTCCAGCTTCGTCGCAAGAGCGGCGGCCGGCCGCGTTTGTCGGTCTTCCGTTCCAGCAAGCACATTCACGCCCAGATCATCGACGATGCACAGGGCCGCACACTTGCCAGCGCTTCCACGCTGGAAAAGACGCTCCGCGACGCTGGCAAGACCGGCGCCGACGTGTCTGCGGCTACCGCTATCGGCAAGCTGATTGCCGAGCGCGGTGTTGCAGCTGGCGTCAAGACCGTCGTGTTCGACCGCGGCTCTTATCTGTATCATGGCCGGGTCAAAGCCCTGGCAGAGGCTGCCCGCGAGGGCGGACTCTCGTTCTAAGGAGGATCACACATGGCACGTGAGCCAAGAGAAGGCGGCCGTGGTGGTCGTGAGCGCGAGCAGGGCGATGATCTGGTCGACAAGCTCGTAACCATCAACCGTGTCGCCAAGGTCGTGAAGGGTGGTCGCCGTTTTGCGTTCGCTGCCCTCGTGGTTGTTGGTGACCAGAAGGGACGCGTTGGTTACGGTGCGGGCAAAGCCCGTGAAGTTCCCGAGGCGATCCGTAAGGCAACTGAGCGCGCGAAGCGCACGATGATCCGCGTACCGATGAAGGAGGGTCGTACCCTTCATCACGATACGTTCGGTCACTACGGTGCCGGTAAGGTTGTTGTCCGTGCGGCTGAAGCCGGTACGGGTATCATCGCCGGTGGTCCGATGCGTGCAGTGTTCGAAAGCCTTGGCGTCAATGACGTTGTGGCCAAGAGCCTCGGTACGCGGAACCCGCACAACATGATCAAGGCGACCTTTGCTGCGCTTGAGAAGGCCAGCAGCCCGCGTCATGTTGCTTCCCGTCGCGGCAAAAAGGCTGCTGAACTGTTTGGCAAGCGCGAGCAGGGCCAGACGGAAGCGGAGGTGACAAATGGCTGAGAACGGCAAGACCGTCCAGGTTACGCAGATCGCATCGGTCATCGGTCGTAAACCGGGCCAGGCTGAGACCATTACCGGTCTTGGTCTGCGTGGAATTGGTTCCACGCGCACGCTGGAGGATACTCCGGCCGTGCGTGGGATGATCCGCAAGGTTGCCCACCTCATCAAGGTGGAGGGTTGAAATGAACCTCAACGAACTGCGCGATAACGAGGGCTCTCGGTATCGCAAGAAGCGTCTCGGGCGCGGCATCGGGTCCGGCAAGGGCAAGACGTCGGGTCGTGGCGTCAAGGGTCAGAAGGCTCGTGAGGGCGTGTCCCTCAACGGCTTCGAGGGTGGCCAGCTTCCGCTGTACCGTCGTATGCCGAAGCGTGGCTTCGTGAACATCTTCCGCAAGGAATATGCTCCGGTGAACCTCGGTGCGATCTCCAAGGCCATCGAAAGCGGAAAGCTGGACAAGGCTGCAACCGTCAATGAGGAGTCCCTGCGCAAGGCTGGTCTCGTCAACGGTAGCAAGCTGGCCGGTGTCCGTCTTCTTGCCCATGGTGAGCTTTCGCATGGTGTGACCATCGAAGTGGCTGGCGCTTCTGCTGCGGCTCTGGCTGCGGTTGAGAAGGCTGGCGGCACCGTCAAGGTGCTCGAAACCAAGAAGGAAGCTCAGGCTGACGCCTGATATTTCTTTTCCGGGCTTCGGCCCGGAATAGGGTTGGATAGTGAACAGCGTCCCGTGCTCTCGTGCGGCGACGCTGTTTTCATGAAAGGACAGGTGGATGGCTTCCGCAGCAGAGCAGCTCGCCGCCAATCTCAATATGAGTTCGTTTTCCAAGGCGACCGAACTCAAGAAGCGCATCTGGTTCACCCTGGGTGCGCTGATCGTCTATCGGCTTGGCACGTATATTCCGGTTCCCGGCGTCGATGCGACCGTGATGGGGCAACTTCTTGCCCAGCATCAGGGCGGCATCCTGGGAATGTTCGACATGTTCACGGGTGGTGCGCTTGGACGCATGACCGTGTTCGCGCTGAACATCATGCCGTATATCAGTGCCTCGATCATCATCCAGCTTCTCTCCACGGCGCTTCCGTCCATGGAAGCAATGAAGAAGGAAGGTGAGGCGGGTCGTAAGAAGCTCAACCAGTACACGCGCTATCTTACGGTTTTCATCGCCCTTTTTCAGGCCTACGGCATTGCTGTCGGGCTTGAGAACATGACGGCGCATGGTGCGAATGCTGTGGTGGCCCCGGGGATGTTCTTCATTGCATCCTGCGTCGTGACGCTTGTAGGCGGCACGATGTTCCTGATGTGGCTTGGAGAGCAGATCACGTCCCGAGGTGTTGGGAACGGCATTTCCCTCATCATTTTCGCGGGTATCGTGGCGAACCTGCCGCACGCTCTGGCCAGTCTTTTCGAGTTGGGACGGACAGGGGCTCTTTCGCCTATTTTCGTTGTGATCTTTCTGATCCTGGCGATTGCGGTCATCGGCTTCATCGTCTTCATGGAGCAGGCACAGCGCCGCGTCGTGATCCAGTATCCGAAGCGTCAGGTTGGAAACCGCATTTTTGGCGGTGATTCCACTCACATGCCGCTGAAGGTCAATACGGCTGGCGTTATTCCGCCGATCTTTGCATCTTCCGTTCTTCTGATTCCGGTGACCATTTCCGGGTTCATGAACGGGCATTCGATGCCGGGATGGCTCTCGGTTCTGGGTCAGCAACTGGGGCAGGGCCAGCCGCTTTACATGCTGTTCTATGCGGCGATGATCCTCTTTTTCTCCTATTTCTATGCGGCGATTACGTTCAATCCCGAGGAAACGGCAGAGAATCTGCGCAAGCAGGGGGGCTTCATCCCGGGCATTCGTCCAG
This sequence comes from Gluconobacter sp. R75690, assembly GCF_015244525.1. Classification (NCBI taxonomy): domain Bacteria; kingdom Pseudomonadati; phylum Pseudomonadota; class Alphaproteobacteria; order Acetobacterales; family Acetobacteraceae; genus Gluconobacter; species Gluconobacter sp. R75690. The sequence continues at coordinate 140,601 of NZ_JABCQB010000005.1, read as the reverse complement.
GTGCAAGCACTGCAACGTATTTCGACAAGATCCTGTCCCGTCTGACGGCGATCGGTGCGATGTACCTCGTGGTGGTGTGCCTGTTGCCGCAGATCCTGATCAGCAAATACAACGTGCCATTCTATTTCGGTGGCACCAGCCTGATCATTATCGTGTCGGTTACGATTGATACGGTGACACAGGTTCAGTCCCATCTGGTGGCGCACCAGTATTCGGGCTTGATTCGCAAACAGCGTAGCCGCGGTTCCCGTGGTGGTATTCCGGGAGGCTCGAAGCGTCGATGAACATCATTCTTCTTGGCCCGCCGGGGGCAGGCAAGGGAACCCAGGCCAAACGTCTTGAAGCCCTTTACGGCTTCAAGCAGATTTCCACCGGCGACATGCTACGGGCGGAAGTCGCTGCGGGTTCGGCGATTGGCAACGAAGCCAAGGCGATCATGGAGAAGGGGCAGTTTGTTCCTGATCCGATCATTGTTGCCATGATCCAGAACCGGATTGCACAGCCGGACTGCGAGCGGGGCTTCATTCTTGACGGCTTCCCGCGGACCGAAAGTCAGGCTGAGGCGCTGGACACCATGCTGTCCGCTCGTGGCCTGACGATCGATGCCGTTATCCTTCTGGACGTCAACGAAGAGGAACTCGTCGAGCGGATCGCCAGCCGTCGCGGCGAAGATGGTACGCGGCGTCCGGATGACAATCCCGATGTGGTCCGTGCCCGTCTGGATGTCTATCGCAAGCAGACCGCACCCATCCTTCCTTATTATGAGAAGGCCGGGCGCCTGCTGCATGTGGATGGCATGAAAGACGTTGAGAGCGTTGGCAAAGAGATTGATGCCATCGTTGTGGCAGCGAAGAAACACTGAATATTCTGATAGAATCACGAAAAAGTGATCTCTATCATTTGACTCAGGTAGGGTGGGCAGTATATTGCGCGCCCTCGACACAGGTGCAGTCAGGCCGTGTATGCGCATGCCGGAATCGGCAGGTGACAGGTCCGGCTGCGAGATAATCGACCTGGCCACGGCCGGGCACGTAACAGTCTGGTACGGCCCTGAGCCGTTCCAATGGGAGTAACAGGCGTGGCACGTATTGCCGGCGTAAACATTCCGACCAACAAGCGGGTCGTCATTGCCCTGCGTTATGTCTACGGCATTGGCCCGTCGACGGCGCAGTCCATCTGCAACAAGCTCGAAATCCCCGATGCCAAGCGCGTCAACGAGCTGTCTGATGATGAAATCGTGAAGATCCGCGAGCTGATCGATTCCGAACTGCGCGTTGAAGGCGATCTCCGTCGCGAGACCGCAATGAACATCAAGCGTCTGATGGACCTCGGTTGCTACCGTGGCCTTCGTCACCGTCGTGGCCTGCCGGTCCGCGGTCAGCGCACGCATACGAACGCCCGTACCCGCAAGGGCAAGGCCGTGGCGATTGCTGGTAAGAAGAAGGTCACGCGCTAATCCGCGCCTGACATCTTCATCGACGTTTTTCGTTAAACTTTTAGGACGACCTCTCTCATGGCCAAGGCCGCTGCTCCGCGTATCCGTAAAAAGGAACGCAAAAATATCATTTCCGGTGTTGCTCACGTGCTTTCCACGTTCAACAACACCATGATCACCATTTCTGACGCACAGGGCAACGCGATTGCCTGGTCGTCGTCGGGTGCGCAGGGGTTCAAAGGCTCCCGTAAGTCCACGCCGTATGCTGCTCAGGTCGCTGCAGAAGATGCCGGCCGCAAGGCACGCGAGCATGGCATGGAAACGCTTGAGATCGAGGTCTCCGGTCCGGGTTCGGGGCGTGAAAGCGCTCTCCGTGCCCTTCAGGCCGTAGGGTTCAACATTACGTCCATCCGCGACATGACGCCCGTGCCGCACAATGGCTGCCGTCCCCGGAAGCGTCGTCGCGTCTGAGTGATGCTTTGCTGCGTATCGTGCGCGATACGCAGCATCTGTAAGTGATTGCATCTTTTGCCGCACCTCTGGTGCGGGCCCAGGTGCCGCCAATTTCCCTTGGCGTGCTTCGTTGTTTGAAAGGCCACGACCTTGGTTCTCCAGAAAAACTGGCAGTCCCTCATCAAGCCGGAGAAGCTTGAAGTCGAGCCCGGACCGGTTGCCTCGCGCATCGCCACTGTCGTGGCCGAGCCTCTGGAACGCGGCTTCGGCATGACGCTTGGTAACGCACTGCGGCGTATTCTCCTGTCGTCGCTGCAGGGCGCTGCCGTGACCGCCATCCAGATCGATGGCGTGCTGCATGAGTTCTCCGCTGTGCCGGGTGTTCGCGAAGACGTCACGGACATCGTCCTGAACGTCAAGCAGCTCGCCCTTCGCATGCATGGTGAAGGCCCCAAGCGCATGATCCTGACGGCCACGGGCCCGGGTGAAGTGACGGCTGGCCAGATCCAGGCGGGTCATGACATCGAGATCATGAACCCTGATCTCGTGATCTGCACGCTCGATGACGGCGTGAAGCTCGGCATGGAATTCACCGTCAATATGGGCAAGGGCTATGTTGCAGCAGCAGCAAACCGTCCGGAAGATGCCCCGATTGGCCTGATTCCCATCGATGCGATCTACTCGCCGGTGCGCCGCGTGTCCTACAAGATCGAGCAGACGCGTGTCGGTCAGGTTACTGACTATGACAAGCTGCTGTTGACGGTTGAGACCAACGGTGCGGTGACGCCCGAAGACAGCTTGGCTCTTGCAGCCCGGATTCTTCAGGATCAGCTGCAGCTGTTCATCAACTTCGATGAGCCGCGTCCGGTCCAGCATGAAGAGCCGCAGGATGACCTGCCGTTCAACCGCAATCTTCTCCGCAAGGTTGACGAGCTCGAGCTGTCGGTGCGTAGCGCCAACTGCCTCAAGAACGACAACATTGTCTATATTGGCGATCTGGTGCAGAAGTCCGAACAGGAAATGCTCCGCACGCCTAATTTCGGGCGCAAGTCGCTCAACGAGATCAAGGAAGTTCTCACCGGTATGGGGCTGTCGCTCGGCATGAGCGTCCCGGCCTGGCCGCCCGAGAACATCGAGGATCTGGCCAAGCGTCTCGACGAGACGTTCTGAGAACTTTCAAGGTAAGGAAAACTAGCAATGCGTCATGGTGTGAGCGGGCGTAAGCTCAACGTCACCTCTTCTCACCGCGCTGCCATGTTCCGCAACATGGCCGTGGCTCTCATCAAGCACGAGCAGATCACGACGACGCTGCCGAAGGCGAAGGAACTTCGCCCGGTGGTCGAGAAGCTGATCACGCTCGGCAAGCGTGGCGATCTGCACGCCCGCCGTCAGGCTTTCGCACAGCTGCGTGACGACGCCGTCGTGACGAAGCTGTTCTCGGCTGTGGCCGAGCGTTACAAGGGACGTGCCGGTGGCTACTCCCGCGTGCTGAAGGCGGGCGTCCGTTATGGCGACAATGCCGATATGGCCGTGATCGAACTGATCGATCGTGATGTCGCCGCAAAGGGCCAGGACAGCGGACCGAAGCAGAACGTTGCAGAGGAGCAGGAAGCCGCCTGAGGCTCTCTGTTTTCGAAGATTTGAAAAAGGCCGGAGCAGGAATGCTCCGGCCTTTTTTGATTCGTGGTTTCTTTGCCACGATGTTGTGTGATATGCAGTCTCCACTCTTTGCAGACCCATTCCTGTCCCGTGTCGGGACAGCGTGAAATTCCGTTTCCTCACGGGAGCGGTTGCCGCCCTTTTGGAGAACGTTCCGCCGTTCTTCGCGGTGGGTCTGCACAATTCTGAGAAACAGGTCCGAGCACTCTCGTAGGGCCTGCCACGACGCATCGAATATGTATCCCGGCAATGAGGCCTGGATGGGTTCGTGATGCGTCCAGCGTTTGGAGAGCGTTATAATGTCCGAATCTTCCCCCCCTAAACATGGGCTTGCGGAAACCCTTGGGATACCCAGAGCCCTGTTCTGGGCATTTGTGGGACAGCTCCTGTTCATGGTCGGTGATGGCGTGGAGGCGGGGTATCTCGATACCTACATGCTTCATCACGGCCATACGCAGGGTTTCGTGAACGAAATGTTCACTTTCTACGGTGTCACCGTGATGATCGCGGCCTGGTTCTCCGGGCCGCTGTCCGATCTCATGGGGCCCAAGAAAGTCATGTGGCTTGGTCTCATTCTGTGGACCATTCTTGAAGTCGGCTTCCTGTCCTTCGGTCTGGGGCCGAACAGTGGGCCGATGATCCTGCTTTTCTATACACTGCGTGGGTTTGCCTATCCGCTCTTTGCGTATGGTTTTCTTGTCTGGATCGCTGCGGCAACCCCGACCGCCATGCTGGGTTCGGCTGCAGGCTGGTTCTGGTTTTCCTTTTCTGCCGGTCTGCCGACTCTCGGTTCGCAGTTCGCACGTTTTGCCATCCCGGAAATCGGCGAGCTTCGGACCTTCTGGTGTTCGCTGGGGTTGGTGATCGTAGGCGGCTTGGTCGCCCTGCTGTTCACGCATGAACCGACGGGCAAGAAGCGTCTTCTGCCGGAGCATATCCCGGCCCGGGACATCTTCTTCGGATCCATGAGCATCATGTGGCGTGAGCCCAAGACGCTGATTGCTGGTATCGTCCGCGTGATCGATACGTCTTCGGAATATGCCTTCCTGGCCATCATGCCAGCGTTCTTCGTGGATCATCTGGGATTTTCCCTGGAACAATGGCTGAACCTGCTGTCACTCATCTTCCTGAGCAACATCCTGTTCAATCTTGTTTCGGGCATGGTTGCCGATACGCTGGGGCATCGTTTTGTTGTGGCCGTCTTCGGTGGGATCGGTGGCTTTATTGCCATTCCGCTGTTCTATTATGTGCCGCTGTGGTTCCCCGGAAACTTCTGGGCCGTGGCCGCCGCAGGTATCTTCTATGGTGCTACCGTGGCAGCCTTTGTTCCGCTGTCCGGCCTGATGCCGCAGATCTGCCCGCGTGAAAAAGCCGCTGCCCTGTCCATTCTGGGACTGGGTGCTGGTGCGTCCACCTGGGTTGGTCCGGCAGTCGTGGCTGGCTGTGAAGCTGTCTTCGGTCCGGGCATGCAGTATGTGATCTGGACCTTTGCCGTGATCTATCTGGCTTCTGCTGGCATGACGATGGCTCTGACCATATCGCCAGAAGCACGCCGTTACAGCGAAGAGGCTGCGGCGCGGGGCGAAACCGCGCCAGCTGTCGGTCATTGAGTTCAGGGCATTCCGTCATCTCCCTGACGCTGTAAAAGGAGGGGGCAGTCCGGGATCGGGCTGCCCCCTTCCGCGTTGGGAGGCAGTCATGTCAAGGAGAAGAGCTATGGACGCCGATCTGGAACAGTATCTGGAGGCAGGGGTAGGGCGATTGCAGGACGATGCCAGCGCCTGTCCCTGGATGAACGGTCTTGAGAAAAAAGTTTCCAGTGCCGCAAGAGAAACAGAGGCACTTGTCAGCGATTTGATGGTCGATCAGCCACTGTTCTGGTTACTGACCTCGTTTTTCATCGGGATTTTGTTGGGAAAAGGTCTTTTTCGGAAAAGTTAAACTTCCGTAGGCTCGTCACGTTACGACATGACCACGAACTCTTGGGCGAGGAGCCTGCGTCATGCTGCACTATGCGATTGTTTTCTTTATCATTTCCATCATTGCCGGTGTTTTCGGCTTTTCTGGTATTTCGGCCGCAACGGCTGGGATCGCCAAGCTGTTCTTCATCGTCTTCCTCGTGTTGGCAGTGCTGGCCATTCTCGCAGGTGTCGCGGGACTGCACGCTCTCTGAGCCCGGCAGGCGGGGAAGATATGAAAAGGGCGGGTGCCGATGGTCCCGCCCTTTTTCTGTGCTTCAGTTTCCGTTCTTGTCTCTCTGGATGAAGGACGGAAGAAGCGGATTGTCCGTCTGGAGTGAGTTTTTGCTCGGAAGCTGCTGCGTGGTCCAGCCACCGCCAAGATCCGTTATCAGCTTTACTTCGGCAAGGAACTGCTGCTGCCGTACGCTGAGCTGGGTCTCCTGGTACTGCAGGGCATTCTGCTCTGCCGTGATGACCGTTGTATAGATCTGCGTTCCGGCCAGATATTCGTTCATCGAAACCTGAACCGCGGCCTCGGCGGACTTCACGGCAGCATTCTGCAAGGTCAGTTGCTGATCGAGATAATGCAGCCCTGACATCTGATCCTCGGTGTCCTGCAGCGCGGCCAGGACTGTCTGACGGTAGGTGGCGACAGCGTTGTCGTAATCGGCTTCCGCACTGCGAACCGCAGCGGAACGCGAGCCGCCCTCGAAGATGGTCTCTGTTGCCGCCGCACCAAGGCTCCAGGTCCGGGTAGCGGTCTGGATCAGCTGCTGGAGCGGATTACCGCTGTAGCCGTAGGATGCGGAGAGCGTGACCTGCGGGAAGAAGGCCCCGATCTCGTATCCGATTTCGGCATTATAGGCTTCCATGTTCCGCTCGGCCTGCGCCACGTCCGGACGGCGCTGAAGCAGCATGGACGGGACCGCAGCAGGCGCCGGAGGAATCGTCTCGGGCAGGGGAGACGGCGCCAGCGTGAGTTCTGCGGGAGCGCGGCCCGTCAGCATCGCGATGGCATGCTCATACTGCGAGCGGGCAATATGCGCGTTGGAGAGGCTGGCCTGTGTCGATTGCAGGAGATACCGGGCCTGAAGCACGCTTGCGGGATCGGCGACACCGGCTTCGAGCTGGTTCTGAAGGATCTCCAGGTTGTGGCGATACAGATCCACGTTGCGGGCATAGAGCGCAATCAGGCTGTCCTGATAACGCAGATCAAAATAATCCTGAGCCAGCTGGAGCTGATAGGACAGGCGCATGTTGGCAACCAGCGCGGCATCGGCCTGGGTTGCTGCAACCTGCTCCTGCACCTGACGGCGGATCATGCCCCAGACGTCCACGGTCCAGCTTGCCGAGGGTCCGGTCGTCCACGTGTTGGACGTGTAGGACTGGCTGGACGTGTAGGGAATGCCGTTGCTGGCATTCGAGGTACTGCCGCCCTCCGAGTTGCGGTTGAAGCTGAACTTGCCGCTTAGGGTCGGGAACAGCTGCGCGCGGATCGAGTCAATCGTGGCGGCAGCCTTGCGGTACTGCGCCTCGTATTCCTTCAGGCTCTGATTGGATGTGGCAACCCGCTCTTCAAGATCGTTCAGGATGGGATCGTTGAAGATCGTCCACCAGTCTCCCTTGGGCATCTTTGCAAGATCCGGGACCGCAACCTGCCAGCCGGGGGGCGGGGGTGCTTCCTTGAACTTGGCAGAGATGATGGCCTTCGGACGATGATAGTTCGGTCCGACCATGCCGCCGATGCAGCCGCTCAGGAAAGGCAGGGTCGCTGCCCCCAGCAGGGCAGTGCGCAGGGTAGACTTACGGAGGGCGGTCATCAGGACTGTGTTTCCCGGGAAGAAAGATGGAAGAAGGAGGCGATATGGGCCCGCAGACGGCCCATGGCGCGCCCGAACCGGTCGAGATAAAGGAAAATGACGGGGGTGCTGTAGAGCGTCAGAAGCTGGCTGACCACGAGACCGCCAAGGATGGCGATACCCAGCGGACGCCGGAGTTCACAGCCATAGCCGTTGCCAATGATCAGGGGCACGGCGCCGAATGCGGCTGCCAGCGATGTCATGAGGATCGGGCGGAAGCGCAGATGGCTCGCCTGACGGATGGCATCTGTGGGGGACAGACCCTCACGCTGCGCCACCAGGGCGAAATCGATCAGCATGATGGCGTTCTTCTTGACGATACCGATCAGGAGGATCACGCCGATCATTGCCATGAGGGAGAACTCCTCACCGCAGACCTGAAGGGCAAGAATGGCACCCACACCCGCAGACGGCAGGGTTGAGAGGATCGTGAGGGGATGGATCAGGCTCTCATACAGGATACCCAGCACGATATAGACGGCTGCGAGTGCCGCGAGGATCAGCAGGGCCTCGTTGCCGACCGATTTCTGGAAGGCCGCCGCGTTGCCGGCAAACCCGCCATGAATGTCCGCAGGAACATGCAGCTTGACCATGGCGGCCTGAACGGCATCGACAGCCGGACCAAGCGAGACGCCCGGGGCAAGGTTGAAGGAGATGGTCGTCGCGACGGACTGCCCGTCATGGCTGACGGTCAGGGCCGTATTGGTGTTGCGCTTGCGCGAGACGACGGAGAGCGGCACCATTGTGGATGCGGTCGTGGCAACCGCAGAGCCGCTCGAGGCTGACTTGCCGCCGGCGAGCGCGTTGGCCACCGAGTTCTGATAGGAGATCTCGCTCTCGGACAGGGTGGTGGTCGTGGTTGCGGCCTTGACGCGGATGTTGTTGGACGCCGTGCCGCCTGCAGCAGTGCCACCCGAGATGCTGACCCACATCTGCTCCAGCATCGACGGATCCTGCCAGTAGCGGGGGGCCGCCTCCATGACGACGCGGTACTGGTTGAGATTGCCGTAGATGATGGACGCGGCACGCTGGCCGAACGCATCATAGAGCGTGTTGGAAATCAGCTGTGGCGTGACGGAGTAACGGGCCTCCGTATCGCGGTTGATCGCGATGTTGATGCCCTGTCCGCCCTGTTCCACATCCGAGGTGACGTCCATGAGTTCCGGCAGCTTCGAGAGTGCAGCCACGATCTTGGGCGTCCATTCGAACAGGTCCTCGGCGGAAGGCCCTTCCAGCGAATACTGATAGGCGGCATCGCCGGGACGCGCGCCCATCCGGACGCTGCCCGGTGCCATCAGGCGGAGCTGTGCGCCGGGGACGTGGGAGAACCGGCGGGTCAGGCGCTGAATGGTCGTGGCGAGATCGTCCGTGCGCTCGGATTTGGGCTTGAGGGCGACGAACATGTTGGCGGAGTTGGCCGAACGCCCGCCCACGCCACCCATGACGCCCACGACATCGCGGTCGGATGCCACGGCCTTCATGGCCTTGACCACGATTTTCTGGAGCGCCTGGAACGAGATCGACTGGTCGGCGACGACGCGGCCCATGATCTGTCCGGTATCCTCGGACGGGAAAAAGCCCTTGGGCATCTTCACATACAGCACACCCGCAAGAACCAGCGTGGCGGGCAGAGACATTGCGATCAGGAACTGGTGCCCCAGCGCCCAGTCGAGAGAGCGCCCGTAACCCGCGGTAATGCCGTTGATCGAGCGTTCGAGGAAGCGGCCGATCTTCTTCCACAGGCCCGGCCCCTGATCGTCTGTATGGGTCAGGAGTTGGGCGCTGATCATGGGCGTCAGCGTCAGGGACAGGACCAGCGAGATGCAGAGCGTGATGACCATGGTCATCGCGAATTCATGGAATAGGCGCCCGGCAATGCCGCCCATCAGCATGATCGGTGCGAAGACGACGATCAGCGAGACAGTGATCGAGACAACGGTGAAGGCGACCTCGGTCGTACCCTTGATCGCGGCTTCCTGCCGACCGTAGCCCATCTCCATGTAGCGGGCGATGTTTTCCAGAACGACGATGGCGTCATCGACCACGAAGCCGGTCGAGATCGTCAGGGCCATCAGCGACATGTTGTCGAGCTGGTATCCCATCAGCGACATCGCGCCGAAGGTGCCAATAATCGAGACCGGAACCACGATGGCCGGCACCATGATGGCCGACAGGCTGCGCAGGAACAGCAGGACCACGGCCACCACGAGCACGACGGCGATGATGAGCGTCTGTTTCGTATCGTCCAGCGAGGCCCGGATCGTTTTGGAGCGATCGATCAGGATCGAGATATCGGTGTTGCCAGGCAGGGCGGACTGGAGCACGGGCAGACGACTGCGGATGCCGTCAATCGTCTTGATGACGTTGGCCCCGCCCTGGGTGAACACGGTGCAGATGATGGCGGCCTTGCCATTGAGATAGCCGGCCTGCCGAAGGTCTTCCACGCTGTCATTGACGTCCGCCACATCCGTGAGGCGCACGGGCTGGCTGTTGCGGTATGCGATGATCAGGTCGCGGTATTCTTCGGCCTTGGTGGCCTGATCGTTGGTGGAGAGCATCATCCGCTCCCCATTGGCGTCCAGGAAGCCCTTGGGCGTATGGGCATTGGCAGACGCCAGGGCAGCGCGAAGATCCTCGAATCCGATCCCGTAGCGGAACAGACGCAGCGGATTGATCTCGACCCGCACGGCCGGAAGGGACGCGCCCCGGATGTCCACATCGCCCACGCCTTCGATCTGGCTGAGCTGCGGGATCAGGATATTGCTGGCGAAATCGTAGAGTTCCTGCGGCGTCCGGGTGCTGGACGTCAGCGTCAGCGCAAGGACGGGCGGACCATTCGAGTTCGCCTTCATATAGGTCGGGTTGCTGCGCAGGGTCGTGGGCAGATCCTGCCGCGCGCCCTGAAGCGCCGCTTCCACGTCACGCGCCGCGCCGTTGATATCGCGCGACAGATCGAACTGCAGCGTAATGCGCGTCTGGTTGACGGTGGATTCCGACGTCATTTCGGTCACGCCGGAAATCGCGCCGAGATGCCGTTCCAGAGGCCCGGCGATCGTGCTCGCGATTTCGGACGGGGAGCCGCCGGGCTGGTTCGCGGTCACCATGATGACCGGGAAATCCACGTTCGGCAGATCGGCGACCGGCAGGGTGAAATACCCCATGATGCCGCCCATCACGAGGGCGACGGCCAGCAGCGTCGTGCCGACAGGCCTCAGGACGAAGAGGCGGACCAGATTCACGGAGCGCCTGTCTGGGGGTTGGAGGTCTGGGGCTTCGAAGGCGGGGTGCTGCGACGGTGACGCTTGATGAAGGCACGCGTTTTCGTGCCGACCTCATCCATGAACAGATAGATGACGGGTGTGGTGAACAGGGTCAGGAGCTGCGACATCATCAGGCCGAAGACGATGGCCACACCCAGCGGACGACGCAGCTCGGAGCCGACACCCGTGCCGAGCAGCAGGGGCAGGGCGCCGAACAGGGCGGCCAGCGTGGTCATCAGGATCGGACGGAAACGGAGCATGGCCGCGCGCTTGATGGACTCAAGGGGCGTATGGCCTTCCAGACGTTCGGCTTCGAGCGCGAAGTCGATCATCATGATGGCGTTCTTCTTCACGATGCCGATCAGCAGCACAATGCCGATGATGCCCATGATATCGAGATCCATCCCGAACAGATAGAGCCCGATCAGCGCACCGATGGCGGCCGAAGGCAGGGTGGAGAGGATCGTGATCGGGTGGATGTAACTCTCATAGAGAATTCCCAGCACGATATAGACCGCGATCACGGCCGCCATGACCAGCCAGACCTCGTTGGACAGCGACGAGCGGAACGCCGCGGCCGTGCCCTGGAAGGCGGTCTGGAACTCCGGCGGCAGGTTGATCTGCTTTTCCACGCGTTCGATGGCGTCGGTTGCGGTGCCCAGCGAATAACCACTGGCGACGTTGAACGAGACAGTCGTGGCCGGGAACTGCCCATAATGGCTGATCAGCAGCGGCGAGAGCGCATGGGTGATCGTCGTCACCTGCGACAATGGCACGAGACCGGATGTCGGCTGGCGGGTCGGGCCGGACGTGCTGGCGCCGGCTTCGGACGAGATGCCCGGCAGGTAAAGCTGGCTCAGGGACGTCAGGTCTGTCTGGAGCTTCGGATCGGCTTCCAGAATGACGCGGTACTGGTTGGACTGCGTGTAGATCGTGGTGATCTGGCGCTGGCCGTAGCTGTCATACAGAAGATTGTCGATCGTCTGCGGCGTGATGGAGTAACGCGCGCCGGTCGGACGGTCGAGCGAGAGCTGGGCGACCAGCCCCTCGGCCTGAAGATCGGACGTCACGTCCGTCAGGGACGGCTCCTTGCGCAGCGCATCCACGAATTTCGGCACCCAGGTCTTGAAGGTGTCGTAATCCGGGTTTTCCAGCATGAACTGGTACTGCGTGGCGGAAATCGAGGAATCCAGCGACAGGTCCTGGATCGGCTGGACATAGAGTTCGGCGCCGGTCACCTGCTGCCCGACGGAAGAGAGGCGGCGCAGGATCGTCTGAAGGTCGCTCGTCCGCTGTTCACGCGGCTTGAGGTTGATGAGGAAGCGGCCGACATTCAGCGTCATGTTCTGGCCGTCGATGCCGACGAAGGACGAGATGCTGGCGACGTCCGGGTCCTTGAGGATCACGTCTCCAAGGGCGGCCTGACGCTCCTTCATGCCCTCGAACGAAATGGCCTGCGACATCACGGAGATGCCCTGGATGACGCCGGTGTCCTGCGTCGGGAAGAAGCCTTTGGGAATGGTCCAGGCCAGCACGCCTGTCAGGATGATCGTGCCGACCGTGACGAGCAGAGTCGTGACACGGAAGCGCAGCACGACGTCGAGCCAGCGGCCATAGCCTGCGATCAGCGCATTGATGCCGCGTTCGGTGCTGTTGGACAGGCGGCTCCAGACCGTGTTTTTCGTGGACGGCGCGTGCGTATCGGAGAGCAGACGCGCGCACATCATCGGCACCAGCGTCAGGGCGACGATGGCAGAAATGATGATCGTAATGGAGAGCGTCATCGCGAATTCATGGAAAAGACGCCCGACGACATCCTTCATGAACAGCAGCGGGATCAGCACCGCGATCAGCGAGACCGTCAGCGAGATAATGGTGAAGCCGATTTCGCCCGCGCCCTTGAGTGCTGCGGTGTAGCGGTCCTCGCCGGCTTCGACGTAACGCGCGATGTTCTCAATCACCACGATGGCGTCATCGACGACGAAGCCGGTCGCAATGGTCAGGGACATCAGCGAGAGATTGTCGAGCGAGAAGCCCAGCAGATACATCGCCGCCAGCGTGCCGATCAGCGATAGCGGGACGGAGAGGCTGGGAATGATCGTCGCCGGAACGTTCCGCAGGAACACGAAGATCACACCCACGACCAGCAGCATGGCGAGCGCAAGTTCGTATTCCACGTCATTGACCGAGGCGCGGATGGTCGTGGTCCGGTCAGTCAATGGCGTGACGTCAATGCCGGGCGGCAGGTCGAGCTTGAGCTGCGGCAGGACGCGCAGCACGTTGTCCACGACGCCAATGACATTCGCGCCGGGCTGACGCTGCACGTTCAGGATCAGCGCAGGCGTGCGGTTGGCCCAGGCGGCGAGCTGTGCGTTTTCCGCACCTTCGACGACGGTTGCGATGTCCCGCACCCGGATCGGACCGTTGTTCTGATACGCGATCACCTGGTTCATGAGCTGTTCGACGGACTGGATCTGACCGTCGATGCGCAGGGAGGTGGAGCGTTTGGGGCCGTCGAACGTACCGGTCGGCGAATTGACGTTCACCGTGCTGATGATGGTGCGCAGTGTGTCGATCGCGATGCCGTAGGAGGTCAGCTTCGGAATGTTGACCTGGATCCGGTACGCCTTGCGGTTGCCGCCCGACAGGGTGACGAGACCGACGCCGGAAATCTGGCTGATCTTCTGCTCAAGACGCGTGTTGACGTAGTCCTCGACCTCCGGAAGCGGTAGCGTCTTGGACGTGATGCCGAGCGTCAGGACGGGCGTGTCAGCCGGATTGACTTTCGCATAGATCGGGGGGGCGGGCAGATCGCTGGGGAGCAGGGAGGTGGCGTTGTTGATCGCCGCCTGGACTTCCTGTTCGGCCACGTCCATCGACATGTCCAACCCGAAGCGCAGGGTTACGACCGAGGCACCGCCCGAGGACTGGGAGGTCATCTGGTCCAGACCCGCCATCTGGCCAAGCTGGGTTTCCAGAGGTGCGGTGACGGACGTGCTCATCACGTCCGGCCCGGCGCCCGGATAGAATGTCGAGACCGTGATCGTCGGGTATTCGACCTGCGGCAGGGCTGACACGGCCAGGAAGTGATAGCCGAGCAGACCGCTCAGCAGGATGGCGAACATCAGGAGGCTGGTGGCAACCGGGCGCTCGATGAACAGGCGGGACGGATTCACGGTCTTGCTGTTCCCTAATCTTGCTGTTCTGGTCGGCGATCAGTGATTGCCGGTATCGGCGGGCGAGGACGGGTCGTTCTGCTGCTGCGGTGCGTCGGAACTCTGCTGTCCGTTGCGGTGACGGCGGTGCTGACCAGCGGTCTGCTGTTCGGCTTCCGAGGTCTGCTTCGCTGCCGAAGAGGTGTCGGGGATCGAGATCTTCTGCCCCGGACGCAGATGGCTGACACCGTCTGTCACGACGCGGTCACCGTCGTTCAGGCCTTTCTGGATCACGGCATTCGTGCTGTCGGTTGCGCCCACGGTGACGGGAACGACTTCCACGGTCATGTCGGATTTCACGCGGTAGACGAAGCGCCCGTCTGGACCGGTCTGCAAGGCATTGCCGGGGACGAGCAGGGCATTATGCAGCGTCGTGACCAGCAGATGCGGGTTGACGAACTGGTTCGGGAAGAGGTGCTCGTCCTCGTTGGCAAAAATGCCACGCATCCGGACCGTTCCGGTCGAGGTATCGATCTGGCTGTCGAGGGCCTTCACGGTGCCGGTGGCGAGTTTCTGGGTGTTGTCGCTGTTCCAGGCTTCAACCGTCAGTTCGCCGGACTCCCGCAGATGGGTCGCGACTTCGCCAAGCTGGTTCTGCGGGACCGTGAAAATCACGGAGATCGGCTGCATCTGTGTCAGGATCGTCAGGCCGCCGGACTGACCTGCGGTGACATAGTTGCCTACGTCGAGCACGCGGATACCGACACGGCCATCGACCGGCGCGATGATGTGGCAGTACATCACGTTCAGTTCGGCGTTGCGGACATTGGCGCGATCGTATTCGACCTGTCCTTCGAGCTGCTGCACCGTGAATTCCTGATCCCGGGCCGTCATCGCCGAGGTCGAGTTCTGTTTGATCAGGCGCTGGTACCGGGCATTGTCCACGCGGGCCTTTTCAAGCTGCGCGATATCGGCTGCAAGCGTGCCACGATACTGCGCGAGCGTGGCCTCGTAGGGACGCGGATCGATCAGTTCGAGCTCGTCTCCCTTATGGACGTGCTGGCCTTCCTGATAATAGACGGCGGCGATATGGCCGTTGACGCGCGGCGTGATCGTTACGTTGGTGACGGGGACGACCGTGCCGATTTCCTGGAAAATGACAGGCATGTCGCCGATATGGGCACTTGCGACGGCGACGGGCTGTACGCTTCCGTCGGCGGCTGCCCCGCGGGCATGCTTGTGTGTCGCCCCATGGGGGCGGAAGATCGCGAACAGGATCAGGAGAGCGACCAGAAGGACAATTCCCCACAGGATCCAGCGCCGACGGGAACGGGCTGGTGGGGGAGAGGACTGGGCTGTGCTGTTCGTAAGGCGGTCGCTGGAGCCGGCCGTCTGCTGATCCATGGTGGTTCTGTCTTTCCCGTATACCAGAGCGCAGGGCTCTCAGGCGGCGATGCTGTGTGTTTTCATACCTATACGGCAGGAAACCAGCGCCTGCCATGACACGACCTTAAATCCTGTTCAGTTTTGACAACGAAAATCAAAAACCGGGCAAAATGATACGGTTCGTTACTTTTCCCCGGGGCTTGTCTCTTCTGCGCTCAGGGATCATATCGGACTGGAACCGGATGCTCCCGTCGTGCGTTTGAATGCAGACACAGGTCTATCCGGACAGAGGAGAACAAGATGGCTGATACAACTGAGACGAAGGCCGAGGGCCTCCTGGATGAAGCCAAAGGCAAGGTCAAGGACGGTTTAGGCGGTCTGACGGGCGATGCGAAGCTCCAGGCTGAAGGCAAGTTCGACCAGCTTTCCGGCATGGCGCAGCAGGACTTCGCTGACCTGTACGACGAGGGTGAAACCAAGCTCGAAGCCGCGACGGCATTCGTTCAGGATCGTCCCCTGATCTCGCTGGTGATTGCGACGGTCGTCGGAATGATCGTGGGCGGACTGATGTTCGGTCGCAAAAGCTCCTGAGGGAGCAAGAGGCGCTTCGACCACAGCGGCGTCTTTGTGCTAGAAGCCTCCCGGAGTAATCCGGGAGGCTTTTTGCATGGAATGGTTTTACGAGAATAACGGGCAGCAGGCCGGTCCCGTCTCCCGTGAAGAAATTCTGCGTCTGATCATGCAGCAGCGCATCAGACCTGAGACGCTTGTCTGGACGTCGGAATTCGGAGACGTCTGGAAGCCGGCCAGCGCGGCGGGGTTGGTGTCTCCGCTCACGGGGCTGCTGCGCATGTCGGCCGGGATCTCGGAGCACTGGGCCTGGGTCCTGCTGGTCGGACCGTGGCTGATCCAGCGCCTGGCGCTTCTCGTCCTGGATTGGCGGCAGATCCCCGACAGCGAGCGGATGGGGACATTCTCCATCGTCGGAATGATGTCGCTGGCCCTGTTCTTTACAGCCTTCATGCTGGACCGGAACTCCATCCGTGAAAGTGGACAGACCCCGCCGGGCTTCTGGTGGTGGCTGTTCCTGCCCGGATATTTCTGGCGGCGCCGGCAGATTGTCGGGCGCGGGCTGTCGCTCCTGATCGTCAGTCTCGTACTGCTGGCGGCCAACGTGACGGAAAAGATCTATCAGTTGCCCCAGATCGAAACCGAGCTTCAAACCCGGCAGGGACAGCTGAATCAGCCCGTTCCCTCAACCCCGCCGGCCTCGGGTCAGGACAACGAACAGGAAGAACTCTGACGGTGGTGGGAAAGAGTCTTTCCCACCACACTTGACAGACTAAACTTAGAGAACATGCATTTTGGGGCTTCCCTTTCGAGTCGCCATGATTCAAAACCGATTCGGTCACCTGGTTTCGGGGTGTCTGTCGGGGAGAATGCTCAGAAATGCCGGATTACGCCCTGGAAGCTGCCCATGGGGGGCTGGTCGTCGGGATCGACGAAGTCGGGCGTGGTCCTCTGGCAGGGCCGGTAGTGGCTTCTGCCGTAGCATTCACGGCTCCCCCCTCAGAAACCCTGTCTTCCCTCCTCGATGATTCCAAGAAACTGACGGCCCGTCGCCGGATGCTGGCCTATGACGCCCTGATGGCCGATGAGCAGGCGCTGATCGGTATCGGCGCCGCATCCGTCGCGGAAATCGAGCGGATCAACATCGCCCAGGCCTGTTATCTGGCCATGCGGCGCGCGCTGTCCCGTCTGGGACGTACTCCCGATCTGGCGCTTGTGGACGGCAAACATGCCCCGAAGCTGCCATGTCCCATAAAAATGGTGATCGGCGGGGACGGGATCAGCCTGTCTATTGCCGCAGCCTCCATCATCGCAAAAGTGACGCGGGACCGCCTGATGGCGCGTCTGGCCGTGCGTCATGATGCTTATGGATGGGAGCGCAACGCCGGTTACGGCACGGCCGCGCATATGCAGGGACTGAAGCTCCGGGGGGTGACCCCCCATCACAGGCGCGGGTTCGCGCCGATACGAAACATGATTGAAGCAGAGGCACACGCAGCATGAGCGGTGAATTTCCCGTCGACCAGATCCTGCGTGGAGAATGCATCGAAACGATGAAGACGCTGCCCGATGGGAGCGTGGACTGCATTTTCGCCGACCCACCGTACAACCTTCAGCTGCGCGGTGAACTGCGTCGTCCTGACGAAACCGTCGTGGACGGTGTGGACGACGACTGGGACAAGTTCGCGGATTACGCGACCTACGACAATTTTACGCGCGAATGGCTGAGCGAAGCGCGACGCATCCTGCACAAGGACGGCACGATCTGGGTCATCGGATCGTATCACAACGTTTTCCGGCTGGGTGCGATCATGCAGGATCTGGGCTTCTGGATCCTGAACGACATCGTCTGGCGCAAGTCCAACCCGATGCCGAATTTCCGCGGACGTCGCTTTACCAACGCGCATGAGACGCTGATCTGGGCGGCGCGCGGTCCGCAGAGCAAGTATCGCTTCAACTATCAGGCCATGAAGGCCCTGAACGACGATCTTCAGATGCGTTCGGACTGGTACCTGCCGCTCTGCACGGGCAATGAGCGCCTGAAAAACGAACATGGCCTGAAACTGCATCCGACGCAGAAGCCGGAAAGCCTGCTGCATCGCGTGCTGGTCGCCTCGACCAATGCCAATGACGTGGTGCTCGATCCGTTCTGCGGAAGCGGCACGACCCCGGCGATGGCGAAGCGTCTGGGACGCCATTACATCGCCATTGAACGCCACCCGGACTACGTCAAAGCCGCCCGGGAACGCGTGGCGCGTGAAGAGCGCCTGACTTCCGAGCAGCTTGCAACGACCCCCGCTAAGCGCGAAATGCCGCGCATTCCGTTCGGCAGTTTCGTGGAAACCGGTGTCCTTCCGGCCGGGACGCTGCTGTATGACCGGCAAAAGCGGCTGAAAGCAACCGTCACGCCCGATGGCACGCTCGTGTCGGGCAATCAGCGCGGCTCGATCCACAAGCTGGGTGCGATGCTGACCAATGCACCGTCCTGCAATGGCTGGACGTTCTGGTATTTCGAGCGGGACGGCCAGTACGTCCAGATCGATGTGCTGCGTCAGGAAAGCCAGGCGCTCCGCAACGTTGGCTGACGCCCCGGGCAGTGCTCATAAAAAAAGCCGGAGATCAGTCTCCGGCTTTTTTCGTGTCTGGTGCAGAAATATCAATGGCCTGCAAAACCAAGGAAGCCGACTGACGGGTCCGGTTTTCCGCCGCTCGTATCGAAATGCGGGGACGCTGCGACGAGAGAGCGTTTCGGGGTGACGGATTTGCCGCCGATCGTGAGATGGCCGCTGCCGTTCTTCATCTCGACGCCCTCGTCAGAGACGCTGTTCTCGATCTTGCCATCCGGGTTGTAGGTCCGCATCGACAGGAGCAGGAACATGATATCCTTGCGGTTCAGGTCGATGGCCATGTCCAGCGGCGTCTGGTCCAGAACGTTGTGACCGCCCATGTCGGCGCCGCGGTTGAGGGCTTCTTTCGCAGCATTGAGCGAGCCGCGGTTGATGGCATCGAACAGGGCGGTAGTCGGGTTCACGTCCGAACGGGCATGACCGGCATCGTCGTCGGATGCTTCTGCTCCGGGCAGGGCGGAAGGCGGCGCGGCGCGCTGGGCGGCCTTGCGGGCCTCGGCCTTCTTCTGGGCGGCTTCGGCTTCCTGTTCAGCCTCGGCGTCGTCGGCATCCTGAGCCTGGGCGTGATGCCAGGGTACGAGAATCGTCGGCGTCATTGCCAGAGCGGCAACGAGCAGCAGGCGGGGCAGGGTGGGGAGCAGTCGCATGATGCCAATATACTGTGATCGATCGTCCTGTGCGAGTCTGCAGATGCCTCTCAGGCGTGCCGGAATGTGACATTTTTTCAATGACCTTCCCGCCACCAGCCGATTGCGAGGAAAATCAGCGCCGCAAGCAGGGCCGCCCAGGCGGGAACGAGGTCTTTCGTGCGTGTCTCACCCGCGACGGCGGCGGTCGTGACGGGCAGACCCATCCAGTCCGAACCGCTCATGGCGTTACCGGCCGAGACCTGTCGCAGATGGGGCGTCTGATCCGCAATCCATGAGACAGTTCCGCCAGAAGCCTTGGCTGCGCCGTCCATGACGGTCGCGGTGGCGCGCAGGTCCTGCCGCTCGATCGGGTCATGAGAAACCGGGCTGGCGAAGGCAACAAGGCCGTCCTGCCGGACACTCCAGATTCCCGGCAGGGTCGCAGGCACGCTGGCGTGCCAGACGCCCTTGGTCTGGGTCAGTGCGACGGGCAGGCGTTTTCCATCCGGTGCGGTCACGAAGGCTTCCGGCGACACCGTCTGCCCGGCCGCATGACGTTCCACGGTGAGCTGTCCGTTTTCGATCCTGGCGGTGAGGCGGTTTTCCTCAAGATCCGGTTCCTTCATCAGCCAGTGGGACAGGCGGCGCAGAAGTTCGGCCTGCGGTCCGCCGCCACCTTCCCCACGCGACCAGAGCCAGAGCTGGTCCGACAGCAGCATGGCCACGCGTCCCTGATCCACTCGGTCCAGCAGAAGAAGCGGCGCGCCATCGGGACCGTGCATCAGGTCTTCGCCGTGTGACTGGTCCGGATGAAGGGCGCGATACCAGGGGCCCCAGTCTTCCGTCAGGCCCGCAGTTACAGGATGGGTCTTGCCGAGATCGGTCAGGGAAGGGCGGAAGGCGCGGGTAACGATTCCGTCCGTGCTGACATGCGCGGGGAGAACCTGCGCGAGGCTGGTGTCCTGAAGCGTACCGTCCTGTGTGAATTCGGGTCCGGCCGTTACCAGCAGGCCGCCGCCATTGCGCACGTAATCGGCGATGTTGGTCAGGTACTCGTCAGGCAGAATGTTGCTGTTGCGAAAGCCGTCCAGAATGATGAGGTCGAAGCTGCGGATCTTTTCCTGAAACAGTTCGCGGATGGGAAACGGGATCAGCGCCAGATCGGACAGCGGCGTGCCGTCATCGGTGTTGGGAGAGCGCAGGATGGTGAAGTGCACGAGATCGACAGAGGGATCGGCCTTCAGCAGCCGGCGCCAGACGCGCTCGCCCTGATTGGGCACACCTGAGACCAGCAGAACGCGCAACCGGTCCCGGACGCCACGGATGCGCACGACTTCACTGTTGTTCTCGGTGGACGCTTCCCCCGCTAGAGGGGAGACGGATAGGCCGACCAGCGTTTCGCCGGGATGCTGGACGGGCAGCGTGATGTCCTGTGGCGTGCCGGTCTGGATGGGGCGTGTCTGTGGTAGGGCATCGCCGGAGCGGATCGTGAGAATGGCGTCCGAAGCGCTCGGGGCGCCCAGATCGTCCACCTGAACGCGGATCGTGGCGTTCTGCCCGACAATCGCATAGGGCGGCGTGCTCAGGATGCGCAGGCGCCGGTCCTGTTCCTCGTCATGCGCTGTTAGCAGAAGATGCAGAGGAAGCGTCTGGCCGTTTGCTCCATGAAAGCGGGGCGGCAGATGAGGCGGAACGTCATGATCCATTCCATCGGTCACGACGATGGCGCCCGCGAAACGTCCCTGCGGCAGATCGGCGTGGTCCAGCGCCTCGAACAGGCGCGTTCCGTGACCGGTCCCGCCCGGCACATCCACGCGATGCAGCGTCAGGCCCGGAAGATGGGCCGCGTCCTGCATGATCTGTTCGGCAGCGTGATCTGCGATGGCAGTCCGGTGCCCGACCTGCATGGAGGCCGAGCGGTCCACGACCAGAAGCGCATCCTGCGGCACGGGCCGCAGCACCGGATGCAGCGAACGGGGTCCGGACAGCCAGCCCAGCAGGGCCAGAACAGCCAGTGCCCGCCAGAGCATGCCACGCGCACCACGCAGCGCACCGTAAATCGCGCCCGCAACGGTCAGGATTGCCAGTGTCGCCAGAAGCCAGACCGGCAGCATGGGAGAAAGATCGAACATCATGGTGCGTCCTCCTCGTCAACGCTGTCCGGGCTGGTTGCGGCGGCTCCATTGTCGGGTGTGCCGAGGCGGCGGAGCATTTCAGGATACTGGGCCTGATCGTTCTTGTAGTTTCCGGTCAGGGCGTACAGCACCATATTCATGCCGAAACGATAGGCCTGAGTCCGCTGGTCCTCGCCACCGGGAATGACGGCAAAGGGATGGTTGCCCGAACCATCCACGGCCCAAGCATGCGCCCAGTCGCCATTGCCGATGATGACCGGGCTGACGTCATCATTCGCTTCATCGCCGTTACGCGCGACATAGACCGGCTGCCCGGCAACGCGGCCGGGAAAGCCGCTGTGCAGTAAATAGAAAGTGTGAGCCAGAACGTGCTTTTCCGTCAGCTTGGCGAGTGGCGGCACAACGAGGCCATCGGTGACGCGCTGAAGTGCAGCCCGGGCGGCAGAACTGGTTCCGGAATCCGTATCGGTGCCCGCGCCCTGTTCGTCGATCAGCAGGATGCCACCATGATCCATGAACGCATTGAGAGCCTTTGTGCGCTCGGGATCGGCCTGCGCATCGGGTGTGACCGGCCAGTACAGGAGCGGATAGAACGCCAGATCGTCCTTGCCCGGAACGACGCCATCCGGATGGCCGAGCGTTGCGGAACTGCGTGCAGTCGTAAAGTCCGACAGGCCCTGAAGCCCTTCGCGGGAGACAGTGTCGATATCGTCATGGCCGGTGATGACATAGGCCAGCCGTGTATCAAGCGCGGCCTGTGGCACTGTTGTCGGCAGGGGCGGCATCTGCGTCGAGGTCTGGGCATGGGCCACGGGCAGGATCAGCAGACAGGCCACGCCCAGAGCCCCCAGCAGCCCGCGACGCCGCAGGGACAGGATCAGGTCCAGCAGCAGCAGCAGCAGACCGGCCGTCATCAGCGCAGGACCAAGCGGACGGTCCGCATGGGCGCCATCCGGTGAAATGCTGGACCCCAGCAGGACTTCTTCCTTCATTGCGGGCGCAGAATCGGAAAGGTTCAGAGCATGCGTTCCATGGGCCGGACCATAAAGTCCGGCGGGATGCGTAACGGAGACAGGTATATGCGCCAGATCCGAGACACGGATGGAGCGTGCGGCCTGTGGCGGCATGATGAGCCCGCCGTCACTTCCGACAATACGCCAGGGCGCAAGCTCCGAAGGCCCACCGCCCGCAACACCGGCCGAACGTTCGATCAGGCGCTCCAGCATGTCGGGGAACAGCCCCGACAGTGGCACATTGGACCAGTCCGGCGAGGCCGTGACATGGAACAGCACGATCTCGCCATTGCCTTCCGCCCGCGCGGTCACGAGGGGCGTGCCGTCGCTCAGGGCCGCCCAGACATGATCCGTGAGGCCCGTTTCAGGCTTGGCCAGAACCTGCCGGGAGACGGTGACATCGGGCGGGATCGTCAGATCGGAAAACGGAGAGGTTTCAGGGAAGGGTGCCAGTGTCTGCGGCTTGCCCCAGGACATGGGACCGCCGAGCTGCCGCATGCCACTCATGAGATGGACGGGCAGGAGAGCGTCTGATGTAGCGTCGGACGCGGCACCCTGATCGGCGGCGAGGCCGGGACCGGCAAAGCGGACGAGCATGCCGCCATGACGGACCCAGTTCAGAACACGGCTGCGCGTCTGATCGCCGGAAAGCGCACCATCGGTCGCAATCAGGACAGACAGGGGCGCACCCAGCAGGGCCGTCGCATCCCCGCTATGCAGATCTGAAATGGGCTGCAAGGCGCGGTTCAGGAAGAACGCCGAGCCGACAAGAGGTGTGGCATCGCCGGGCGTCTGAAGAATGCCGACAGGGCGGCGGTGATCAGCCTGTCCCATCAGATGCACCGCAGCCGGGCCAGTCGCACCTTCTAGCGTCAGATGATCAAGCTGGTTCCGCAGGAGAGGCGGGAGCGAAATGGTCTGATCCTGCCCGGTTCTGACAGGATACGCCGCGAGCGTTCCACCATTGGCGTTGGCAGCATGGAGTGTCACAGTGCGCGTCGGGCAGGAGAGCGTGTCCACTCTGGCATGAAGGGCGCCGTCCTGACCGGTGGGCGCGGCAAGGCGCAGGATGTCGCAGCTATTCCAGCGCATGTCCTGCACGGAACGGGCCTTTGCGAGCACGTCATGCAGGACAGTGTCTCCGTTGGTCGCCAGCCCGTCCGAAAGGACCATCACGCGCTGGCCCGACAGGTCCCGGTGCTGGAGTAGGGCCGCCAGAGCCTGACGGTCCGTTGGCCAGGGCTGAGGCCGCAGACGGGAGAGATGTTCGGACAGAGCATGTGCGTCATGTGTCGTGAACGCTTCGGGCATCGCGCCATCAGGCGCGCGGGCAGCATGCAGCAGCGTCACGTCCTGACCATTGCGGATCGCAGTTTCGCCGAGGGCCAGAGCCGCCGAAATACGTTCATTCCAGTGCGGAATGGCGGCCCAGCCGTCATCGAGCACAAGGGTGAGCGGGCCGTTTCCGGTTTCGGCCTGATGCGGGGTCAGGACAGGACGGGCCAGTCCGAAAATGACGAGGGCCACGGCGGCCATGCGCAGAAGCAGGAGCCAGAGCGGCGAACGGGCCGCATCTTCGCGCCGCGCCGTCAGCCGGTTCAGGATGAGCAGGGACGGAAAGCGCTGATCCTGCGGGGCAGGCGGCGTGGCGCGGACCAGCCACCACAAGGCGGGCAGCGTGAGAAGACCAAGCAGCAGGAGCGGGGCAAGAAGAATCATCGACCGCCTCCCAATGCCATGTGAAGCGCCAGCAGGGCCGGAAGCGGGTTCTGCGACGTGTCATGCATGATGCAGTCGGCATGGAGCGAGGCCGCACTCTGCTTCAGCGCTGCCAGATGGGTATTCATGGCCTGTTCATAAGCCGGGCCAAGGCTTTCCATGGCCGGAAGCGTCAGAACGCCGCCTTCCAGCCCTTCAAACCGGATTCGTCCGGAGCGTTTCAACTCCCGTTCCGCAGGATCGAGAACGCAGAGAAGATGCGTTCGCACGGGGCGGCTGGCGCAGGTCTTGAGAAATGCGTCGATCCGGTCTTCGTCCCACAGGAAATCGCTGATCACGACCAGATCGGACCGGGCGGGAACGAGTGCCATGCGCGGGAACTCTGGCTCGTCCGCATCCGGATGCAGAAGGGAGGCGGCCAGCCGCGGCAGGACCTGCCGACCAGCCAGAGCGCGTCCCGCCTCAATCCCGGTCAGCAGCCCGGCACGCTCACCACCCCGAAGGGATGCCGAAGCCAGCGCCAGCGTACAGAGCTGGGCCCGCTCCGCCTTGGTGGGCAAGGCATCGGACGAGCGCCACTGCATGGAGGGCGACGGGTCACACCACAGCATCAGCGACTGGGCGTTTTCCCGCTCACGTTCACGGACCCAGAACGTGTCCTCGACCGGAGAGCGGGCAGACTGCCGCCAGTCGATGGACGTTGCGGGCTCGCCGGCGTGATAAGGACGAAATTGCCAGAAATCCTCACCCGCGCCCGAACGCCTGCGGCCATGAACACCGCTTTGCAGGCTCGCGGCAATCTTTTCAGCTTCAAGAACAAGTGCGGGCAGGGCGAGGCTTTCTGCCTGCACGGCTGGAGCGCTGGAAGCGGCGCCCCGGTTGCGGCGGAAGAGACTGCGAAGGGTATCGGACGGACTTTTCACGGCGATCAGAGGAGGGCCTGTGCCTGCTTGCGGATCAGGGCTTCGCGATCCGTCCCCGATGCGCGCGCGCCAAAACCCAGCCCGATACGATGGGACAGAACCGGGCTTGCAAGGGCCACGACGTCATCAAGGCTCGGGGCCAGCCGACCGTCGAGCAGCGCGCGGGCACGGGTCGCGATCATCAGGGCCTGTGCCGCACGCGGGCCGGGACCGTAGGACACGGCTTCCCGTACGTCCTGCGGAGAGGACGGATCCTCCGGACGCAGCGAGCGCGTCAGTGTCAGGATCGCATCCACGATCTGGTCACCAACCGGCAGACGGCGGACGAGATTCTGGGCCGCAAGAAGGCTTTCGGCATTCATCAGGGCAGAAGCCGTCGGTGTTGTGGCGCCCGTGGTCTGAAGCAGCATCTGACGTTCCGCGTCCCGACCTGGAAATCCAAGGCTGATCTGAAGCATGAAACGGTCGAGCTGGGCTTCAGGAAGCGGATAGGTGCCTTCCTGCTCGATCGGGTTCTGGGTCGCGAGAACGTGGAAAGGACGCGGAAGGGCATAATCCTTGCCGCCCTGCGTGACACGGCGCTCCGCCATGGCCTGAAGCAGTGCGGACTGGGTACGCGGGCTGGCACGGTTGATTTCATCAGCCAGAACAAGCTGACCGAAAATCGGGCCGGGCAGGAAGCGGAAGGCACGCTGCCCGTCCGTATCCTGATCGAGAATCTCGGCACCTGTAATGTCCGACGGCATCAGGTCGGGCGTGAACTGAATGCGCGTGGCGTCCAGACCCAGCACGCGCGACGCCGTATTGACCAGAAGCGTCTTGCCCAGACCGGGCGCGCCCATCAGAAGCGCGTGACCACCGGACAGGATCGTAACCAGAACCTGTTCAATGACGCTGTCCTGGCCCAGAACAATTCCGCCGATGGCCTGGCGGACATGACGGAGAACCGGGGCCAGACGGTCGGCTTCAGCCACGTCCGCCTCGCCCTGCAGGGTGCCGGCGGAAACGCCGGAAGAATATTGCTGCTCGCTCATGACACCAGTCTGACAGGTGTGGGGGTTTCATCAAGGCTCGATTGCACCCAAGTTGGTGTGAGAAGAGAGTTTTTATGCAGTTGGAGGGAAAATTGAGCGATCATCAGTTCCGGCAGGCGGCCCGACCTGACGCCGCCCTGTCTCCAGATCCCCTGATGCCTCCGTCTTCCTTTCCCGGAACGCCTGGTACAGGCCCCCGGCTGCTGCCTTTTCTCATTCAGCGCGACGGCACCTGGCTTTACCGGGGCTCGGCGATCAAACGCAAAGCCATGCTGTGCATGTTCTCTTCGATGCTCACCCGCGATCCTGAGGGAACCTACTGGCTGAAAACGCCGATGGAACAGGGGATCATCCAGGTCGAGGATGTGCCATTCGTGGCGGTCGAGCTGGACTTCCGTGGCACCTGTGGCCGGCAGCAGAATCTCTGTTTTCGCACCAACATGGATGAGTTGATCTGTATTGGCCCCGAACATCCGCTCTCCTGTGACTGGGACCGCCCGTCGGACGAGTGCGCCAGCGTACCCTATGTCCATGTCCGTGACGGCGAGGGGGCTTTCCCCATCCTCGCACGGGTGACACGTGCGGTGCATTACGAACTCGCGGCCCTTGCGGTTCCCGGACATGTGAAGGGTGAGCCCTGTCTCGGTGTCTGGAGCCAGGACTGTTTCTTCCCGCTTTCGCGCCTTGCATGACGCAGAACTCCGGCCTGCTGGAGCGGCTGCCAGATCGTACGGGACTGGATCGCATATGGGCGGTCTTGCCTGAGGCTCGCCTTGTCGGAGGATCGGTGCGCGATCTGCTCGCCGGTGTTGCCGTCCATGATCTGGATCTGGCGACTCCGGAACCGCCAGATGATGTGCAACGCCGGCTGGAAGAGGCCGGCATCCGCGTGATTCCCACCGGGCTTGCCCATGGGACCGTCACGGCATTGCTGGACAATGTACCCTACGAAATCACGACCCTGCGTCGCGACGAGGAAACGGACGGGCGCCACGCGATCGTGGCCTGGACGCAGGACTGGGCGGAAGACGCGGCCCGGCGGGATTTTACGATCAACGCCATGTCGCTGGACCGTCACGACCGGCTCCATGATTATTTTGGCGGCCGTGAGGATCTTCAGAACCATCGCGTGCGGTTCGTTGGAGACGCCTCGCGCCGGATCGCGGAAGACGCGCTGAGAGCCCTTCGTTTCTTCCGGTTCGATGCGCGATACGGGCATGGCGTTCCTGACCGGGAGGCATGTCAGGCCGTCTCGGAGCAGCTTGGACTGATTGGCACGCTCTCGGCTGAACGGGTGGCCTCGGAACTGCTGAGAATTCTGTCCGGTCCGCGCCTGAACGAAACGATCGGGGCAATGGCATCGGTCGGCCTGCTTCAGGTGCTTCTACCAGAGCCGGATCAGCATTTCCTGAACCGTCTGTTGGCCTGTGAGGCCCCCGTGTCTTCCCTGCTCAGGCTGTTTGCGCTGTGTCACCGGCATAGCCCGGAGCTGACTGGCCGCCTGAAACTGTCCAACGCGGATGGCACAAAGATCGAGGCCTGGGCGTCAGCTCAACCGGCCTTGCATCCGGAACTGTCCGATGACGACCTGCGTCGTCTGCGGGTGCTACAGGATCTGGACCGGCTTGTAGAGCGGAGCTGGTTGCTTCAGGCCCGTCTTGTGGGCGCGCCTGACAGTGCGTGGGACCGGTTCCGTTCACGGTTGCAGGCCATGCCGCAGCCCGAATTCCCGCTATCGGGCAAGGATGCCATCACGCAGGGGCTTCGCCCAGGGCCGGGGATGGGGCAATGGCTGAAAACGGGCCGGGACTGGTGGATGGCGCAGGGATGCCTGCCGGACCGGAGCGCGTGCCTGGCCTATCTTGCCACGCAGAAATGAAACGGCGGTTTCGCCCTTTTCGCAAGGCCTGCTAAACCCCCGATATGACGAAAACGACAGCTCTTGATACGGACAGCCGCGTCCTGATGAAACGCATCTGGCGTGAGGAAATGCGCCAGCATGTGGGACGGATCATCTCCGTCATTGTTCTGACGGTCCTGATGGCAGGGCTGACCGCGCTTTATCCCGCGGTCATCAAGCGAGCTGTGGATATGTTCGCGGCGCATGATTCCCGGATCCTCTATCAGGTGCCGGCTCTGGTCGTGATCGTGACTGGACTGAAAGCCGCGTCCCAGTACGGGCAGACGATCGCCGTGCAGGGACTGGTTCTGGCCGTAATCCGCGGATTGCAGTCGCGCATGTTCGCCCATGCACTTCAGGCGGATGTCTCGACCATCGAAAAAGACGCCCCCGCCAAATGGGCCGCCCGTTTCACCACGGATGCCATTTCGATCCGCGAGGCCATGATCCGTGTGGTCAACGCGCTCGGTGATGCGGTGACGGTGGTGGGGCTCGTCATTTCCATGATCGTCACGGACTGGGAACTGAGCCTGATCGCGCTTGTGCTCTACCCGGTCGCGGCCGTGCCTATCCAGAAGCTGGGCAAGAAAGTGCGCCGGGCCTCGGGCGGCATGCAGGAACAGATCGGCGAGACTTCGGCCCTGCTCAACGAAAGTTTTGCCCTGGCCCGGCAGGTCCGCATCTACCGGATGGAAGAGCGGGAAAGTACGCGCGTCGATCACTCGCTGGATCTGCTGCACTCGGCCTTCCTGCGGATTGCCAAAGGACGCGCGCGTGTCGATCCGGTTCTGGAGGTTCTGGGTGGTGCCGCCGTCGCTGCCGTGCTGGGCTTTGCGGGCTGGCGCGCGGCCCAGGGCGGTGCGACACTGGGGGACTTTACCGCCTTTATTGCCGCTCTCCTGACTGCCGCCCGGCCAATCCGGGCGCTGGGCTCGCTTAATACGGCTCTTCAGGAAGGACTGGCCGGTCTGTCGCGGGTTTTTGCCGTGATCGATGAACCCCCGGCTGTTGTGGAACGTCCGAACGCGAAACCCCTCCCGTCCGGAAAAGGACATCTGGCGTTCCAGCAGGCCAGCTACCGTTACGAGGATGGGAGGGTTGGTCTGCAGAACCTGACCTTCGAGGTTCAGCCTGGGAAAACCGTCGCGCTCGTAGGGCCGAGCGGCGCCGGAAAATCCACGGCGCTTTCCCTGATCCCGCGTCTGCATGATGTCAGCGCGGGCAGCATCCGTCTTGAAGGGATGGATCTGCGGGATCTGACCCTGTCTTCCCTTCGGGACGCCATCGCGTATGTCAGCCAGGATACGACCCTGTTCGACATGTCCGTGCTTGAAAATATCTGGATCGGGCGGCCTTCCGCATCACGCAGCGAGGTCGAAAAGGCCTGCGCCATGGCGGCGGTCGATTTCCTCGATAACCTGCCGGCGGGTTTGGAAACACGCGTCGGGCCGGGTGGACGCCGATTGTCCGGTGGTCAGCGTCAGCGCGTGGCTCTGGCCCGCGCCCTGCTTCGTAACCCGCGCATCCTGCTGCTGGATGAAGCGACGAGTGCGCTTGATTCCGAAAGCGAGGCGCGGGTGCAGAATGCACTGGCAAACCTGCGTTCAGGCCGTACGACAGTGATCGTCGCGCACCGGCTTTCCACCGTGCAGGCTGCCGATCTGATCGTTGTGATGGATCAGGGCGCCGTTGCCGAAGCCGGCACCCATGCCGAACTTCTCCGCAAGGATGGCCTTTATGCGCGGCTGGTGCGGACCCAGTCTCTGGCAGCAGCCTGAAAAAGCGCTGCCAGTTCAGGAATCAGATCGGCATAGAGGGCTTTCTTGAAGCCCAGATTGCGTTTCAGAACCGCCTGCGGCTCAACCCACTCCCAGGCGTCGAATTCAGGCGGGTCCTGAAGATCCAGACGGATATCGGAATCCTGTCCCTCGTAACCCATCACGAACCATTTCTGGGTCTGCCCCCGAAAACGTCCTCCCAGGGCCTTTCCGATCAGGTCAGACGGCAGATCATAGGAAAGCCAGCCACTCCGTTCGGCCAGAATTCTCGCGTTCTGGGTTCCAATTTCTTCTCCCATTTCCCGCAGGGCCGCGACCTGTGGTGTCTCACCTTCATCAATACCGCCCTGTGGACACTGCCAGACGTCTCCCGGAAGGTCTGTGCGCCGGGCGATGAACAGCTTGCCGTCACGGTTGAAGAGCGCAATTCCCACATTCGGGCGGTAGGGAAGGGTCATGGGATCGGTCATAGGGGCGCTACCGGATTGGAAGGTGAAAGATTGGCGGCCTGATCGTTGCTGATGCCGCTATCCGCAAAAGCTGATGGCGGTACAACGACGAAGTTCTGCGCGGCCGGACCTTTAAGCCAGTTTGCGAGACGGTCGATCATGACAGGCGTGATCGGCCCGACCATCAGCAGGATCTTTGCCGGCTTTCCGTCCTGAGGCAGCAGGGCGGCCAGGCGGCTGTCCAGAGTGGCGGCGTCCGTATCTCCGTCGATCCAGGCTGTTGCCGTCATCCCGCGGGTGCGCCGGCCATCCTGCGCGGATCCCGCCAGATAGAGCAGGCCCCGGCTGCTGATGGCACTGGCAATTGGGGAAAAATCGGGCGAAGTCGCATAGCCGCCGCCCGGCTGGTCGTCCCCGTTTTCAGACGCATCCGTCAGTCCTTCCGCGCCTGCGGCACGGGAGAGGCACCATTCCAGTTCGCGCTGATCGTCAGCAGCGGAGTTTCCATATCCCAGCGCATGTGGACCTTCATCGACCTGTTCGGGATGGGCGCTCTGCATGGGAAGGGTGACATAGACTTCCCTGTGGCTGGCATGAGCCCGCGCAATGATGTCGCTGATATTGCTGACATAAGGTGAAATCCCAACCGCCACAGGCGCGGGAATACGTGAAAGAACGTCGTAGGTCAGGGCATCGGAATAGCCAAATCCCTGTAGCACGATTGCGATGGCGGTTTTATCGGTCGGGAGGGGCGCCGATGCTTGTGGAGCAGGGGAAGCGGCAGAGGACACAACCGGGGGCAAAGCCTGTTGTGTCACAGCGGTCGAAGATCCCGCTGGTGAAGGCGGGATAGCCTTAGCGGGAATGGTGGTGGTCGCCGTCGGTAAGGCCATGTCAGCCGGCTTTGCCGGAACCGGCACGGCGAGTGCCTGCGCTCCAGCGGCTACCACGGTTGTCTCTTTTGGTGCCTGAGTGGAAACAATCGAAGAATTGGCCGGGGAAGTGGGCTGCGCAGGCAGAGGCGGTTTGGACTGCGGAGTGACCTTGGCGAGAACAGCGGGTTTCTGCTGGTGCAACAGAAACGCCGCCGTCCCGGCTCCACCGGCCAGAAGAACGGCCCAGAACGCGATCAGAAGGCGTCCAATAACGGGAAGTCGTTGCCAGAGCCCTGGTCGGCTGGAGGCGGGACGGTTCTGCACGATCCGGGATGTCCTTGTCAGTGGTGGGCTTCAGGCGGTTTGGGGGTGGTCGGAGTAGCAGCCTTGACCTCTGTTGCTGGCGCGGTGGCCGGTGCAGGATTTGAGAGGCCCGCCATGGCGTTGATCACCTTGATCGCCTGCTGAAGCTGGAAATCGGTTGCAGGCTTCGTGGCATCGAACGCGGGCCAGCTGGCATCCGGCATCTTCGGAATGGACTTCGCGATCGGCGGAATATCGGTGCGCGGCGTTTCGTTTGTGCGGTTGCCGCCGATATTCGTCAGGATATGGGACAGGTCGGCCTCACGATAACCATAGGCATCGTCATCCTTGGTCTCGGAGACGGGGATGTCAGGCGTGATGCCCAGGCCCTGAATGGAGCGGCCGGAGGGCGTGTAATAACGCGCTGTCGTCAGACGGACTGCACCCTGATCGCCGATGGGAATGAGAGTCTGGACCGAGCCTTTGCCGAAGGTCTTTTCGCCAAGAATAATGGCGCGGTGATGATCCTTCAGGGCGCCAGCCACGATTTCACTGGCCGAAGCCGAGCCACCATTCGTCAGGACGACGATCGGCAGGCCATTGGTGATGTCCGTACCCTTGGCATCCCAGCGCTGGTTGTTCTCGGCATGACGCCCACGGATCGAGACGATTTCACCGTCCTTGATGAAGTCGTCCGAAACGGCAATGGCCTGATCGAGCTTGCCGCCCGGATTGGAGCGCAGGTCAAGGATGATGCCGGTCAGCTTGCCGCCCGGTGCCTTGGTGGCCTGTGCCTTGAGCTTGTCGAATGCGGCATGCATGGCGCTTTCGAGATCGTCATCGAACTCGGTCAGGCGGATATAGCCCGTGCTGCCATACAGCGCAGACTTCACGATCTGGACGTGCACGATCTCACGCGTCATGTCGAAAGTGAGGGTCTTGCCGGTCTTGGGGCGCACGATCGTCAGGCTGATTTTCGTCCCCGGATCACCACGCATCTTGCGGACGGCCTGATCGAGTGTCAGGTCATCGATGCTCTTGTGGTCCACCATCGTGATGAAATCGCCGGGCTGGATACCCGCGCGCGCGGCCGGGGTTCCGTCGATCGGGGAGACCACGCGGACATGTCCGGACTCACCCTGAACCTGAAGGCCCAGACCGCCGAACTTGCCCGAGATCTCGGTCTGCATGTCGTGGAACTGGGCCGCGGTCATGTAAGAGGAATGGGGATCGAGATTGCCCACCATCCCATCAAGCGCGTTATTGATCAGGTCCTTGTCGGAGACGGGGTGGACATATTCTGCCTTCACCACGTCCATGACCGTTCCCAGCAGCGTCAGCAGACGGACGGTTTCCGCGCTGTTGTCATGGGAGATTTCACGGGCGAGGGCTGCACCCGGAAAGTCGCCGGAGCCAGCAAGACGCAGGGCTCCCGGTCCGACGGCCAGTCCGGCCAGAAAGGCGGTGCCCAGCAACAGGCCACTGCGAAACTTCATGTGATCTCCATCCTTGGGAACGAAGGAACGTACTGACCGTCGTCGCCTCGGAGGCAGACTAGGCCGGTTCGGGTTGCCAAATTATTAAGAAACGATCCTACAAGGTCAGACGCGCTCGGCAAACCGGATCAGAGGAAAGGAGCGGGACTGACAACCTGCGTACCATGCCGGAGCTGGACAAAAAGCATTCCGTCGGAAGCAGGCATCTGGCCCAGTGTGGCAGCTTTCCTGATGCTTTGGCCACCCGAAACATTCAGCTGTCCCAGTCCGGAAAGCACGAAGCGGTAATTCCGTCCGCAGTCGAGGATCAGCATCTGTCCGAAGGAGCGGAAGGGGCCTGCAAATTCGACTCGGCCCGTGCAGGGGGCCTGTACGGGCGCCGAAGAGAGGGCGGCGTAGGTAATGCCGGTTGCGGGACCGGCTTCGGTCGTCTGGCCCCAGCGGACGGCGATATGGCCTGAGACGGGGGCGTGACCACTGCCGCTGGAAACGCCCTGTCCGGCCGAAGAGAGCGCCTGGGCCTGCGACCGTGCATGGCGGGCGCGTTCGAGCTGGTGCTGACGGGTCAGGGCGGCGGCTTCCTTTTCCAGCTCGGCGCGGGCCTGGGCTTCCTGCCGGACAAGCGCGTCGATTTCAGCGGACAGATCCGCTGCGGCCTGCATGGCGTCGGCCACGGCCTTGCGAGCCTTCTGGGCGCCCTGATCCGCGACGGCTTCCTGCCGTGCCGCAATTCGGGTCCGGGCTGCGGCCGCATTGCGCTCGCGGGTCTGCTGCGCGAGGAGATCTGCTAGTTCTTTTTGCCGGTTGTCCAGATCAATGCCGATTGCATGCAGTTCGTCTTCGCGCGACTGAAGCGCCTGGGCACGTTGCTGCGTCAGGCGCGAGAAGCCACCGAGGACGGAGAGCGCGGTGACGCTTTCCGACGCTGTTTCCGGAGAGGCCAGCAGTGCGGCATCCGGTGCGATGGACAGGCGTGCTGCGACGGGAAGCAGCGGTTGCAGTGCGGCATTCTGCTGGCGGATATCCGCTTCGACAGCCGTCCGCTTGTCCATCAGTTCCGCAATACTGGCCTTGAGTGCAAGAATGTGGCTCTGGGTCGTATCTACGGCGGACTGGGCCGTGTGGGTCTGGGCCGTGAAGGCGAGAGTGCGTGCACTGTCCTGTTTCGCCTTTGCTTCGGCCTGTGCCGAGGCAATCTGTTTTGCTTTCAGGGCTGCTGCTTCATCCGCCTGCCGTTTTTCCAGCGCCCGTCGCGCGGCCTGGGCGCGGGCAAGGGCTTTCTGGCCCTCGCTGGGCGCGGCGGCCGCCGGTTTTCCCGTATGCTGGAGGTGATGATGAGACGCATGCCGTGCTGTCGCCCAGGCAGGCGACAGGAGCAGGGCGAGCGGCAGGAGATATCGCGGATCAGGCGCTTTCAAGCAGGGAGACACCCGTCATCGCGTCAGGCTGTTTCACGCCCATCAGTGCCAGCATGGTCGGTGCCAGATCGGCCAGACGGCCGTCATGGATGGTCTCCCCCTCGGCATGCGCCAGGATGACGGGCACCACGTTGAGCGTGTGGGACGTGTGTGCGCCGCCTGTCACGGGGTCCCGCATGGTTTCGCAGTTGCCATGATCGGCGGTGACGAGCAGAACGCCGCCCGCTTTGACAATGGCGTCATTGATGCGGCCCAGCCCCTGATCGACCGTCTCGCAGGCCTTGATGGCGGCGGACAGGGAGCCGGTATGGCCGACCATGTCCGGATTGGCGAAGTTCAGGACGATCATGTCGAATTTGCCGCTTTCGATGGCGGCAACGGCCTTGTCCGTCAGTTCAGGGGCGGACATCTCGGGCTGCAGATCGTAGGTCGCGACCTTGGGTGAGGGGACCAGAATGCGCTCTTCACCTTCGAACTGGACTTCGCGGCCCCCGTTCAGGAAGTAGGTGACGTGCGGATATTTCTCCGTTTCGGCCATGCGGAGCTGGGTCCGCCCTGCCTTGGCCACCACGTCTCCCAGCAGATTCTCAAGCGGCACTTTGGGGAACAGGATGCTCATGTAAGGTGCCAGATGAT
This sequence comes from Gluconobacter sp. R75690, assembly GCF_015244525.1. Classification (NCBI taxonomy): domain Bacteria; kingdom Pseudomonadati; phylum Pseudomonadota; class Alphaproteobacteria; order Acetobacterales; family Acetobacteraceae; genus Gluconobacter; species Gluconobacter sp. R75690. The sequence goes on along the minus strand of NZ_JABCQB010000005.1, from coordinate 105,928 downwards.
CGGAATAGCGCGACATGCCGCAGACGGCTGCGAATTTCACCTTCCGGCCGCTGTCATACTCCGCGAAATCCGGCAGGACGAGGACGTCCAGAAGCTGACGGATCCGGTCTGCACGGAAATTGCAGGCCAGAATGCCGTCCCCGTCCTTCATGCCGGCATAATCGCCCAGAACGGTGGGAAGAACGAATTCGTCTCCCTTGTCGCTGGCGTAGCTGGCCTGAAGGGCCGAGAGAGCGTCCTTCGCGTGGGGGCCTTTTGCGTCCCGGATGGCCTCGACGGCGAGGGCGACGCGCTCCCAGCGGCGATCCCGGTCCATGGCGTAATAACGGCCGCTCAGCGTTGCGATCTGCACGCTGTCAGGCAGGTCCTTCAGGAATTTCCCGATGAAGTCCTCACCCGAGCGCGGCGCCGTATCGCGGCCATCGCTGAAGATGTGAACGGCCACGGGCACACCCGCCGCGCTGACGATTTTCGCAAGTGCGACCACATGATCCTGATGGGCATGTACACCGCCGGGCGAGATCAGGCCCATGAGGTGGCAGGTTCCGCCAGATGCCTTCAGAGCAGCGATGAACTCCAGAAGTGCGGGGTTCTGTGCCAGGGAGCCGTCCCGGGCGCTGCGGGAGATGCGGGGGAGTTCCTGCATCACGACACGGCCGGCGCCGATATTTAGATGTCCGACTTCGGAATTGCCCATCTGCCCGTCCGGCAGGCCAACATCCTCGCCCGAGGTTTTCAGGAAGGCGTGAGGGCTTGTGGCCCAGAGGGTGTCGAAAGTCGGAGTGTTTGCGAGACGGACCGCATTGTCGGACTCATCCTCGCGCCAGCCGAAGCCGTCGAGAATGACGAGCATGACGGGGCGGGGTGTCGAGGATGCGGACATGGGATGTCTCCTGCAGGAAAGGAGGAATGGGACTGTTGCCCATCATGCCATCATTCCCCACAAATGCGAACGCCCGCCATGAGGGCGGGCGTTGCATTGTGATCGGAACAGGCTTCAGAGCTTGTCGATGCCGCTCTTGACCGCATCCTTGGCGTCGCCCGTGGTCTTCTGGACCTTGCCCTTGAGGTTCTGGGCCACACCTTCGCCTTCAAGTTCCTTGTCGTTCGTCAGATGTCCGACTTCTTCCTTGATCTTGCCGGTCACCTGATTGGCAACGCCCTTGATCTTGTCTTCGATAGAACTCATGACCGGATCCTTCCGTCTTGATGTTGTACAATCCCTAACGGGCGTCTCTGCGTCGGGTTGCGCCAGGACAGTTTAAGATGCGTGACAAAATACGGCCGCGCTTTCATACATCGTCAGAAGACGCCTTTCAGATTTTCCGGAGAACCAGCATGACCCAGAGTTGCGGCCCGAACGGGCAGACCGGCAGTGGCTGCGGTGTTGGCCTGACACCGGAACAGCGGCGTATCCTTCACGAACACGGAACGGAACGTCCCGGCTCCAGCCCCCTCAACGACGAGAAGCGCGCGGGGATTTATGCCTGTGCAGCCTGCGGGCGCCCGCTTTTTGCTTCGGAAATGAAATATGATAGCGGCAGTGGCTGGCCCTCGTTTTTCCAGGCTCTGCCGGATGGCGTCGAAACCACGCAGGACAGCCGCTATGGCATGGTCCGCACCGAAGTCCATTGCGCGAACTGCAAGGGCCATCTGGGGCATGTCTTTCCCGATGGTCCGCCGCCTACGGGACTTCGTTACTGCATGAACGGTCTGGCGCTCGATTTCCGCCCGGCCGAAGGAGAAAAAGCATGAGTCAGGCGCTGCCGCCTATCGTCCTCGACCACCCGCTGGTGCGCCACAAGCTGACCCGTCTGCGTGACCGCAATACCTCCACGGCCGGGTTCCGCCGCCTGACGCGCGAACTCAGCCTGCTGCTGGCCTATGAAGCCACGCGCAATCTGTCGCTGGCGCCGCGGCATATCGAGGCGCCGAGCGGCCCGATGGAAGGGGAGGAACTGGACGGCAAGAAGCTGTGTTTCGTCTCCATCCTGCGTGCCGGAAACGGTCTGCTGGATGGGATGCTGGATCTGGTGCCGTCCGCCCGGGTCGGACATATCGGTCTGCGCCGGGATCACGAGACGCTGGAAGTCAGCGAATACTACTTCAACATGCCCAGCGATGTTCCGGGACGGACCTGCATTGTGCTCGATCCGATGCTGGCAACCGGACATTCCGCCGCTGCGGCCATTACCCGCGTGAAGGCGGCTGGTGCCAAGGATCCGGTTTTCGCCTGCCTGCTGGCCGTGCCGGAAGGGATTGCCCATGTGCAGGGACTGCACCCCGATGTGCAGATCGTGACCTGCTCCATCGACAGCCATCTGGACGAACACGGCTATATCGTTCCGGGCCTCGGCGATGCGGGTGACCGTCTGTTCGGTACGCGCTGAGGCTGCGGCACACGCTCTTGTGTGCTGAAACTTCCGCGGTTTTGTGGCGGGTATGGAGGCTCATCCAGAAGGGAGCGTTCCATGCCTGCCTATGCTGTATTCATTCGTGAAAAACTGACCGACCCGGCCGAATTCCAGAAATATTCGGAAGTGGTTGGGGAAACCTTCAAGGGATTTCCGGCCAAAATCCTCGCTGCCTATGGCAAGCAGGAAAAACTCGAAGGCACCGAGCCTGATGGTGTCGTGATTATCGAGTTTCCGGACGCGGCCTCGGCCCGGGCCTGGTATGAAAGTCCGGCCTACCAGAAGGCTGCCGCGCATCGCTGGAAAGCCGGGCCTTACAACGTCGTTATCGTGGACGGTCTCTGAAAATCAGTCGCGCCGGACGATGTAATGCCGCGCCAGATCGGTCTCGATCTGGTGGGCATGTTCGGTGTCGCGGGCTTCCACCATCACCAGCAGTTCTGCCGTCTGAACGGACGGGGACGCGAACAGGCGGTGATGGGAGACCTCGATGATGTTCCCGCCGTAATTGCCGATGCGGGCCGAGATGTCAGCCAGCATGCCCGGACGATCGGGGATCTGGAAGATCAGCCGCAGGATCCGTCCATCCCGGAGCAGGGAGCGCAGGATCGTGTTGGCAAGGATACGGGCGTTGATGTTGCCGCCCGACAGCGGCAGGGCAACGCGGCGTCCTTTGAACAGCTCCGGATAGGCCAGAACGGCCGCGAGACCGGTAGCGCCTGCACCTTCACAGACCTGCTTGGCCTTTTCGGCCAGCGTCGTGATAGCGCTTTCGACCTGAAGCTCGCTGACGACAAGGATCTTCGAGATCCTGTTGCGAAAGGCGTTCAGGCAGTGATCGCCAAGCCTTGTGACTGCAATACCTTCCGCAATGGTTGAGCCGCCCTGCGTCGGGCCGTCTTCCTGCGGGTAGTTTGACAGGGACGCATAGGCCTCTACCTGTACGCCAATGACCTCGACATCGGGGCGAAGTGCAGCCATGACGGTCGCAAATCCACCGATCAGGCCACCGCCACCCACGGGCACGACAACCGTATCGATGCCCGGAGCATCTTCCAGAAGCTCCAACGCCGCAGTGCCCTGACCGGCGATGACGGCCGGATCATTGAACGGGTGGACGAGAACGCGGCCGTCCTGCTTCTGAAGCTCGGTAGCGGTCTCGCTGGCCTGCGCGAAATCGTCTCCCGCGAGCACGACATTCGCGCCCCAGGCCTGCGTTGCCGCGACCTTGGTGGCCGGCGTGAAGCGCGGCATGACGATGGTTGCATCGATGCCGAGAAGACTGGCCTGACGGGCCACACCCTGTGCGTGATTGCCTGCCGAGACGGTAATGACGCCGCGTGCCCGCTCTTCCGGCGTCAGGAGGGCCATCTTGTTGGCCGCTCCACGCTCCTTGAAGGAGCCGATCGCCTGAAGGTTTTCGAGCTTGAGCGTAATTTCCGCGCCTGTCAGCTTGGACAGTGCGGGACAGGAAATCGTCGGCGTGCGGACTACCGTGGATGCGATGCGCTCATGGGCGCTTTCGATATCCGCGATGGTTACGACAGGGGGAGGGGACGCCAGGACGTCAGACATCAGCGATATGAGACCTTGAGGATTTCATAGGTCCGGTCGCCACCGGGGGCGGGTACGGAGACAGTGTCACCGACATCCTTGCCGATCAGGGCCTTTGCCAGAGGCGAGGAAATCGAGATCAGGCCCTGCTTGATGTCGGCCTCATGAACGCCAACGATCTGGTACAGGGCTTCCTTGTCGGTCTCTTCGTCGACGAGTTCGATATGCGCGCCAAAACGGACGCGCGTTCCGGTCAGCGTCGAAGGGTCGATCACCTCGGCATTGGAGATGATGCCTTCCAGCTCCAGGACGCGGCCTTCGATGAAGGACTGGCGGTCACGGGCGGCGTGGTACTCGGCGTTTTCGGACAGGTCACCATGTTCGCGGGCTTCTGCAATGGCACGGATGACGGCCGGGCGGTCAACGCTCTTGAGGGTCCGCAGCTCGTCTTCGAGACGCTGCTGTCCCTTCGCGGTCATGGGGATCTTCTGCACTCTGAAATCCTCGAAAAAGCGTGACTGAAATTATGATGAAGCCAGACAACCTAGGGTTTGCCGGGGTTTTTTGCAAGGTGGGGCGGTATGATGCCTGTGTATGTCAGGCCTGATGCTGTTCCCACAGGCCGGGGTGGCTCATGGGCTGCGCTGAGTGAAAATGCAGGTCCGGCGAGAGGCAGTCTGTGTAAGATCAGGCTTTCTTCTGGCGTTCGCTCAGGACCAGCCAGCCAAAACAGGCGGCGAGTCCGGCTGCAAAGAAAATGGCCATTTTCACGCTGATGAGAAACCGCTGTCCCATCCCGATATGCACGGATGTCTCATTGGTATCCCACAGGTCGGGAACGCCATGGGCATGGGGATTGTTGCTGTGGATGACGCCATGGGACAGGTAGTGTCGCATCAGTTCATGCGACGAAATCACGCCCTGATGAAAATGATCGAGGATCAGGACGATGACCAGAAATGACAGTCCGGCTGGACCGGCGATGAAATGGTCGCCTGCAAGGCAGCGCTTCAGCAATCTGAACTGGATGAAGAGGACGCCGATAAAGAAGATCCAGAGCATCGGTGTGGGGAGTGTCAGCCACAGCCCGATCTCGATGGCCGCCAGGGCCGCAACCGCTAGATAGACCATAAGATCGGTCCGAAGCGGAAAACCGCTGATGGCGAGCCTGAGCATCGTGATGTCCTGCATGGAGAGTGGAGTTGCGGGGCATCCAGACTATCCGCTCCCTCCTTTGCGCGACAAGTCCGATGACCCCTTCCGGAAAGGCTGTGATCCCCTTGTGGGACAGCTGGGCCGGAAGGGTGTTGATAGGATCAGAACGCGCCCTTGAAGTAGGACTGGAGCGGGGCGACGCCCAGATTGTCTTCCTTCAGGACCGCGATGGCGTAGGTCGCGGCACGGGCGCCTGCGATCGTCGTGTAATGCGGGATGCCCATGGTCAGGGCGCTGCGACGGATTTCGTAGCTGTCCTGCGCGGCCTGACCTCCCTGCGAGGTGTTGATGACCATCTGCACGTCACCCGAGCGGATGGAATCCACGCAGTTCGGACGGCCCTGCATCACCTTGTTCACGCGCTTTACGGGAATGTCGGCGGCTTCCAGACGGGACGCCGTGCCGCTGGTGGCGAGGATCGTGAAGCCCATGGCGACCAGCTTGCGGGCCAGCGGCTGGACATGCGCCTTGTCGCTGTCGCGGACGGAGAGGAACACCGTGCCCGAAAGTGGCAGCGTCACGCCGGCTGCAAGCTGCGACTTGGCAAAGGCGCGCTCGAAGCTGGAATCCAGCCCCATGACTTCGCCCGTGGACCGCATTTCCGGGCCGAGGATCGTGTCGGCATTGGCAAAGCGATGGAAGGGGAACACGGCTTCCTTGACCGCCACATGCGGAGAGACCGCACCGCCATCGAGCTGGAACTCGGTCAGCTTCGCACCGGCCATGACTCGGGCACCGATCTTGGCAACCGGAACGCCGGTGGCCTTGGCGACGAACGGCACGGTCCGGGAGGCACGGGGGTTCACTTCGAGGACGAAGACTTCCTGATCCTTGATGGCGTACTGGACGTTCATCAGGCCGCGGATGCCCAGTTCGCGGGCCATGGCTTCGGTCTGCGAGCGCAGTTCCGTTACCAGTGCGGGAGAGAGCGTGTAGGGCGGCAGGGAGCAGGCGGAATCACCGGAATGGATGCCGGCTTCCTCGATGTGTTCCATGACGCCTGCGACATAGACGTTCTCACCGTCGCAGATGCAGTCCACGTCCGCTTCGATCGCGTCGTTAAGATAGTGGTCGAGCAGGACGGGGCCGGTCGAGACTTCGGGGCCGGCGGCACGCAGGACCTCGTTGAGGTAGCGCTTGAGGCCGGGCTTGTCATAGACGATTTCCATCGCACGGCCGCCCAGAACGTAGGACGGGCGGGCGACGACCGGATAGCCGACCTCTTCCGCAATCTTTTCGGCTTCCGTCGGGCTGCGGGCGATGCCGTTGCGGGGCTGGCGCAGGCCGAGCTTGCGGAGCATGGCCTGGAAGCGCTCGCGGTCTTCGGCGCGGTCGATCGCGTCGGCCGGCGTGCCGAGCAGCGGGATGCCGGCTTCTTCAAGCGCGCGGGACAGCTTGAGCGGGGTCTGGCCGCCATACTGCACGATGCAGCCCAGAACCTTGCCGCCCTTGGCTTCGGTGCGGATCAGGGCGATCACGTCCTCGGCGGTCAGGGGCTCGAAATACAGGCGGTCCGAGGTGTCGTAATCGGTCGAGACCGTCTCGGGGTTGCAGTTGACCATGACCGTCTCGAAACCGGCTTCGCGTAGGGCGTAGGCGGCATGGACGCAGCAATAGTCGAACTCGATGCCCTGACCGATGCGGTTCGGGCCACCGCCGAGGATGACGATCTTGTCGCGGTTCGTCGGGCGGCTTTCACAGTCGGGGGTGCCGAAGCCGCCTTCATAGGTCGAGTACAGGTAGGGCGTGTCGGAAGCGAATTCGGCAGCGCAGGTGTCGATCCGGCGATAGACCGGCGTGACAGCCAGCTTTTCACGCAGGGCTGCGACATCCGTAAAGCTCCGGCCCGAGAGGCGGGCGAGCTGGGCGTCGGAGAAGCCCTGGGCCTTGAGGCGGCGCAGATTGTAGGCGTCCTTCGGCAGGCCGGTCTTTTCGATCTCGCGCTCGGACGTCACGATGTCTTCGAGCTGGCGGAGGAACCACGGCTCGAACTTGCAGGCTTCGTTTATCTGCTCGACGCTTAAGCCTGCGCGCAGGGCCTGTGCGGCCATCAGGATGCGCTCGGGGCGCGGCTCGGCCAGAGCGGCGAGATAGGCGTTGTGCGAACCGTCGCCGGGGGCTTCGACGGGATCGAGGCCGGTGAGGCCCGTTTCCATAGAGCGCAGGCCCTTCTGGATGGCTTCGGCGAAGGAGCGGCCAACCGACATGGCTTCACCGACCGACTTCATGGACGTCGAGAGGAGCGCCGGAGAGCCGGGGAACTTCTCGAAAGTGAAGCGGGGGATCTTGGCGACGACATAGTCGATCGTCGGCTCGAAGGAGGCCGGGGTCGTTTTCGTGATGTCGTTCTTGAGTTCGTCCAGCGTGTAGCCGACGGCCAGCTTGGCGGCGATCTTGGCGATCGGGAAGCCGGTGGCCTTCGAGGCGAGTGCTGAGGAACGCGACACGCGTGGGTTCATCTCGATGACAACCAGACGGCCATCGGCGGGGTTGACGCCGAACTGCACGTTGGAGCCGCCGGTCTCGACGCCGATCTTGCGCAGGCACGCGATCGAGGCGTCCCGCATGCGCTGGTATTCCTTGTCGGTCAGCGTCAGGGCGGGGGCGACGGTGATGGAGTCACCGGTATGGACGCCCATCGGGTCGATGTTCTCGATGGAGCAGATGATGATGCAGTTATCCGCGGTGTCGCGGACCACTTCCATCTCGTATTCTTTCCAGCCGAGGACGGATTCTTCGATCAGGACTTCGGTCGTCGGCGAGGCATCGAGGCCGCCTGTGACGATCTGGTCGAACTCTTCACGGTTATAGGCGATGCCGCCGCCAGCGCCGCCCATGGTGAAGGACGGGCGGATGATGGCGGGCAGGCCGACATCGGCCAGTGCCGCGCGGGCTTCTTCCAGCGTATGGGCGATGGTGCTGCGGGGGCTTTCGATCCCGATCTCGTCCATGGCTTCGCGGAACTTCTGACGGTCTTCCGCGCGGTCGATGACTTCCGCATCGGCGCCGATCAGTTCCACGTTGTGCTTTTTGAGGAAGCCGGACTTGTCGAGCGCCATGGCGGCGTTCAGGGCGGTCTGGCCACCCATCGTCGGCAGGACGGCGTCGGGCTTTTCCTTGAGGATGATGCGCTCGACGAATTCCGGGGTGATCGGCTCGATATAGGTCGCGTCCGCCAGGCCGGGGTCGGTCATGATGGTGGCGGGGTTCGAGTTGATCAGGATGACGCGATAGCCTTCCTCACGCAGGGCCTTGCAGGCCTGTGCGCCGGAATAGTCGAATTCGCAGGCCTGTCCGATGACGATCGGGCCGGCGCCGATGATCAGGATGGACGAAATGTCTGTCCGTTTTGGCATGGCTCAGGCTCCTGCTTTAGCGCGACGGTCCATGACCGCGACGAAACGCTCGAAAAGATAGAAACTGTCGGACGGGCCGGGGCTCGCCTCGGGGTGGTACTGGACGGAGAAGGCGTCCTTCGTGGTCGAGGCGATGCCTTCGTTAGAGCCGTCGAACAGGCTCACATGCGTCACCTTCACATCCGCGGGCAGGGACTTCTCGTCCACGGCGAAACCGTGGTTCTGGCTGGTGATTTCCACGCGGCCGGTTTCGACGTCCTTGACCGGCTGGTTGGCGCCGCGATGGCCGCGCTCCAGCTTGTAGGTCTTGCCGCCCAGAGCCTGTGCGAGAAGCTGATGGCCGAGGCAGATGCCGAAGACGGGCACGTTTGCGTCCAGCACCTTGCGGATGGCGGGGACGGCATAGGTGCCGGTCGCGGCCGGATCGCCGGGGCCGTTAGAGAGGAACACGCCTTCGGGCTTGAGTTCCAGGATATCTTCGGCGGTGGCCGTGGCGGGCAGGACGGTGACGTCACAGCCGGCGGTCACGAGGCAGCGCAGGATGTTGTCCTTGGCACCATAGTCCATTGCGACCACGCGGCGGCGGTTCTCGCGCACAGGCTTTGTGGAGTGCCACACACCTTCGGTCCAGACGCGCTTGGGGCGTGTCACTTCCTTGGCGAGGTCCATGCCTTCGAGGCCGGGCCACTGGCGGGCGCGGTTCAGCAGGCTGTCCGTGTCGATACGGCCGTTTTCCGGGAAGGCGAGGATGGCGGTCTGCGGGCCGTTGTCGCGCAGGGTGCGGGTGATGGCGCGTGTGTCGATGCCGCTGATGCCGGCACGACCGTGATCGCGGAGCCATGCGGCGAAAGGCTCGTGGGAGCGCCAGCTTGCCGGGGCGGTGATGTCTTCCTTCACGACGGCGCCGAGGGCGGCCATCTTCGGGGCCTCGTTGTCATCGGTGTTCGTGCCGACATTGCCGATATGCGGGAAGGTAAAGGTCACGATCTGGCCAGCGAAAGACGGGTCGGTCAGGGTTTCCTGATAGCCGGTCATGCCGGTGGAGAAGCAGAGTTCTCCGACGGCGCCTTCCGTATGGGCACCGAAGCCACGGCCCCACAGGACCGTCCCATCGGCAAGGACAAGGGCGGCGTTGGCGCCGGGAGGGCAGGGATTGGACACGTCCGTCTCTCTTTCTTGTTCTTGCTGGGTTTCAGTCGTGGTGAGGTCTGCTGTCAGATCCTGCAGGGCGATTCCCGGCACGCGCAGCAGGGCTGGCCAGTGCTTGGTCGGGACCATGCGGGACTGGCGCCACTTGCGGACGGCTTCCAGTCCGACACCGGCAAGAGCGGCAATTTCGTCCGCGCCTCCGGCTTTTTCGATGATTCTGTCGATGTCCATGGTCGCCCCGTTGCTGGCTGCCGGATGTACTTCTGGGGCCTCTGAATAAGGGATCGGAAACGGAATGGGAAGTTTTTTCCCACTGCCTGTTTTGCGTTATCGCGATGGGTGGGAAGTTTTTTCCGAATGGCTTGTTTTGCGGCCACAGGGGCTGCCGGATTGTTGCAAACCGGCTTTTGTGCGATTTTGCCGCCATTCAAGGAATGAGGGACGGCTCGCCGAGGGAGTTTCCAAGGGGCTGTCCGATGTAAGGAGAACGGCGATGTCGCTTCGCAAGCAGATCATGGACGACCTCAAGACAGCCATGAAGGCCGGTCAGTCCGAGACGGTGGCCCAGATCCGCGGGATCACGGCCAAGATCAAGGATCTGGACGTTGCTGCCCGTGCCAAGAGCGCCGAGGTGACGGATACGGACATCATTTCCGCCCTGCGCTCCATGATCAAGTCCCGCACGGAATCCGCCACGATGTATCGTGAGGGTGGCCGTCCGGAGCTGGCGGAAAAGGAAGAGGGCGAGATTGCGACGATCAAGTCCTACCTGCCGCCGGAGCTGGATGAAGCCACGCTGAAGGCCGGGATCGAAGACGCCGTGAAGAAGACGGAAGCGGCCGGCATGAAGGACATGGGCAAGGTCATGGCGGCGCTGAAGGAGCGTTTTGGCGCGGATCTGGACCCGGCGAAGGCCAGTGCGCTGGTGAAGGCGCATCTTTCGGCCTGATCCGTCGATCAAGTCGCACGATGGGAAGCCGCTCCTTCGGGGGCGGCTTTTCTGTTTTCAGGGTGTCCGGCAGAGCCTGGCGTAATCGCTGGGCCGGTAGCCCGTGTTTTTGTGGAAGGCCGTGGCGAAGGCGCCGAGGCTTTCATAGCCGACGTCCAGTGCCACACTGGCCACGCTCTCGCCGCGTGCCAGTTTTTCCTGTGCGTTCAGGATGCGCAGGCGCTGCCGCCAGACGGAGAATGGCAGTCCCGTCTCAAGCGTGAAATGACGGACGAAGGAGCGCAGCGACATGGCGGCCAGTTTGGCCCAGTCTTTCTGGTCGCGGGAATCTGCGGGATTGTCGCTCAGGGTGTTAGCGACGCGGCAGAGTTGTTCGCTTTTCGGGAAAGGCAGGGACACGGAGGCGCGCAGGGCGGTCAGGAATTCGTGCCAGAAGCATTCCGCGAGGCGGCTGATCTGGGCGTCCCATCGTGTTTCGTCGGCGTCGTGGGAGAGGCGGTCTGCCAGAGCGGTGAGGAGGCGTGTTCCGCCAGCGAGGAAGGGTTCGTCTGGCAGGTCGGAGCATTTTGCTGCGCTGACATACAGGCTCCAGCCTGCGACGGCTCCGTGGGAACGGGCTTCGTGCAGGAGCCGGGGCGGGAGCCAGAGGCACTGGCCGGGGCCGATCAGCCAGTAGGCGTGCTCGGTGCGGATGGCCATGACGCCGCTTTCGATGCCGAAGATCTGGCCGCGTGCATGGGCGTGGCGTTCGGCGATCCGGCGTGTGTCCTGCTTCATGTGTCCGCCAAGCAGCCATGGCGTTTCGGCGTCTGGACGGTCTGCGGCGGCAGGGGTCATGAAGGAATTGGCGCACATGAGTCGAACTATGGCCTGAGAGCGTGAGAACGCCAAAATGACTTTCGCTAGAACTGTCGTCTCCGGGTGGGTTTGAAGCTCTGCACGGAGTGTTCAGCGGGAGATCAGGATCATGAAAGTCGGCTTTGTGGGCCTCGGGGCCATGGGACATGCGATGGCGGAGCGTCTTCTCAAGGGAGGGCATGAGCTTGTCGTGACCAACAGGACACGCGCGAAGGCGGATGATCTGGTGGCGCAGGGGGCTGTTTTTGTCGAAACGCCTGCGGATGTGGCGCGGCAGGTGGAGGTCGTGTTCTCCATGCTGTTCGATGATGCCAGCACGGAAGAGGCTGTCTTCGGAGAGCATGGCATCGCGACGGCTCTGGCGCCGGGCGGTATTCATGCGTGCAGCAGTACGCTGTCCCTAGAGCAGGCGCGCCGTCTGCGGGACGGTCATGCGGAGCGCGGGCAGGGTTATGTCAGTGCCAATGTGCTCGGGCGCCCTCCGGCGGCGAAGGCGGGTGAGCTGTTCGTGGTGACGGCGGGAGCGGAGGAGGCACTGACGCGTCTGCGGCCTTTGCTGGAATGTTTCGGGTCGAAGATTTTCGAAGTGGGGCAGGACCCGGTTCAGGCCAATCTGGCCAAGCTGTCTCTGAACTTCATGATCTATTCGACGATCGAGCAGATGGCGGAAGTCTTTGCGCTGAATGAAAAGGCCGGGACGGATCCGCATGCGATTTTCGAGATCATGACGGGCAGTTTCTACAACGCGCCGGTTCACAAGAATTACGGAAAGCTGATGGTCGATCATGAATACGATCATCCGGGCGCGCCGGTGACGCTGGGGCTCAAGGACATGGAGATGTTTCTCAAGGCCGGGGGTGAGCATGCCGTTCCGCTGCCTTATGCCTCGGTGGTGCGGGACCGGTTGCTGAGCGCGATCAGTGCCGGGGATGCCGGGCGGGATTTTGTCGTGCTGCTGGAGCGGGCGCGGCAGGATAGCGGGCTGAAATAGGGGACGGGCATGTCAGGAAATGTTGGGACGGGCGATCATGCGCCGGAAAAGATCATTCGGGACATGTTCGCCATGTTTACGGATTTCGGGTCCGATCTGGATGCGCTGACGGCGTTCATGACGCCCGATTATCGCCAGCTTGTGGATGGGCGGGAAATGACGCTGGCGGATTTTCGCGCCCATGCACTGGCTCTGCGGGAGGGGCTTTCGTCTCTGGAAATCGAGATCCTGCATCTGGTTTGTGAGGCGGATCGGGCGGCGACGGTTCATCTGGCTTCGGCGACCCGCCCGTCGGGGGCGCGGAGCGTGATCCGGGTGGTTGCGTTCTATCAGTTCCGTGGCGGGCGGCTCTGTCTTGTGGATGAACTGACGCGTGTCCAGCAGGGCCATGACGGCGATGATGCGCTGGGAAGCCTGCAATAGGGTGGGGCAGGGTTTGACAGCGCGGCGGCCAGGTCTTCACTCTGAAATCCTGTTTTGCGGATGAGGCCAGAATGTCGGCAGGTGGTTCAACGAAGGTCGTTTTCATTGCGCTGGGGGTCAATCTTGCGATTGCCTGCGTGAAGGGTGTGGCGGCTCTGCTGACCGGTTCGGCCGCGATGCTGGCGGAGACGGTTCATTCCTTTGTCGACTGCGGTAACCAGCTTCTGCTGCTGGTGGGCATGAAGCGGGCTGCGGCTCCCGCGACGAAGGAGCATCCGCTGGGGCATCACCGGGAGCTTTATTTCTGGACGCTGGTGGTGGCGGGTGCGCTGTTCATTGGCGGCGGGGTCGCATCCCTGCATGAAGGCTGGGAGAAAGTCTGGCATCCCGCTGCGATGGATCAGGTCCGGGTGCTGGGGTATGTCTTTCCCGGCTGGTGGCTGAATGTCGCCATCCTCGGGATTTCGGGCAGCATGGAGGGCTACGGGTTTCTGGCGGCCATGAAGTCCCTGCCTTCGGGCAAGGGATCGCTATGGACCCTAATCCGTCGCAGTACCGATCCGGGGCTTTTCGTCGTGCTGTTTGAGGACGGTGCGGCGCTGGTCAGTCTGATGATCGCGCTGGTCTTTACCGTGCTGTCCGTCGTGACGGGGTGGCATGTTCTGGATGGTGTGGCGTCGCTGCTGATCGGGCTCGTTCTGGTGATCGTCGCGGTGCTGCTGACGAATGAGACGCGCTCGCTGCTTGTCGGGGAGAGCAGTCCGGAAATCGATGCGTTCGTGCGGGCCCAGGCGGCGAAGCTTCCGGGTGTGATCGGGGTCAATGAGGTCGTGACCGAGACGCGGGGGCCAAGGAGCATCATTGTCCTGCTGTCGTTGGACTGGGACGACACGCTGACCGCCGGGCAGGTGGAGCAGGGAGTGTCGGCGCTGGAGCGGGTGACGCGAGCGCGGTATCCGTCGGTGCTGCGGATGTATGTCGAGGCGCAGGACAAGCGCGACAGTGCCCCGGATATTGCCGTGCAGCACCCCTGAACGCAGATCGGGCCCCCTTTCGGGAGCCCGACACCGTCAGCCGTAACGGACTGGCAGGATTTTACTGCTGCGGCTGCGTGGCTGGAGCCGGAGCGGCAGCGCCCGGCTGGGTCGTGCTGTTCATCTGGCCAGGGGAGGTCGAGTGCTCGACATCGTAGGCGGTGGCCTTCTCGATGTAGGTGCCCTTCGCGCCCGGATGTTCCTTGTCGTACAGGGCGGCCTTTGCGCGGGCTTCCTTGCGGTAACGGTGACGCACATACATGCCGGTCGCGCAGCCGCCCACGGCGCCCAGGACGCCGTGATGGTTGGCGACATGTCCACCGACAGCGCCGGCAGCGCCGTATTTGAGGCAGCCACCCGGTTCTGCTTCGGCCGTCGTGATCGACGTTGCCAGCAGACCGGCTGCGGCGGCAAGCATCAGGTACTTTTTCATGAGTGCTTCCTGTTTTTCCAAAGCTGTCGGGTCACCCGGCAGCACAGAGACGGCTGCCAGCATGCCCCAACCCGGCGTTCAGAACAACCGGGAGGGGCAGCGCACCACGTTTTCGGCCGGCGCGCTGAAGGTCCAGACGGTGCCGTCCGGGTCATGGCAGCAGGAACTGCTGGCGCCGGGGATCGAGCGTGGATTGTGTTCGATGACGATCGATCCGAAGCCGCGCCGTTCGGGTCTGGCGACGGTGGGGCCGCCGGTCTCTTTCCAGCACATCCGGAAGACGGGTTTGTCCTCTTCGTCGTGCAGATCCCAGGTGACGGTTACGGTCCCGGTGTCGTTCGACAGGGCGCCGTATTTGATGGCGTTGGTTGTCAGTTCGTAGATCGCAAGGCCGATGCGGTCGGCAGTGTCGGGGACGAACTGAAGCTCCGGATCGCCTTCGATCCACAGGCGTGTGGCGGGGAAATCGCCGGCCACGGCGGTCTGGGATGTGACGACATCGTGGACCGTGGCGCCCGTCCATTCGCCGTGGATCAGAAGGTCCTGGCTGCGGGCGATGGAGGTGATGCGCTCTTCCAGAACTTTGACGAAGGGGGCCGTGGGGTCGGGGACGGTGCGCCGGATCAGGGCCTGAAAGATGGCGAGCATGTTCTTGGAGCGATGGTTCAGCTCGTTGAGCAGCAGGGCGATCTGCTGTTCGTGCTCGCGCTGGATCGTCACGTCGCGCGAGACGCAGAGAATGGCTTCGACGCTCTGATCGGGGTTCAGGAGCGGAGTCAGCATGTTGTCCCAGTGCCGGACGGGCTCACCGGGGAGCTGGCTGATCCCCATGAAGCGGACGTTCTGTCCTTCGGCGGCGTCCTTCAGGGCCTTGCCGCCGGGAACATGCGCTTCCGGCGGGAGCAGGCCGAGCCAGCTCATGCCGAAGCCCGAGGTGCTGTCCACGCCGAGGGCCTCGCAGCCCGCGGTGTTCATGTGAACCAGAGTGCCGTCTTTCGCGATTTCCTTGATGCAGTCCACGCTGACATTGAGCATCCGGTCGCGGATGTCGGCCTTCTGAAGCAGGGCCACCTCACGACGTTTCTGCTCATGGATGTCGGTCAGGATGAGGAGGCGGCCTGTATCATTTCCGACGCGGGGTAGCTGCTGGACGAGGCGCAGAAGGAACCAGCGGGCGTGTCCGTCCGGGTTCAGGATGCGGAAGCTTGTGCTCCGGAGCCGGTCTGAGGGTGTGGTATCGCGGAGAATGCGGGTGATCTCTGCCTGATCGGCGGGAACAATGACCGGGAGCCACTCTGAAAAAGGGAGTGGCACGCCAAGGGCTGCGGCCTGCTGCTTCCAGGCCGTGTTGAAGTGCATGGCGCCTGCGTTGCTGACGGGCTCCATGCAGATCAGATCAGGCAGCAGGTCGAAGGCGGAACAGAACATGTCGGCTGGGGCGGTCTGTGTCTGTCCCATATCTCTTTCTGACGGTAGCGCGTAGTATTGCGATGGTTTCAGGATCCATGCGCGATACTTTTGGTCGCGCTTTGAGACGTTTATCCCGAAAATTCATCTTTCCGAAACCTGCTTTTGGCGCGGATCAGGGCAGCAATACGGCGGCACCGTCGAAACGGCCGTGCCGGAGGTCATCGAGGGCCTGATTGGCGTCCTTGAGGGCATAAGGCGTGTTGGTCACCTTGATGCCGACTTCCGGGGCGATTTTCAGGAACTCCAGACCGTCCTGACGGGTCAGGTTGGCGACGGAGACGATTTCGCGCTCTTCCCAAAGCGTGTCGTAGGAAAAGGCCGGGATTTCGCTCATGTGGATGCCGCCGCACACGACCTTGCCGCCCTTGCGGATGGCTTTGAGGCCTGCGGGCAGCAGGGCGCCGACGGGGGCGAACAGGATCACGGCGTCCAGCGGTTCAGGCGGGAGTTCGTCCGAGCCACCGGCCCAGACGGCGCCGAGGGAGCGGGCGAAATCCTGTTTCTGCGTGTCACCGGGGGATGTGAAGGCGTAGACCTCGCGGCTCTGCCAGCGCAGCACCTGTGTGATGATATGGGCGGCGGCGCCGAAGCCGTAGAGGCCGATCTTTTTGCCGTCTCCGGCCTTTTTCAGGCAGCGCCAGCCGATCAGCCCGGCGCAGAGCAGGGGCGCGAGATCCTTGTCTTCGCCCTTGTCGCCCATCGGGAAGGCGTAGCGGGCATCGGCGACTGTCATGGTCGCGTAGCCGCCATTGCGGGTGAAGCCGGTGAAGAGGGGATGGTCGCAGAGATTTTCCATCCCGTGCGTGCAGTAATAGCAGTGCCCGCAGGTATGCCCCAGCCACGGCACGCCGACCCTCTCGCCCACCGACAGGCCGGTGACATTGCTGCCGAGCCTGTCGATCCGGCCGACGATTTCGTGGCCGGGGATGATGGGGAGGGTGGCGTGCGGGAGTTCGCCATCCACGACATGCAGGTCCGTCCGGCATACGCCGCAGGCGCCGATCCGGATGCGGATTTCATCGGGGCCGGGTTCGGGATCGGGGAGTTCGACCCATTCCAGAGGGGTGTGATGGGCTTTGAGCTGCATGGCGAACATGGCGTGTTCTCCTGTGGCTTGTAGTTCAGGACCGGAAGTCGAGCACTGTCCGGCCTTCGAGGCGACCATTCTGCAGATCGTCGAAGATCGTATTGATGTTTTCAAGTTTTCCAGGGGTGACGACGGATTTGACCTTGCCGCGGGCGAAGAAATCCATGGCTTCGATCATGTCCAGCCGTGTGCCGACAATGGAGCCGCGGATGGTGGTGCCGTTCATGACCATGTCGAAGATCGAGACCGGGAAATCGCCGGGCGGCAGGCCGTTCAGGACGATGGTGCCGCCGCGCCGGGCATAGCCCATGGCCTGCGAAAACGCCGTCCGTCCGACGGCGGTGACGAGGGCGCCATGTGCGCCGCCGATCTGCTGCTGGATGAATTTTGCAGGATCGGTGTCCTTGGCGTTGACGGTCAGGGATGCACCGAGCTTCTTGGCCGTGGCGAGTTTCTCGTCGTCGATATCCACGGCGACGACATTCATGCCCATGGCGATGGCATACTGCACGGCCATCTGGCCGAGGCCGCCGACGCCCGAAATCGCGACCCATTGGCCGGGGCGGGCCTCGGTCATTTTCAAGCCCTTGTAGACTGTCAGGCCCGCGCACAGGACGGGAGCGGTCTGGAGCGGGTCGATGGTCGAAGGCAGGTGCGCGACGTAATTGGGGTCGGCCACGACATATTCGGCGAAGCAGCCATTGACGGTGTAGCCGGTGTCGTCCTGCTTTTCGCAGAGGGTTTCCCAGCCACCCAGACAGTGTTCGCAGTGGCCGCAGGCGGAATAGAGCCAGGGCACGCCCACGACATCGCCAACCTTGACGAAATTATCGACCTGACTGCCGACGGCGACGATATGGCCCACACCTTCGTGGCCGGGAATGAACGGCGGGTTGGGCTTGGAGGGCCAGTCCCCGCGGGCTGCGTGCAGGTCGGTGTGGCAGACGCCGCAGGTATCGACCTTCACGAGAATCTGGTTGGGGCGGACATCCGGGATGGGCAGCCGCTCGATGGTGAGCGGTTTGCCGAATTCACGAACGACGGCGGCAAGCATTGTATCAGCCATGGGGAAGGTTCCTTCTGGATTACGATGCGGAGAGGCCCTTGACGGCCTCCACCATCTTGGAAAGCACGGCCTGCGCATCGCCGAAGACCATGGCGCAGTTGTCCTGGAAGAACAGCGGGTTCTGGACGGCGGAATAGCCCATGCCCATGCCGCGCTTGATGACGAAGACCTGACGGGCCTTGTCGGCATTCAGGATCGGCATGCCGTAGATCGGGGACGACTTGTCCGTCCGGGCGGAGGGGTTCACCACGTCGTTCGCGCCGATGACGAGGGCAACGTCGGTGTCGGCGAAGCTGTCGTTGATGTCGTCCATGTCGTAGATCATGTCGTACGGCACGCCGGCTTCGGCGAGCAGCACGTTCATGTGGCCTGGCATGCGACCGGCGACGGGGTGGATCGCGAACTTCACGTCCACGCCTGCAGCCTGGAGCAGTTTGACGAACTCGTAGAGCTTGCCCTGGGCCTGTGCGACGGCGAGACCGTAGCCCGGCACGATGATGACCGTGGAGGCATAGCGCATCGTGGTCGCGGCATCGCTGGCGCTGACGGATTTGGCTTCCTTCTGCGGGCCGCTGGCGGCGGCAGCGGTGGCTTCACCGAAATTGCTGAACAGGACGTTGGTGATGGAGCGGTTCATGCCCTTGGCCATCATGACCGTCAGCAGCGTACCGGCCGACCCCACGACCATACCGGCGATCATCAGGGCCGGGTCGGCCATGACATAGCCTTCAAGGCCCACGGCAAGGCCCGTGAAGGCGTTGTACAGCGAGATCACGACCGGCATGTCGGCACCGCCGATGGGGACGGTCATGCAGATGCCGCAGAGCAGCGCGCCGATGAAGAACAGCAGGGCGAACAGGCCATCGCCGGGCTGGTGGTACTGGGCTACGGCCATGACGCCGAGCAGGATCGTCAGCATGAAGACGGCGGCATTGACGATGCGCTGTCCACCGAAGCGGATCGGCTTGTTCATGCGGCCATCGAGCTTGGCCCAGGCGATCAGCGAGCCGGAGAGCGACATGCTGCCGATCAGGCCACCTGCGACGGTGACGAGGAGCTGGCCCACGCCGGTGTCTTTCGGGCCGGTGAGGGCGATGACGGACACGGCTGCGGCAGCGCCGCCGCCCATGCCGTTGAAGAGGGCGACCATCTGCGGCATCGCGGTCATGGCGACGCTGCGGCCTTTCCAGCCGGCCCAGCCGCCACCGATCAGCAGTGCAAGCACGGCGAGGATGACGTTCACGACGATATGGGGCTGGGCCGCGTCAGAAACGCTGAAGATCTGCAGGAAGCTGGCCGCGACGACGAACAGCATGCCCCAGCCTGCGGTCACGATGCCGGAGACGGCCGTGACGGGGGAGGACATGCGCTTGAGGCCATAGACCAGCAGGCCGGAAGCGATCAGGCCACTGAGGGCCACGATATAGGCGAGCAGGATCATGATTTGGCTCCTGATGCCGGAGCCGATGCTGCGGGTTTCGTGCTGGGTTTGAACATGGCCAGCATCCGGTCGGTCACGACATAGCCGCCGACCACGTTGCCGGCGCCGAGCATGACGCCCAGGAAGCCGACCACCTGTTCGAGAACGGAAGACGCGTTGAACAGTGCGCCGAGGGCGCCGACGACGACGATGCCGTGTACGAAGTTCGAGCCGGACATGAGCGGCGTGTGCAGGATGGAGGGGACACGGCTGATGACCTCATAGCCCGTGAAAGCCGCGAGCATGAAGATGTACAGGGCGATGACGAAGGTCATTGCGGTGATCATTTTGCGGTCTCCTTGCCTGCGTCGTTTGCGGCGGGGCCAGTGGGCGCGGGAGTGGCAGCGGGTGCGATCACAGGCGGGGGGGCAGGCGCGGGCGGGGCTGGCGAATTCGGATCCACGGCGGTGCGGATGCCGTCATTCGTGATGTAGCCGCCATGCGTCAGCGCGGTGCCGGAGATGACTTCGTCGGTGAAATCCGGCGCCAGACCCTTGTCCTTGGTGATGATCTGCTGGAGCAGATGCATGATGTTCTTGGAATAGAGTTCGCTGGCCTGCTCGGCGAGCATGGACGGAACGTTGACGGGGCCGACGATAGTCGTGGGGCCAACCTGAACGGTCTGCCCGGCCTGTGTGCCTTCGCAGTTGCCGCCGCCTTCCGCGCCAAGGTCGATGATGACGGCGCCGGGCTTCATGGCCTTGATCTGTTCGGCGTCGATCAGGCTGGGGGCGCGCTTGCCGGGGACGGCGGCCGTTGTGACGATCAGGTCCGAGCGGGCGATATGGTCGCTCAGCGCCTTGCGAACCTTCTGTTTCTCGTCATCCGTCAGTTCGCGGGCATAGCCGCCCTGACCGGTGGCATCGACGCCGGTATCGACGAATTTTGCGCCCAGCGACTGCGCCTCTTCCTTGGTCTCCGGGCGGACGTCATAGCCTTCGGTGATGGCACCGAGGCGCTTTGCGGTTGCCAGAGCCTGAAGGCCCGCCACGCCGAGGCCCATGACCAGAACCTGTGCGGCGCGCAGGGAACCTACGGCCGTGGTCATCATGGGCAGGATCTTGGGCATGTGCACCGCGCCCATCAGGACGGCGTAATAGCCCGCCAGCGTGGCCTGGCTGGAGAGGGCGTCCATGGCCTGTGCCCGGGAAATGCGGGGCACCAGCTCCATGGCGAAACAGGTGATCTTCCCGTCCCGCAATGCTTTCACCAGATCCGGATTGTTGCGGCCATAGATGAAGGCGATGAGAATGGCACCGGGCTTCATGGCCTTTACCGTTTCCAGCGTCGGCGGCTGGACGGCGAGGACGATGTCGGCATCGGCGACAAGGGCGTTGCGGTCCGGCGAGAAGGTGACGTCCTTGTAGGCGCTGTCGGGGTAGGACGATGCAACGCCTGCGCCCGTTTCCATGGCGAAGGTGATCCCCAGCGGGGCCAGTTTCTCGGCGACCTGAGGAATGAGGGCGACGCGGCGTTCCCCGCCTTCGTCGCGTTCTTTCAGGACTGAAATCTTGACAGTCATTGGTTGCGATCCTGTGTCTGTCGTCGGGCGCGGGCTGTCGCCGAAGGGCAGGCTGAGCAAAGAGGGCCCGCGCCCCGTTCAGCGTCACCATGACGCTTCTTCGGGGTGGAAACCATTGATGGATATCAAAAGGGAGAAATTATATCTGTAAGGAAATTATTCGTAATGACCGATCGGTCATTATGATTCTGTGACAGGGCTGACCGATCGGTCACTTTTCTGCGCTCCATCGGGAAAGGGAGTATGGTGGATTTCGGGAAAAAGTTTCCTTTAAACAGAAGGGCTGGCGCTGTATGCGCTCGTGGACCTTCTTTCCAACCCGCATGAAAGGCTCTTCCTGCCCATGGCAATTGATGCTGCTTTTCTCGACGAACTGCGGAACCGGACGCCGCTGCCGTCGCTGATCGGGCGGCGTAACAAGTTGGTGAGGTCCGGTCGGAACTGGAAAACCTGCTGTCCGTTCCATGGCGAGAAAACGCCGTCCTTCTACATTTACGACGACCATTTCCATTGCTTCGGCTGCGGCGTGCATGGCGATGCCATCAGCTACGTGATGCAGAGCGAAGGGCGCAGCTTCCCTGAAGCTGTCGAGCAGCTTGCGTCTGAGGCGGGACTCGAGGTTCCGAAAGCCGACCCGCGGACGGAAGCCCGTGCCCGGGAAGCGCAGTCGCTGGGTGACGTGCTCAATCTCGTGCAGGAGAGCTATCGCCGCCGGTTGTACCGCCCGGAGGGACGCGAGGGGCTGGCCTATCTGCGGGGACGCGGGCTGACGGAAGAGACGATCGAGCGGTTCGGTCTGGGTTGGTCCGGCGACGGGCGGCAACTGCTGGACGAACTGCGACCGCATGGTGTGACGGTCGAGATGCTGATCCGCGCCGGGGTCATGCGCGTGGACGAGCAGGGGGCGCCGAAGGGGGAGCTGTTCTTCAATCGCGTGACGTTCCCGATCCGGGACCGGCGGGGGCGCATGATGTCCTTCGGTGCCCGGACGCTCGGGGACGGGCAGCCCAAATATCTCAATGGCCCGGAGACGGCCCTGTTCTCCAAGCGGCGGACGCTGTTCAATCTCGACTTGGCACGCGAAGCCGTGCATCGCGGGGCCGATCTCGTGGTGGTCGAGGGCTATATGGACGTCATCGCCATGGATCAGGCGGGGTTCGGCGGGGCTGTGGCTCCTCTGGGGACGGCGATGGGCGAGGAACAGCTTGAACTGTTGTGGCGCATGTCGCCGTCACCGATCCTGTGTCTCGATGGTGATGCGGCGGGGGCGCGGGCGGCGCTCCGGGTGTGTGAGGTTTCGTTGCCCCTTCTGTCGCCTGAGCGGACGATCCGGTTCTGCCGGTTGGACCCAAAGGATGATCCGGATAGTCTGATCCGTAGCCGGGGGCCTCGGGCCATGCAGGAGGCACTGTCCGGCGCGACGTCGATGGCGGAGGAACTGTTCGGGCTGCTGACGGTGGGACTGGTGGATCCGGGGCCGGACCAGCGGGCAGCCTTGCGTGAAAAGCTGGTGGCGCTGTCGCGGCTCATTCCGGACAAGGCTCTGGCATCGGAATATCGCAGCACGCTGCTGGACATGTTCTTTGCGCGCTTCCGGCGGAAGAAAACCTTCCAGCGCAAGGGGGGCGAGAGTCTGCCGCTCTCCACGCAGGCGCCCGGGGCAATGCGCGATGTGGAGTCGGGAAATCTGGAGCGGCTGAACATTATGACGGCGATGCTGCTTCACCATCCCGATATCCTTCCGGAAGTGGAACAGGCGTATAGCGGTCTGCATCTGACGCCTGAACTGGACCGTCTGCGTTCGGCGCTGCTGGACTGGTCCTGTCAGGAAGAGGAACAGGACGCTCTGACGGAAGAGGGCTGCATGGCCTGGCTCGAGGAGCATGGGCTGGCGGATCTGGCAGGAAGGGTGAAAGGCGGCCCGTTGCCGCGCAGTGTGGGGGACGGGAAGGTCAAGGACGAGATCCTGAAGGTGGATGTCATTGAAAGCTGGTGGCATTTTTATGCCCTGGTCAATTTCCAGACCTTCGAGCGGACCCTGGAAGAGGACGTGACCCGGGCCGTGATTGAAGGGGACATGGAGCCTTTCGTGGATGAGAACGGGCAGAGCGGCCTTCGTTTTCCCAATGCGCTCATGACCCGGCTGCGGGTTCGAGATGCCCTGAAAAGCGGAGAGAGGGTCGGAGAATAAGGGGTGGCGGAGACTGTTCCGCCACAGCGGAAGAAACGCTTCCGGAACGAATTTTATTCCCGAAAGGTTGCATTCTTTGGGGTGCCAATCTTGACTTCGGGCGCAGGATCGACCACCTGCACGCTGCCGGATTGCTAACTCGCGGCGGAGTTGACGGAGAGACGAATGGCGACGAAAACAGCCTCTGGAACGGATCGGAACGCGCAGGAACAGGAGGGGGATACCACTCTCCTCGATACGCAGTCCGCTGCCGTTAAGCGGCTGATCGCCAAAGGGCGTGAACGCGGACACATCACCTTTGACGAGCTGAACGCTGTCCTGCCGCAGGACCAGATGTCTTCGGAGCAGATCGAGGACGTCATGGCGGCGCTGTCCGAAATGGGCATCCAGGTCATCGAGAACGAGGACCAGGACGAAGCCGAGGCTCCCGCGGAAAAGGAAGCCGAGGGCGACGGCGAGGAAGCCGAGGGCCCGCAGGGCGGTAACGTCGATGCCGAGGCCGCCAGCCGCACGGATGATCCGGTCCGCATGTATCTGCGTGAGATGGGCTCGGTCGAGCTGCTGTCGCGCGAGGGCGAGATTGCGATCGCCAAGCGGATCGAGGCTGGCCGCGACGAGATGATCGGCGGCCTGTGCGAGAGCCCGCTGACGATTCGCGCCATCATTTCCTGGCATGAGCGCCTCAAGGACGGCGAGATGCTCCTGCGTGACATCGTGGATCTCGAGGCTAGCCAGGGCGGTGGTCCAGACCCCGAGGCGGTCGAGGGCGAAGAAGGTGACGAGGCGTCCGAAGAGGACGACTCTGCCGAGGACGAGAACGAAGAGGGTGAAGGCGACCAGCAGGAAGGCAGCGGCCTGTCCCTGTCCGCTCTGGAAGAGAAGCTGAAGCCGGAAATCCTGGCGCGTTTCGAAGCCATCGAGCCGCTGTATCACAAGCTGCGCAAGCTCCAGATCAAGCGCATCGAGGCCCTGACGGGTGGCGAGGATCATTCGGACAAGTCCGAGCAGACCTATGAGAAGCTGCGGCATGAACTGGTCAGCCTCGTTGAGCAGGTGCATCTGCACAATAACCGGATCGAAGAGCTGGTTGCGCAGATCAAGATGCAGGTTCAGAAGCTGAACAATGTCGAAGGCCGGATGATGCGTCTGGCTGAGAACTGCAAGATCTCGCGTGATGACTTCCTCATCAAGTATCGCAGCCGCGAACTTGACCCGACCTGGCTGGACAGCATTTCCGCGCTGCCGGGCAAGGGCTGGAAGAACCTGACGACCAAGCACATGGACCAGCTGCGCAACCTGCGTGGCGAGATTGCGGCCCTGTCGCATGAGACGGGTCTGCCAGTTGGTGAGTTCCGCCGGGTCTATGCCACCATTTCCCGTGGCGAGCGTGATTCCACGCGTGCCAAGAAGGAAATGATCGAGGCGAACCTGCGTCTGGTGATCTCGATCGCCAAGAAGTACACGAACCGTGGCCTGCAGTTCCTGGATCTGATTCAGGAAGGCAACATCGGCCTGATGAAGGCCGTGGACAAGTTCGAGTACCGTCGCGGCTACAAGTTCTCGACCTATGCAACCTGGTGGATCCGTCAGGCGATCACGCGTTCCATCGCGGATCAGGCCAAGACGATCCGTATTCCGGTCCATATGATCGAGACGATCAACAAGCTGGTCCGCACGTCGCGCCAGATGCTTCATGAGATCGGGCGCGAGCCGGCTCCGGAAGAGTTGGCCGAGAAGCTTGGCATGCCGCTGGAGAAGGTTCGCAAGGTCCTGAAGATCGCCAAGGAGCCGATTTCCCTCGAAACGCCGATCGGCGACGAGGAAGACAGCCATCTCGGTGACTTCATCGAGGACAAGACGGCCGTCATTCCGCTGGATGCTGCCATCCAGACGAACCTGCGTGAAGCCACGACGCGCGTTCTGGCGTCGCTGACGCCGCGTGAGGAGCGCGTGCTGCGGATGCGCTTTGGCATCGGCATGAACACGGACCACACCCTTGAGGAAGTGGGCCAGCAGTTCAACGTGACCCGTGAGCGTATCCGTCAGATCGAGGCGAAGGCGCTGCGCAAGCTCAAGCACCCGAGCCGCTCGCGCAAGCTGCGCTCCTTCCTCGACGACAACTGATCGTCGGGCGCGGGACCGGGGCGATGCTGCCGGACTGGCTTAAGCCGAAAGGGACATCCACCCGTCTTGCGGTGGATGTCATCTTTCTGGAGACACGCTCTCCCCGTCCGTTCCCCGTTCTGCCGGAAGGATATTCCCTGTCCCGCGTGACGGGGGATGAGGTCGTGCCGCTTTATCGCGTCCTGTATGCGGGGGTGGGGCAGGACTACTGCTGGTGGATGCGCCGGTCGATGCCGGATGCTGAACTGGCGGGGATTCTTCATGATCCTGCCGTTCATTTCATGGTCCTGCGTGATGGCTCCGGGGAGCCGCTCGGGTTCTACGAACTGGATCTGAGGCAGGGCGGGGATGCCAATCTGGCTTATTTCGGCCTTCTGTCGCAGGGGATGGGGCGCGGTCTGGGGCGTGTGCTTCTGGATCATGCCGTGGCCCGGGCCTTCGGGGCCGGAAGCTGGCGCCTGCGGGTCAATACCTGCACGCTCGATCATCCCCATGCGCTGCCGAATTACCGGCGGGCGGGATTTGAACTCCGGTATGTCGTGCCGGAAAGCTGGGACGTTCCGGACGAATATGTGCCGCAAAGGCTGAAGCGACTCTGAGGCAGGACTTGCCTTGAGACGCATGGTGTGATTAATGCCGCCTTTCCCTGCCGGGCGATGTGGCATCGCACCGGCTATACCCGTGCCCTGAAACATGGGCCCTGTTTCCGGCATGGGCCGGAGCCAGTCGCGGGTTGACCTCATCCGAAGGGAGTATTCATGCCATTGTATGAAAGCGTGCTCATCGCACGTAATGATGTGTCGCAGGCTCAGGTGGAAACCCTGGTCGAGACCATCGAAACCCTGCTCAAGGACAACGGCGGTTCCATCCAGAAGCGCGAGTTCTGGGGCCTGCGTTCGCTCGCATACCGCATCAAGAAGAACCGCAAGGGCCATTACGTCCTGCTGGGCCTTGACTGCACCCCCGACACGCTGCGCGAGCTGGAGCGTCAGCTGGGCCTGAACGAAGACGTGCTGCGCGTCCTGACGCTGCGCGTTGACGAGATCGACGAGAACCCGTCTCCGGTTCTGGCTCGCAAGAGCGATGATCGTGGCGATCGCGGCAACTTCCGTGGCGGCTCCAAGCCGGCCGGTCGTTTCGAGAGCGGCCGTGGCGGTCCCCGTCGCAGCAGCGAAGACCGTGAAGAATATCGTGCACGTGGCGAGCAGGACGATGCTCGTGAGACGGCCGGAGCGGAGTAAGAAACATGTCCGAGACCATCACTCCCGACGTCAGCGAAGTGAACCCGGCTGCCCGTCGTACGGCAGTTGGCGCACGTCGTCCGTTCTACCGTCGTCGCAAGTCCTGCCCGTTCTCCGGCCCCAACGCGCCGAAGATCGACTACAAGGACGTGCGTCTGCTGAGCCGCTTCCTTTCGGAGCGCGGCAAGATCGTGCCGAGCCGCATCACGGCCGTTTCGGCCAAGAAGCAGCGTGAGCTGGCACAGGCGATCAAGCGCGCCCGTTTCCTCGCCCTGCTCCCCTACGTCGTGAACTGAGGAGAGCATCATGTCCCAGACCGCACTGATCCTGCTGCAGCGGGTCGAGCATCTCGGCCAGATGGGCGACCTGGTGCACGTGAAGCCGGGTTATGCCCGTAACTTCCTGCTGCCCCAGGCCAAGGCCATGCGCGCCACGGTTGCCAACAAGAAGCGTTTCGAGATCGAGCGCGCCCAGCTTGAGGCCCAGAACCTCAAGAAGCGTGAAGAGGCCGAGCGTCTTGCCGAGCGCATGCACGAACTGTCCGTCGTCATCATCCGCCAGGCTGGTGACAGTGGAAGCCTGTACGGTTCCGTTAGCACCCGCGACATCGCGGCTGCCGCTACGGAAGCCGGTCTGACGATTTCGCGTCAGCAGGTTGTCCTGGCACACCCGATCAAGCAGCTTGGCCTGACGGAAGCACGCATCGTGCTGCATCCGGAAGTGTCTATCCCGCTGACGGTGAACGTTGCCCGTTCCGCTGAAGAAGCAGAGCGTCAGGCCCGTGGCGAAGCCATTGGCGTGCAGGACGAGGATGAGAACATCCTTGGCGAACTGCAGGCTGAGAATGCCGCCGAAGAGGCTGCTGCCGAAGCTGCCGAGGCATCGGAAGAAGCCTGAGGCTTTTACCGAGGACCTTGTCCTGAAAAACCCGGCCGGGGATATCCCCGGCCGGGTTTTTTTGTGTCTGTTCTTCCGGAGGAGTACAACTCCAGACCTGTTCGGGCTTTTTCCCGGTATTGGAAACAGGAGATCGGAATGAAACGGATTCTGGATTTTGTCTTGAGGAAGTTCATCCAGACAGGAAGCCTGAGGGTCACGTTCAGTGACGGGACTGTCTGCACCTATCGTGGCCGCAAGCCGGGACTGGAAGCCGGACTTCATCTGCTCAACAAACAGGCAGAGCGGGCCCTGATCATCAATTCCGGTCTGGCGTTCGGCGAGGAATACATGGCGGGCAGCATTGTGCCCGACGGCTGTACGCTCGAGATGCTGCTGACGGTCCTGATGGAGAACATCAACGGGCACGGGCATGTCTTCGAAGAGATCGAGGATCGTCTGCGCTATGTGACGCGGGCTTGGAAGACGCTCAATTCGCTCAAGAAATCCCGCAGCAATGTCGCGCATCACTATGATCTGAACGGTACGCTGTACGATCTGTTCCTGGACAAGGACCGGCAGTATTCCTGCGCCTATTTCGCGCGTGAGGACATGACGCTGGAAGAGGCGCAGATCGCCAAGAAGCGGCATATTGCCTCCAAGCTCAATCTGGATCGTCCGGGGCTCGAGGTGCTTGATATCGGCTGTGGATGGGGCGGCATGGCCCTGACGCTGGCGAAGGATTATGGCGCGAAGGTCCTTGGCATCACGCTGTCACGCGAGCAGCTTGAGGTGGCGCGGAAGCGGGCGAAGGACGAGGGGCTTGAGGGCCAGGTGCGCTTCGAGCTGATCGACTACCGCAACCTGCATCAGCAGTTCGATCGGATCGTCTCGGTGGGCATGTTCGAGCATGTGGGCCCACCGCAGTTCGAGGCATTTTTCAAACAGCTCAAAGCCTGTCTCAAGCCGGATGGTGTGGCGCTGATCCATTCCATCGGACGGATGGACGGGCCGGGAACGACCAATCCCTGGATCCAGAAATATATCTTCCCCGGCGGATACTCACCGGCGCTGAGCGAGACGCTGGCGGCGATCGAGCGGTCGGGGCTGTGGATGACGGACTGCGAAGTGCTACGCCTTCATTACGCGCGCACGCTGGCGGAATGGCGCAAGCGTTTTGACGCCAATCGCGACAAGATCCGGGCGCTGTATGACGAGCGGTTTGTCCGGATGTTCGAGTTCTATCTTGTGGGGGCCGAACTGGCGTTCCGCGTGCAGGGGCACATGAACTTCCAGCTTCAGCTGACCCGGTCGATCGACGCCGTGCCGTTTACGCGGGATTACATGTTCGAGCGGGAACGCGAAAGCGCGACGTCGTAAGGGGCTTCAGCGGCTGGCGAGATTCAGTTCCGCCAGCCGCGCGAATTCGGCGACCGATAGTGTTTCGGCCCGGCGTGTTGGTTCGATTTCGGCCTGTTCCAGCAGACGCTCGCCGCCGATGGATTTCAGCGAGGAGCGCAGCATCTTGCGGCGTTGTCCGAAGGCGGCTGCCGTGACCTGTTCCATGGCGCGGAACAGCTGCGGAGAAGGCTGTTCGGCATGGGGGATGATGACGGCCACTGCGGAATGGACCTTGGGTGGCGGCGAGAACGCGGCTGGCGGGATGCGCAGGGCGACCGAGCATGAGGCGCACCACTGGGCCAGCACCGCCAGGCGTCCGTAAGCTGAACTTCCCGGAGCCGCGCAGATACGCTCCGCGACTTCAAGCTGGAACATCAGCGACAGCCGTTCCCACTGCGATGCCTGGCGGAGCCAGCCCACGAGCAGGGGCGTGGCAACGTTATAGGGCAGGTTTGCAATGATCTGGCGCGGAGCGGGGGCCAGAGTGGCAGCATCCAGCTTCAGGGCGTCCTGACGGACGACGTGCAGGCGGTCCGGGTAGTAAGTAGCCAGTTCGTCCAGCAGGGGCCATGCGCGCTCGTCGATTTCCACGACATCGACGCGGCTGGCAGGGGTGTCCAGCAGGGCGCGGGTCAGGCCGCCCGGACCAGGGCCGATTTCGACGACACTGCGTCCTGTCAGATCACCGCCGAGAGCTGCGATCCGGGCGCAGATGCCCGGATCGAGAAGGAAGTGCTGGCCGAGAGATTTCTTCGCATCCAGACCATGGGCCTGAATGGTGTCACGCAGTGAAGGAAGGGACACGTCAGTTGAAGGCCGTCTTGGCGGCGGGACGCATCTCGATGATCGCGCGGCGCTGAAGGTCGCGCTGAAGCTGGCGGGAGGCCTGCTCGACACGTTCGTTCATGAGCTGATCGGCGATTTCGCTGGGGCTCTGCTGGGCCAGGTTTTTCTGCTGGCGGTTGCAGACCATGAGCAGGGCAATACCGTCCATCGAGACCAGCGGACGGCTGACCTTGTTGGGGGGGAGCGCTTCGAGAACTGCCTTCATCTGGGGCATCAGGCGCTCGAGGATCTGCGAGCCCGGATTGCTGGGACGCTTTTCACCAAGGGATTTGTTGAGCGCTTCCATGGCGTCACAACTATGGACCGTCTGTACGGCTGTCGTCGCTTTCTGCAGGGCGGCACGCTGCTGATCGGTCGGGTTCTGCGGGTTCAGGGGCGCATCGAACGGGAAAAAGGCCTGTCGCAGGTCGAGCTGGGTGCCCATCTGCTTGCCGACCACGCGTTTTGACTGAACGGTGGCGATCACGAAGCCGCCGGCGACCTGGATCGGGTTGGAAATGGCGCCGATCGGCATCTGGCGGACGATGTTGACGACCTGCGGATCGAGGTTGTCTTCCTGCACCCAGCCCATGGAGCCGCCATCGAGGGCTGACTGGGCCTGCGAGAACTGGGCGGCCACGATCGGGAAGGGAGCGCCTTCGCGGAGCTGGGAAATGATCGTCTTGGTGAAGGTAAGCTCGGCTTCGTCATGCCGTGGATCGGCCACGGGAACAAAGATTTCGCTCATGAAATACTGGGCGCGTCCCTGCTCGGCCTGAAGGGCCTGCTCGCGCTGGCTGATCTGGGTGGCGGTGATCCGGCCTTCCTCGCCCAGCTTTTCACGCAGGACCTGCATCCAGCCGATCTGCACGCGGATCTGGTCGATCAGCGTCGTCAGTGACACGCCATCCGAGGCCAGACGGTCTCGCAGGGCGTTCTTGGGCATGCCGTTGCGCTGTTCGATATTCGAAATGGCGCCCGCGATCTGGTCAGGTTCCACATTGATGTGGAGCCTGAGGATTTCCTGTGTTTTCAGGCGCTCGTCGATCAGCTGATGGATAATCTGGCCGCGCATGCGGTTCATGATTTCCGGGCTGATGGGCAAGCCGGTCGAGAGCACGAAGAGCTTTGCGCGGTTGTCCACGTCACGCTGCGTGAGGACCTGTCCGTTGATGACGGCCAGGATCTGGTCCTCGGGCGGCTTGGCCGGAGGAGCGTCCTGCTTGGTCGCCGCAGTTTTCGAAGCCGCTTTCGGGTCCGCCTTGTGATGCGGGGCGGCCGTGGCGGGGAGGGCTGCCGAGAAGGCGAGAAGGGCAGCCAGGGCCGTAGAGGCGATGCAGTGGGTCTTGGACATGCTCAACCGTTGATTCCGAAGGTGCCGATCGTCTTGAACGTGAAGTTGAACAGGACGGTCTCGTTACGCTGTTCGCCGCCGATACGGGTGTATTGCTTGATATACATGATATCCAGCCCGAAACAGTCATTGGAATAGCCGATCGTGCCACCGTTTGCGACGAACTGTTTCCTGGACAGGCTGCGGCGGAAGAAACCCGACGCATGGTAATTCCGCCAGTGGGTTGAAAACCCGCCAGTCACTTCGCTCGTCTTGACCATGTATGGTGCATTGGGACCGGATTCGCGGAAATCTGTCGCGTAATAATAATATGGCGTTACGGGCGCGTAGATGTAGCCACCTGTCAGACGGAACATCGGAACGCCGGTGCTGACGAGGCCTTCGCCGTAGTCGAACTGGTGGGTCCACGGGTTGAAGCGGCCGCGGGCCGTGACATCGACATACTGGTTCGGGCTGACGCGCAGGCGACCCACCGGGTCCGACAGGTGATGGTCGAGGCCGGAATAGGGCAGGCGGTTGTGGTCGATATGTTCCTGGAAGCTTTCACCAACGAGCATGTCGATGGCGTGGCCGTTCCAGGACCAGTTCTGATGGATGCCCACATTCGCGCGCAGGCCGCCGTCGAGACGGTCCGTGCCGAGATAGCGGTTGAGGGAAAACAGCGTGGTATCGGTGAACTCGTAGGACAGGCTGTCTTCGTTGGGGATATTGCGGTTCTGTGAGTTGCCGGTGTTGGGGGCGGCGATGATCTGGGCGATCGGCTCCAGGATCTGTGAGCCGTGTCCCTTGGCGAAGCTGCGAAGGAACGGCCAGTTCATCTTCAGGGCGATGGTCGGCTGGACCTGCCCGACGAGATGGTTGCCGCCGGCGTTCGTGTAGTAGGTCGGCTGCTGGTAGGCCTGGGTGGCGTGATAGACCATGGAATCAATCCGGGCCGTCAGCAGGAACTGCTGCCCGAGCTTGTTGTGGAACGGGCGGTCCCACTGGATGGCCGCTTCGCCGCGCTGATCGTTGATGCCGTTTTTGCGGTACAGGTTGAAGTCCGTCGTCTGGACGCTGAGACGGCCGCCGAACATATCCGGCTGTCCCTGAAACGCGTAGGTCAGTCTCGGAAGGGCCCAGGGAAGATCCGAGTTGCGGATGACGCCCTGGTTCAGGCCCTGATAGGCCTGTCCGTCGAGACGCATGTAGGAGCCAACGCCGTATCCTTCGAGGAACAGGTTGGAATTCAGCATTTCCTGACCGTAGCCGGGAACGCGGTAGTCACGCATGTAGTTGGCGGAACTGGCGACGTTGATGTTGGCGCCAAGCTGCCAGTTGCGGTCGAGGGCGAAATTGGCGCGACCGAACACATAGCCCTGTACGCCATATTCGCTGGATGAGCCGACATTGTTGCCGAAGGTGTTGGTGTACTCGCTTTCGTTATGGGTGTCGTAGGCCACGCCGCCCGTGACGTCGACCGAGCCGAAATTCATGCGGTTGCGGTACTGCGCGGTGAGTTCGGGGCCGGTCTTGGTGGAGACGAGGCCGCGAACCGTCAGGTCCTGCTGCTCGTCGATGGCCCAGAAATAGGGGAGCGTGAAATAGGTGCCGAGATAGCGGTCATGCGGGCTGATGCCCGGCATCAGGAAGCCGCTCTGCCGTTTAACGGACGGATCGGTCATGGAGAAGAACGGGAAATAGAAAACCGGCAGGCCGAGCATTTTCAGCCAGGCATGATCGAATTCGAGGCGCTTGTGCTGCACGTCCTGCGTCGCATCGAAGGCCTGGAACTGCCAGAAGGGGGGCAGGTCGGGATTTTTCTCGCAGATCTTGCAGGCCGTGTAGACGGCATGCGTCAGGTCGTTGAGCATCCCGTTCGTGCGGCGCATGCCGTTGCCGGCGAGCTTGGCGTTGTCTTCCATGCGGATGTAGATGCCGCTGCCGATGCCGTCGTGCATGCCGTGGCTGAACTCGACGTAATCGGCATAGGTCGTGCTGCCATCGGGTTCCACGACGGCGACATGGCCTTTGGCGGACAGGATGCCGGTGCTGCGGTCATAGGTCACGCGGTCGGCGCGCATGGCATGATCGCCCTGCCAGACGCGGACATTGCCGTCCCATGTGATCAGGCCGTTCTTGGCATAGCTTTCGCTATCCGCAAGATAGGTCAGGGGATCGGTCTGGGATGTCGGCTTTCCGATGACGATGACATGGGAATTGTCGCGCTGCATCGTGTTGGCAGACATTGTCTGCGGCGCCACGAGCGCGGTTCCAGCCATCAGCGTGGCACCGACGAACGAAGCGCGTCTGCGGGCGCGTGTTGGGAGCCACAGGGGCACCGTCATCAACCATCCTCCATGTGCAGCAAAAGGGCCACCGCGAGGCAGAGCCCCGCACCTGTCGGCGCCCATGCAGCAAGAACCGGCGGCAGGGCGCCGGATTCACCAAACTGTTCGGCCACTTTCGAGATGGTGAACAGCGCAAAGCCTGCGGCGATTCCCGATCCCAGCATCCGGGCCACGCCGCCGCGCCGTGTGGGGCGCATCGAGAAGCCTGCGGATACCAATGCCATGGTCCCGGCCAGAATGGGAAGGGCCAGTAGCGACTGGAAATGAAGTCTGTGCCGGATCGAGGGGAATCCCGAGCGCTCCAGAAGGCTGATGAAGCCCGGAAGAGCGAAGACGGACAGCGTATCCGGCGATGCGAAACTTTCCTGCACGCGGCCGACCGTCAGATCGGATGGCAGGGTCATGTCCCCGATCTGCTGCGGCAGGTGATCGGGGTGGAGCACCGAGGTTCCGTGCAGGATCCACTGGTGCTCGCCCAGCGCGCCTTGGGGGGCTTCGACGCGGACGATCAGGCGGTCCCGGTCATCGAGGCGGAAGATCGAGACGCCCGAAACCTTCAGGGCGCCGTCGATGAGATGGACATCCTGGGCATGCAGGATCGCAACACCGTGCGGAACCAGACCGTCATCGGACTGTCTGAGCCAGAGCGCACCTCCATTGAGTGTCAGGGGGCCGCCGCCGGTGCGCAGATAGGTCTGGTCGAGCATTTCGGCGCTGCGGAACATGGTCGAGGACAGGGCCGAGATGCCGGTTGTCGTCAGCAGGCCCGTCAGCAGGGCGCAGGCCAGCGGGCTGGCGAGGAACTGCCAGGCGGAAATGCCGGCGGCGCGCGCCACGATGAGTTCGGAGGAGCGTGTCAGGCGGGAGAAGCACACGATCCCGCCCAGCAGGATGCCGAAGGGCAGGACGTAGATGATGTAATAAGGAACATGCAGGGCCGCGATCTTGACGATGAGGCTGGCCGGGACGTTGGGCCGTGTTGCCGCGCGGCGCAGCAGGTCGATGAAGTCGAACAGGGAGACCAGTCCGGTCAGGGCCAGCACCATGGACAGGGTGCTGAGCATGAACTGCCGCGCGATGTAGATCGCGAGGGTCGTAGAAAACCCGGCATGTTCGTCGCGGGTGCTGATCGCCTGGAACAGGGATGTCAGCCAGGGGCCCAGGCGGGGGG
Organism: Gluconobacter sp. R75690; assembly: GCF_015244525.1. NCBI lineage: Bacteria > Pseudomonadati > Pseudomonadota > Alphaproteobacteria > Acetobacterales > Acetobacteraceae > Gluconobacter > Gluconobacter sp. R75690. The sequence continues at coordinate 71,414 of NZ_JABCQB010000005.1, read as the reverse complement.
ACGGGATGGCTCTCATCGGGCGCCCCCTGCGGAGGGCACGGAGGCCGGAGCGGTCTGGCGCACGGTGCCGGTCCACTGTTCGAGGAACAGCATGGCCGCGCAGACGATGGCCGGGAGAATGGCCTCAAGCCAGATGAGAGGCACCAGCGCGAGGTGCCGCCCGGCGAGGTTCTGGAGCATGAGCGAGATGGCCAGCAATCCGACGACCGTCAGGATGGCGATCAGGGGGCGTGTGATGTTGCCGTGACGGGAGAAGGCCCCCCGGAGCACGGTGACCAGACCGATCATCGCGAAGGACAGGGCCGTCAGCGGTGAGGTGAGCCGGCGCCATCCCACGACGATGTTCTTGCCGCGGTCACGCTCTGAGACTTCGTGGGGATCGGGATGGAACAGCTCGCGCAGGGACATTTCGTCCGGGTCCCGGTCTTCGTGGTTGTGCTGGCGCGATGAGGTGAGATCGATCGTGTTGCGTCCGAATGTCAGGACATTCAGCCGTCCTGTATGGCGGTCGATTTCCTCGCGCGAGCCGTCATACAGGACGACGCGCGGCTGGTCGTTGACCACGACCATGGTGCCGCGTTCCGCGAGGATCGTGGTGTGGGAATCGGGGTCGCGGTCGTCTTCGACCAGCACACCGTGCAACTGGCCGTCACTGGTGCGGCCGCGCACATAGACCGTCATGTCATTGGACAGGCTGGTGAACACGCCGTCCTGAAGCAGGAAGGCCGCCATGCGGTTGCGGATCTGGAACTCGTAGCGATGGAACGCATGGTACGAAACGGGCGCGAGCCACAGGGTCAGGACGTAGCACAGGACCACCGAGAAGAACGCGCAGAGCAGCCCTGGCCTCGCCAGTTCCAGCGGTGAGCGGCCGGCTGCGCGCATGACCGTGAGTTCCCGGTCGCCGACCATGCGCTGATAGGTGAAAAGTACCACAAGAAACGTCGTGATCGGCAAAATCACGGCGATGAAGGATGGCAGCATCAGCGAGGTGAGCTGGATGAAAACCCTCAGGGACAGGCCGTGCTGGACCACCATCGAGACGAAGTGCAGCGACTGGGTCAGCCAGATCAGTGCCGTCGCCCCTCCCGTCAGCGCCAGCAGGGCGATGAGAAGCTGGCGGAGAATGTAGCGGTCGAGCAGAGGCAGGATCTGCCGCCCGGAGGTTCCGGAGGATGAGGCCATGGCCCTTCATCTATCCCTAGCGCGTGGCGGGAGGAAGGCGAAAAAACGAAACAGTTTCTATCGCAGATAGGAGGCCCGGTCGATGGGCGCCCTTGTGACGGACAGGCTGTGATAGAATTGTGTTCCGGCAATGCCGACCAGAAGACCCGCACCGGCGGCGAAGACGATGGCGATGTAGCGCCAGGGTCTCTGCATGCGCAGGGTTGCCAGTTCCAGCTGGATCAGCCCCAGATCCGTCTGGCAGCGTCCCAGGCGCGTCTGTGCCGTGCGGGTGTCGGACTCGCTCTGACCCAGGCGGCGCTCCAGCCCGGAGATCTGCTCCCGGAGACGTTTTTCGCGCTCGGTTTCGTCTTTGCCGGATATGGTTCCGATGCGGGTGGTGAACAGGTTTTTCAGCGCGCCACCCGTGACACCGTCGCGCCGGGCCATCTGGCGGATCCGTTCCAGAGCGGTCGCCGCATGCCCCGGCTGTTCATCCAGCACCAGCGCCAGAATGTCCGACAGGATCTTGATTTCCCTGGGGTCCGGGGCGCGGGCCATGCTCAGGTCAGGGTCGCGGCATGGGGGCGCGGTTCGGCGGCGCGGCGAAGACGGTCCCGGATGGCGAGGCCGAGCCCGTGGCGGGGGATCGTCTGGGCGGCGATGGTTTTCAGGCCACGACGGGTTCCTTCCGCATCCAGAAAGCGCAGACCGGCGAAGAGGCGGGCTGCCGCTTCTTCAAGATTGCCGCTTTCGCTCAGGTTCCATGTCAGGCCGGCTCCGGGAAGGGGCGTGCCGAAGGCAAGCTGGGCTTCGTCGGGCGCGATGGAGGTCGCATCCAGCCTGACAGGCAGGCTCGGGGCGTAATGCGAGGCCAGCCGACCAGGCGAGGCCGGGGCGATTTCGGAAAAATCATCCGGATGGCGGATGGGGCCGCACAGTTCGGTGAGGTCTTCAAGCGTCACACCGCCGGGACGCAGGAGAACGGGCACCTCCCGGGTCAGGTCGAGCACGGTGCTTTCCACGCCGATCGAGCAGGGGCCGGAATCCAGAACCGCGTCGATCCGGCCATCAAGCGAGCGCAGGACGTGGAACGCATCGGACGGGCTGACCGTGCCTGAGACATTCGCAGACGGCGCGGCAACGGGAGCGCCGACTTCGCGGAGCAGCGCCAGGGCCGTCTTGCCGCGCGGAACACGCAGCGCCAGTGTGGACAGGCCGGCCGCCGCGAGGTCGGAGACGGTTGAATTCGGGGAGCGGGGCAGAACCATCGTCAGCGGGCCGGGCCAGAAACGCTCGGCCAGCGCATGGGCGATGTCTTCCATCCTGCCGCTCAGCGACGCCTGCGCGAAGGCGCTTTCAGCATCGGGGAGATGGCTGATGAGCGGGTTGAAGCGCGGGCGTCCCTTGGCGGCGAAGATCTTTGCGACAGCGGTGTCGGACGAGGCAATGGCGCCAAGGCCGTAGACGGTCTCGGTTCCGAATGCGACCAGCTTTCCGGCCTTGAGGAGTTCGGCGGCGCGGCGGATGCCTTCGGGGGTGGCTGTCAGACGCTCGGTGTGAAGCGTGTCGCTCAAGATGCGCCTCCGGTGCAGTAGAATGAGCCGTTCAGCCGGTCCGGCTTGCCATAGCGCAGGGGCGCGCCGGTCTCGTCGAGCAGGGCGCCACCTGCGGCTTCAAGAATGGCCTGGGGGGCAGCTGTGTCCCATTCCATTGTGGGGCCGAAGCGGGGATAGAAATCCGCGGCCCCTTCGGCGACCCGCATGAACTTGACCGAGGATGACAGCTTCTCGACGGAGGCAACCTGTCGTCCGGCGAGCCAGCGCTCCAGAAGTTCGGGATTGCCGTGATGGCTCGAGGCCAGAACGCGCAGGCCTTCTGCAGGAGGCGTGGCGGTATGGATCGGCGTGCTGTTTGTGCCGTCCGAGCGGTGGGCGCCGAGACCCTGTCCGCCGCTGTAGATCAGGCCGTAACCTGGCAGGGCAACCACGCCCAGAACCGGACGGTCATGGCGGACCAGGCCGATATTGACGGTGAAATCCTTTCCGCCCGAGGCAAAGCCGCGTGTCCCGTCGAGGGGATCGACCAGCCAGTAGGCGTCTTCCGCGTTCACCCGGATTCCGGCCGACATTTCTTCCTCGCCGATGGCGGGAATGGACGGGCAGGCCGCGCGCAGGCCCGACAGGATATGATGTTCGGAGGCGTGGTCCGCTTCCGTGACAGGGGAGGCATCGTCCTTGATGTCCGTCCGGAAGCCACGTTCGCGGATGGCGTTGATGATGTCCGAGGCTTCGGATGCGAGCCGGAACGCCAGGGCCAGAAGGGCGCGGTCATCGTCCGCAGGGACGGTGATGGGTGAGGCAGAAGTCATTCGTCCAGACTACTCCAAGATGGCTTTTGCGTCATGTGCTGATGCGCCCGTTATTGCGGGCAGGTCGGGACAGGCTCCTGATCCCCGTTCCATTTTGCAAACGGGATTTTTGTTGCGGCACTCAGGGCGATGTCTGCGTGGCAGGTCGTGACCGGAGATATGAGCGTGGTGCGGAATGCGAAATAAAACGGTGTGCTGCCCGGTTCTCCGTCCCCTTGGGTCAGCTGGTACACGCGGATATGCGCCGGGCTGGGCTGCGGAACGGGATTGGTGCCAGTGTCGCGGGTTGTTACGAACAGCAGAAGAGCCGGGGTTCCGTTTATACGGGCGGATGCGAAATGGATGGTCTGGACCGCGTCTTCGCCGGTGTGGGGACTGTCCTGCAGCATGTCGAGAAGCTGGCCGGCATGGTCCGGGTTTTCCGTATCGATGAGGCTTGTGCGGCCGGGCTGCTCTGTGTCGCGGGTGGTGACGGTATAAAGATGGTAGCTCCATGCGTTTCCGTTTTCACGCCACAGCGGGGTGATGGTCACGTCCGGGAAGCCCGATTGATGAAGCGTGACGGGGCTGTTGCCGAGTGGGATAGGCTTGATGTCGGTGAGCCGTGAGGTGGCCTGTGCGTGCGGGGCAGTGCAGGCGAGGCCGGAGCAGAGCAGAAGCGTCAGGAGAGGACGGCGCATCGGGCGGTCTTTCTTCATGCCGGATGAGGGGAGGACTTGCGGGGGCGGTCGGTGTTCCCGATAACGGAGGCAACGACTTCATGTTCCAGACGGCAGGACCATCATGCTTTCAGTGATTTTCGATTCCTTTCCAGCCTTTTCTGCGGATGCGCCCAGAGCTGTTGTCCTGCTGTGCGATGCGGCGTCCGGCGAGACATTTGCTGCGCTGGACAATGCTTCCGCGGGGGCCGTTTCGCGCGCCGTTGCGCTGAAAGGCTTCAAGGGTGAGGCCGGGCAGAGCGTGGTGCTTCCGGCTCCGGCGGAAGGACTGTCGCAGGTCGTGCTTGCCGGCGTGAAACCCAAGGGTGGTGCGGCGATTGATGCCGTGGCCATCGAGAACGCGGCCGGTCGGACCGTTCGTCTGCTGGATGGTGTTGAAAGCGCTGTTCTGGCTTTTTCCGAAGGACTGGAGCAGTTTGCTCCGGACGCGGCTCTGGGGGCGCGTCTGGCATCCTATGATTTCGATCTGTACCGCACGAAGAAATCCGAGAGCCGTCCGGTTCTGAAAACGCTGCATGTTGCGGTTTCCGATGTTGCGGCAGCGCAGACGCGGTGGACGGCTCTGGATGCGGTCTCGCAGGGTGTGATTCTGACACGGAACCTCGTGAGCGAGCCGCCGAATGTGCTTTATCCTCAGACCTTTACGCAGCGCATTGAAGAACTGCGTGAGCTTGGCCTGACGGTTGAAGTGCTCGACGAAAAAGCCATGACAGAGCTGGGCTTTGGCGCGCTTCTGGGCGTGGCCCAGGGCAGTGTGCACAAGCCGCGCACGGTGATCGTCCGCCATAATGGTGGTGGCAGCGATGCTCCTCTGGCGTTCATCGGCAAGGGCGTGACCTTCGACAGCGGTGGCATTTCCATCAAGCCGGCGGCTGGCATGGACGAGATGAAGACCGATATGGGTGGTGCTGCGACCGTGATTGGTCTGATGAGCGCGCTGGCCCGTCGCAAGGCGCCGGTCAATGCGATCGGTGTGGTTGGTCTTGTCGAGAACATGGTGTCCGGTGGGGCCCAGCGTCCGGGCGATATCGTACGGGCCTATGACGGTCAGACGATTGAGGTTCTGAACACGGACGCAGAAGGACGCCTCGTTCTGGCGGATGTGCTGTCCTATACGCGCAAGCGCTTCAGCCCGAAGCTGATGGTCAATCTGGCGACGCTGACGGGCGCGATCGTGGTCAGCCTTGGTTATGAGAACGCGGGTCTGTTCAGCAACAGCGATACGCTGGCCAAGGGGCTGGCCGAGGCCGGGGCGCAGGTCGGCGAAGGTCTGTGGCGGATGCCGATGGGCGACGCCTATAACCGTGAACTCGATTCCGATATCGCCGACATGAAGAACATCGGTGGTCGTCCGGGCAGTGCGATCCTGGCGGCGGAGTTCCTCAAGCGCTTCGTGGGCGACACGGACTGGGCGCATCTGGATATCGCAGGGACAGCCTGGAAGACCAAGGCGTCCGCTATTGCCCCAAAGGGTGCGACGGGCTTTGGCGTGCGTCTGCTGGACTGCTTCGTAAAGGCTCACGAAGCCAGCGCCTGAGGAGCGGAATTACGCCGTGGATGTCGGGTTCTATCATCTGACGCGCACGCCGCTTGAAGAAGCGCTTCCGGCCCTGCTGGGCCGGACGCTGGATGCGGGGGAACGCGCGGTCGTGCGCTGCCCGGATGCGGCTGCGGTCATGGCGCTGGATGCGGCGCTCTGGGCGTGCCGGGACCCGGTCTGGCTGCCGCATGGCACGGCGAAGAGCGGCCACGCGGCCCGGCAGCCGATCTGGCTGACCGAGGGTGAGGACGTGCCGAACGAGGCGCGGTTCCTGTTCCGCGTGGATGGCGCGGGGAGCGATGCGTTCGCGCCCTTTACGCGGATTTTCGATCTTTTCGATGGCGGAAATCCGCAATCCGTTCAGCGGGCAAGACAACGCTGGGTGGCCATGAAATCTTCCGGTCACAATCTCGTGTACTGGAAACAGGAAGAGCGGGGCTGGAAAAAGGCGGGGTAAGGTTTCAAATTGTGTCTGAGACCCTTGATGGAAGACGCTCCGTAACCGGGGTGCCGTTCATTCCACTGGAGAGGACGCCTGACTGTGCCAGAGCCCACGAATTCTTCCCCCGCGCCTTTGAAAACTGATCTTCGTCGCGTCGATATCAATCCCGACTTCTGGTATCCGCTGGCCTGGTCGAAGGATCTCAAGCGCGGCAAGACGATCGGGCGACGGTTCGGACGCTTTCCCATTGCACTGGTGCGTCCTGAAGAAGGAAGTGTCTTCGCGCTTGAAGACCGTTGTGCGCACCGTCAGGTTCCGCTCAGTCTGGGCAAGGTCAGCGGTGAGGCGGTCCAGTGCTGCTATCACGGCTGGGCTTATGGCCGGTCCGGGCGGTGCATCGATGTGCCGTATCTGGGCAAGGGCAAACTGCCGAATGGCGTGAAGACGTATCCCTGTCGTGAGGCGGGCGGGATGATCTTCATTTTTCCCGGCGATGCGGAAAAAGCGGAGAGCGTGCCGCTGCCGCCTCTGGCCCAGGTGGACAATCCGGCGTTCAAGACGCGGCGTTTCAGCCCGGTTGTGAAGTGCCACTACACGTTCATGCATGAGAACCTGATGGACATGAACCATCAGTTCCTGCACCGCCGCCAGATGGGGCAGATCAGGGCGCGTTTTCTGGGGCAGGATGCGGGCGAGAACTTCATCGAGGCGCGTTACAGCTTTGCGCGGGCGGGAAACCAGCAGCCACTGGCGGAACGCCTGATCTTCGGCAAGCATCACGATGATCCGAACCGGGAGCAGCCGGTCGAGGAAATCGTCAGTATCCGCACGACCTATCCGTATCAGAGCCTGAAAATCCATGACAAGGACGGCGATCTGATCATGGAACTGTTCAGCGTTTATGTGCCGAATGCGGCGGATGGCATGAGTACGCAGTGTTTCGGCCTGCTGTCGGTGCTGCGGCCCAAGACGCCGTTCCTGATCGACATGATCTGGCCTGCGCTGGGTATTTTCACGCACCGGATATTTGAAGAAGACCGCGAAATCATGGAACTGGAGCAGAACGCCTGGCGCGAACTGGGCGGCGATCATAACGTCGAGGTCTTCCCGATCGTGCGCAAGCTGCGGGATCTTCTGGCGCAGAACGGTGTCGCGCCGGGGACGGATACGGTGGCGCAGACTGAAGTTTCGAGGGAACAGCCGGCTGATCCTGTCGTTGTCTGAAGACACAGGCAGGAAACGGTCATGAAAACAGTCACACTCAGGAATGGTGTCACGGTCCCCGCGCTGGGCATGGGAACCTGGAATATCGGCGACAGCGCCGCGCGGCGCGTGGACGAAATCGAAAGCCTGCGTCAGGGGCTGGAAGCCGGACTGCGGGTTGTCGATACGGCCGAGATGTATGGCAACGGCCGGTCGGAAGAACTGGTGGGGGAAGCCATCGCGGATGTGCGCGATGACGTTTATCTCGTCAGCAAGGTCGTGCCGTCCAATGCGTCGTATGATGGTGTGCGCAAGGCGTGCCGGCGTTCACTGAAGCATCTCGATACGGATTGGCTTGATCTGTACCTGCTGCACTGGCGCGGGGGTACGCCGCTTGAGGAGACAATCCGCGCGTTCGAGGATCTAAAGGATGACGGGCTGATCCGGGGCTGGGGTGTTTCGAATTTCGATGTCGATGACATGGAGGAAATTGAAAGCCTGTCGGGGAACTGTCTGGTCAATCAGGTTCTGTATAATCTTGAGCATCGTGGGACAGAGTTCGATCTTCTGGATCATGATCTGAGCACCGATACGGTCACCATGGCGTATTCGCCGCTCGGGCAGGGCGGGGAGCTTCTGGAACATCCGGCTCTGAAAGACGTAGCGTCGCGGCATGAGACGTCGCAGGGGCCTGCCGATCCGGTTCAGATCGCGCTGGCCTGGGTGCTGCGCCGACCGAATGTGATGGCCATTCCGAAGGCCGGGTCTCCGAAGCATGTTGCCGGAAATCTGGCCAGTCTGGAGATCAGTCTGACGGATGCGGATCTCAAAACGCTGGACAGTGCTTTCCCTCCGCCGAAACGCAAGGTATCTCTCGCCATGATCTGACGGTCGTGATGATTGCGGTCCGTTTCCACTTTTTGTCCGGACCGCGCCCTGCATATTTTCGCCTCCCTTTTCCACGTTGATCCAGTTTCTCTCTGCCTGGCGCTTCTGGTCGTTCCTGCCTGTGTGCAGGCGATGCAGCCGGGGCGAGCTGGGAGAGCCATGGTTCTCTGTGTGGCGGCGCTGGCTGCGGTTCTGGGCCTGTCGCCAGCCGTTCAGGCAGTCGCGCTGGGCGTGATTGTGGCGCAGGACCGGGAGGCCTGTCCGGTAGTGTGGAGCGTTCCGGCTCTACTGCTGTCTGTGCTGTTTCCTGCCCAGACATTCGTCGTGCTGGCAGTGCTGCCGGTCCTGTTCTGGTCCGCGCTGGTGCGCCGGCCTGACGTAGAACAGGAAGGCGGGGCATTTCCCGCCGTAATGGGTATTCTGGGCGTATCGCTGGTCTGGCATGCGCCGGCGGCGGTTTCGGCAGAACTCGTCGCGGGGCTTGGGGCCGCTGTGATCGGGTTGCTTGGCCGGTCTGTGCTCGGGGCCTGTCGTCCGGGAGATCTGGGGCTTTTGCGGCCTGTTCTTCTGATGGTTCTGGTCGTGGCGGCGCAGGCGGAAGGTCTTGCGGTCTGTGCCCGGATTGCACTGGAAGCCACACTTCTTGATCTGTCACTGCTGGTTCTGACGGCCGCACTGGGACGCGTGTTTCCGGTACTGTCGGTGTTGCGGCTGCCGTTTCCGCCTTTGCCGGGGCTGGTTGTCCTGTGGCTCGGGATTCATGCCGCGCTTGGTATGGCTGCGGGTGTCGAGGGGTGGAGCGTGCTTGGGGTGGCGGTCGCCCTGCTGCTCGGCCTGCTTGGTCTGTCGGATATTCTTGTCGTGGGGCGCGTGTTCCGTGCGTGGCAGGGGCGTGTTTCGGGCGTTTCCGTCCTGCTGGTGGGGGCTGGAAGTCTGCTGCTGCCCGCTCTGGTGTTCGGAATGGTGAGCCCGGTCCTACATTTCGTAGGTGGGGAGTGGGTCTGGCCTGTCTGGCGTATGGGCGGAGGAGACGGAGCTTCTCTGCGGTTGCCGGCTTTCGTGCTGACGGGGGCGGTTCTGTGGTGTGTGCTGGTGCGTCCATGGCGGGTTGTCGGCGGGATCGTGCAGACGGCTTCCACGCTTCTTCCTGCACTGGGAAATCTGCTTTCGGTCGGGGACGGCCTGTTTGAGGAAGCGCCGTCTCTGGGCTGGAAAATGCGCTGCGTCATTGTGGCGGGGCGGCGTCGTCTCAGGGCGCTTGGCGGCGTAAAGGCTCCTGTTCTGCCTGATCTGCGTCAGGGCGCGGTGGGGCTCTGGCTTATGCTTCTTGGTCTCGTTCTGGCGGTGCTGGGAGTGATGGCGTGATGGGGCATGAGATCGGGCTGATCCTGCTGTCCGTGCTGGAAGCGCTGTTTCAGCTGGGGCTGCTTCTCGTTCTGGCGCCCGTGATGGGCTGGTGTCTGGACACTCTGCCGTTCTGGCTGGCGGGACGTTCGGTCGGGACAGTGCGGTTCCGTCTGTTGCAGACGGCTCGTTTCTGGAGATCGCTGGTTCAGGTTCCGCTGGGCGGGCGTCCGGCGCTGGCGCTGACGGCGGGTGTGCTGACGCTTGTGTGTCTGCCGGCGGTCACGACGGGATCGGGGCTGTCGTCGCTGGCTGATCCGCTTGTTATCGGACTGGTCGTGCTGCTGGGGCGCGGATTTCTGGGGCCGGGGCTGTTGCAGGGGGCGGCGGCGCGTCTTGTGCCTGCGGTGCTGCTCCTGTGTCTGACCGAGGCCCTGATTGCTCTGGCCGCGCCGGGAACGGACGGTCTGTCTGGCCTGTGCGCGATGCTGCATATCGAGCCTGAGCCGGGCCTGGAAGGGGCGCTTGCGGCCTGTGCGCTGGCGCTTGGAATTGCCTGTCCGCCTTTGCGTTCGGATGATGTGACGCAGATGCTGTCCGGATTGCGGGACCGGCATGAACGTGAGGCCGCGCGCAGCATTGCCGATGTGCTGAACTGCGGCTGGCTGCTGCTTTTGGCAGATATGGCGCTGCCGGTGAGTGTCGGGCTGGCGCAGGGTGGTGTGCAGAGCTGGTGGCTCGGGCTGCTGGCGCTGGGCGGCCGGCTGGCGCTGACGGTTGCTGTGGCGGTCGGGCTGCGTCTGATGGCGCAGGAGCGGAGCGCACGGCTGACGGCGCTGTTTGCGGGTGTGGCGCTTCTTCTGGCTCTGGCGGGGAGGTTCGGCACATGATCGTCGGGTTTGGATTACTGCTGCTTCTTGCGCTGGCGGGTCTGGGCAAGGACGGGCGGGGGCTGCCGCTTTACGGGGCAGTCTGTGCTTTTGCAGGGGCGACGGTCTGTTCGGGGCTGATGGCACTTCTGACGTCTGCGGCTCTGGTTGGGCTGAATGTGCTGGCCTGGGCGTGGCTGCGGCGGTTTGCGGCGGAAGCGCCGGACCGGGCGGCTGTTCTGCCGGTTGTCGGGACGCTTGTGCTGCTGCTCGCGCTCGGACTGTCCGGTGCGGGGCTGGGGCTTGCACCTGTTCTGGGCGCGGGGGCGGTTCTGGCCGGTCTTTGTGGCGCTGCGTGGGGCACGCCGCTGGTTCAGTTCACGGGGCTTTTGCGGGCCGCGGACGGGCTGGTTGTCGTGGCCTGCGTGCTTCATTCATGGCCGCTTTTTGCGGCAGCGCTGAGCCTGTGGGGCGTTCTGGCGGCGCTCGGTGTGACGCTTCTGCCGCGTCTGGCGTGGCGCAGGGTGGAGGACGTCTGATGCATCCGCTTGCTCCTGTTGGAACGCTGTTTGCCGTAACGGTCTGGCCGCTTCTGGCGGCGTTCCTGCTCCTTCTGACGCCGGAAAACCGCCAGTCTGCCAGCAGTCTGACCTTCGCTGTGGCGGGCCTCGTCATTACGCCCCTGGCTGTCTGGCTCATGCCGGGAACGGATGCGCTGGCGGCGGCGTGTTCGTGCATCGTGACGGCCATTCCGCTGCTTCTGCCGCAGGCTCAGGACCGGACCGGGCGGATCCTGCCGTTTCTGGTGACGGGTTGTGCGCTTCTGGCGCTGAACATTCACTCGGCCTTTGCCGTGACGGTCCTGTGTGGTGCGGGAACGGTCCTTCTGGCTTGGCGCGAGGGGCGTGGGCCCCGCAAGGCGCTTGTTGTCTGGGATATGGCGCGCAGCCGGCTGGGCGGTGTGGTGCTGGGGCTTCTGGGAGCGTCGCTTCTGCCGATGCAGCAGTCGTCGCTTGGTGCGGTGCTGCTGACGGTGGGGCTGTGCATGGTGGCGGGGCTTGGACCATCGCCGGCTCCGGCGCCTGAAGCAGCACTTCTGGATACGGGGCTGCGGTTTTCGGCGCTCATGCTGATGTTCCGGCTGAGTGCGTATCCTATGGTTCATCTGCTGATGCTGATTGCGGGGTTCGGGACGATCATCATGCTCGTCTCGTCACGCTCCTCGGGCCGGAGCATGTCCCTGCCGATGCTGTCTGCATTCGGGGCCCTGGCGGCTGCGACCGGGGAAGGCACGGCGCTGGTCCTGCTGCTGCTTGCGGCGCTCGGGCTTGCGGTTCTGGATCTGCGCGGGGCAGAGGGCGAGGACGGGATCGCGGCCGGGGCTGCGCCCTGGCCGGTGTTCTGTGCGCTTGTCGGGATCGGGCGTTCGCTTGAAACCGGGCAGCTTGTTCTGCTGGTGGTGTGTCTGCTGCCCGCTCTGTGGTCGGTACGGCACAGGACGCTTCTGCTGGCGTTTGCGCGGGGAGAGCGGGGCATGGTGGCCGTGATGCAGGCGGTTCTGCTGCTGGGGGGGCTGTGTGGTCCGCTGTTTCTGGCCTGGCATCCGGTGACGGGGTGGCGGCCATGATGGGGATGGGTCGGATCATCCGCAGCGGCGAGCGGGTTGCGCTGTCGCATTATCATCTCGATGCCGAACAGTGGAGCGCGATGCTGTCTGCGCCGGGTGCGACGCTGCCGCTGATATCCTGCTGGGCGGATGATGCCCGTGCCTATGTGCTGCTGCTGGAGGGGGATCGTCCGCTTCTGGCGAGTACGGCGGTGGAAGAGCGGCGTTATCTTGCGCCGTCCTCGCGTTTTGCGGGGGCCGAGTGGGGCGAGCGCGTGGCCTATGACCTCTATGGCGTGGAAGCGATGGATGCCCGTGGGAACGGAGCACCGGCGCTGGATGAGGGCGGTTGGACGTCCACCTGGCCGCTGTCGTCCCGTCCGGGGCCGGCCGCGGGGGGATTGCGGCCGCTGGCGGGAAGCCATCTGCTGCGTCCTGAGCAGACGGGGCTGAGCGGACCGCTCGAACTGTCCTTCGAGGTTCTGAAGGGCAAGGTCCGGAGTGTGGAGGTCTGTGCGGGCGGGGCGCATCGCGGGGTCGTGTCGCGCCTGCTGGGACGGACGCCGGAAGAGGCCATGCTGCTGGTGTCGCGGATGACAGCGGGCGGGTTCGTGGCGCATCCGCTGGCTTTTGCGCGGGCTGTGGCGCAGGCGCGCGGGCTGGTTCCGGGGCCTGGTATCCGGGATGTCTGGATGGTGCTGCTGGAGATCGAACGGATGTCGCTTCATCTGTTCGACATGGCCCGGACGGCGCGGGGCGTGGATGCGGAGCTGCTCGCGACGCATTGCGATCATGCGCGGGAAGCCATCGCTCGGGCCTGTGCGGAGCAAGGCGTTTCCCGCCGTCTGATGGATATGGTGGCCTGTGACGGGTTTCGGGATGGGCTCGAGATCGTGCCGCTGGCTCAGGCCGTTCATGCGGCGATGCAGCCGCGTCTTGCGGCGCTGGAAGAGCTTCACCGGGTTTTTGCGCCACGTCTGGACGGGTTTGCGGTTCTGGATGTACGGCTGGCCGAGCGTTTTGCCGTGGGGGGCGTGACCGGGCGCGCGAGCGGTCGCAGCATGGACATGCGGCGACGGGAAGCAGGGATGCGGCTGGAGGCGTTGCGGGCGACAGGATCGAGCCAGGGCGATGCCCGGGCGCGTGAAGGGCTGCGGCTTGCGGAAATCCGCGATTCCCTGAAGCTGCTGGAGCGGATCCTGGGGAGTATCGGTCTGGAAGACGACGAGCCCGCGCCGGACCGGACGGATGAGGGCATTGGCGTGGCCGAGGGCGCGCGCGGAGACGTGTGGTACTGGGTGCGCTTGAAAGACGGGCGGATCGAGAGCCTGCATGTGCGGGACCCGGGCGTATCGCTTCTGCCGGTTCTGGGCGCGATGCTGCGGGGCTATCCCGTCAGCCGGGTGCCGGTGGCTCTGGGTTCGATCGGGATTTCACCGGCGGGGATTGCGCTGTGAAGACTGGGCAACGGACGGGGCCTCTGAGCCTGCTTTACGCTTTCATGGATGCAGCGCGCGGGCGGGCGTCTGTGGAAGGAGAAGTTCTGCGGCGGGAGCGGCCGATCGGGCTGTATGTCCTTGAGACCGGTGGGTGCGAGGGATGCTTCATGGAGATCGAGTCCCTCAATGGCAGTGCGTTCGCGCTGGAGCAGGCGGGTTTTGTCTGTGTGAGCGATCCGGCGGATGCGGACTGGCTGCTGTTGACGGGGGCGGTGACGCGGGTCTGTGCTGAAATGGTGGACCGGGTGTGGCGGGCCATGCCGCCGGGCCGGAGCCTGATTGCTGTGGGCGCCTGCGCGGTGGATGGCGGGCCTTTTCCGGCCGGTTATGCGACGCTGGGGGGGCTGGAGGCGCTGACGCCGGTACGGCGTTCGATTGCGGGATGTCCGCCGTCGCCGGACGATATTCTGCGGGCTTTGCAGGAACTGGCGCAGGTCTGAACGGTTTGTCCGGACGCGGGAATTTTCCTGAAACAACGAAGTTTTGTCCCCCGACGGCTTGCCGTAACACGGTTTCGCGTTAAAGCAGACGGACGCACTGGATGCGTTTTCCATGAGGTTCGGTCGCCTGTCTTTCAGGTCACCGTATAGAGCACAGGGCTAGAGATGGCTGATTATCGCCTTGGAATTGATCTTGGTGGCACGAAGATCGAAATTGCCGTTCTGAACCGTTCGGGCGATCTCGTCCTGCGTGAACGCATTCCCAATCCCGGTATCTATAATGAAGCCGTTCTGGCCATTCGTGATCTGGTGACGGATGTGGACCGTCGTCTGGGTGCGGTGCCGAGCCACCGCGTTTCGGCCGGACAGCATACGTCCACGCTGGGCATCGGCATTCCGGGATCAATCTCCCCCGAGACCGGGTTGATCAAGAACGCCAATGCGACCTGGCTGAACAACCAGCCTTTCGGTCAGGATGTAGAATCTGCGCTGGCGCGTCCGGTCCGGACGGAAAATGACGCGAACTGCTTTGCCCTGTCCGAAGCGGCGGATGGCGCGGCCAAGGGCATGCTGACGGTGTTCGGCGTTATCATCGGAACCGGCATGGGGGCGGGCATCGTCAATAACGGCCGTGTTCTTGAAGGGCGTCATCATATTGCGGGCGAGTGGGGGCATCTGCCTCTGCCCTGGCCGACGGAAGAGGACGCGCCTCCACGTGAATGTTTCTGCGGCAACAAGGGCTGCATGGAGCGCTATCTGAGCGGTCCGGCCCTGGCGGTGGATTGGAAGGGGCCGGGTCACCGCAATACAGCCGGGATCGAGGAGGCGGCGGCCAATGGCGATCAGGCCGCCATCGCGGCACTGGGTCGTTACACCGAGCGTTTCGCCCGAGCCTGCGCGATGGTCATCAACTTCCTCGATCCGGATGTGATCGTTCTCGGTGGTGGCGTGTCCAACCTGCATACGCTGTATGAGCGCGTGCCGCCGCTTCTGGCCAAGCATGTCATCACGCCGGTCTGCACGACGCCGATCGTGCGCAACAAGCACGGTGACAGTTCGGGCGTTCGTGGCGCAGCGTGGCTGTGGGACGTGACGGAGTAAACCGGCTCATCGGCTGGATATGAAAAAGGCCGCCCGAGTGACCGGGCGGCCTTTTTTGTTGGGCTTTATGCGGCTTAGGCGGGTTCTTCTTCCACCGTTTCCGACATTTCTTCCGCCGCCTGTTTCAGGCGGTGATAGGAGCGGCGGGAGAAAGGCAGGATCGCGATATAGAGCAGTCCGGCTCCCGCAAGGGCGCCCCAGGGGTCTGCGACCATAAGGGCGGCGTAGAGGCCGGTTCCCAGCATCAGGGGCAGGACGTAACGCGCCGGGACCTTGAAGTTCTTGAAGGACCAGACCGGCAGGGTCGAGACCAGAAGCAGGCCTGTGAAGATCAGGCAGACGGCCGAGACGATGGGCAGGCGGGCAAAGGCGGCCAGTCCCCCGGCATGCAGCCGGTCGGCCTCAAGGCCCAGGAAGACCGGGAACAGCACCAGTCCGGCTCCCGCAGGGGCGGGAACGCCCGTAAAGAAGCTGTAGGAATATTCCGGCTTATCATCGTCATCGAGGCTTGCATTGAAGCGGGCGAGACGTAGCGCCATGCAGACCGTGAACAGGATGCAGGGGACGAAAGAGTAGCGCCCGGCATGTTCGAGCGACCACATCAGCAGCACGAAGGACGGTGCCACGCCGAAGCAGACAAAGTCCGACAGGCTGTCGAATTCCGCGCCGAAGCGGGTGGCACCCTTGAGCAGGCGGGCGATCCGCCCGTCCAGGCCGTCGATACAGGCGGCGATCAGCAGCGCCACGGCCGCGGGTTCGAACTGGTGTTCGAGCGCGAAACGCATGCCGCTGAGCCCGGCGCAGAGGCCGAGCATGGTCATGATGTTGGGGATGAGGCGGTTGAACGACGGCCCCCGCACGCGGGTGCGGGGATTGCGCCCCATGCGTCGGAGCCTGCGTCGGATGCGACGTCTTTTGGCGGGGCGGATGGGTTCAACCGTTGGCGGTGTGGTCATGAACGGCGTCTGGCTCAGAGCTTCGCCAGGACAGTTTCGCCACCAACCATGGTCTGCCCTTCCACAACCAGGGGTTCAACGCCGGGCGGCAGATAGACATCCGTGCGTGAGCCGAAGCGGATCAGGCCGAAGCGCTCGCCGGCTTCCACGCGGTCGCCTTCCTCGACGAAACACAGGATACGGCGTGCGATCAGCCCGGCGATCTGGACAACGCCGATGTTGCGACCGTCCGGCAGCGTCAGGCGCAGTTCGTTGCGCTCATTGTGTTCGGAGGCCTTGTCGAGGCTGGCATTGAGGAACTTGCCGGCGTGATAGGCAATCTTCGTCACTTCACCGGCGGCTGGCATGCGGTTGATGTGGACGTTCAGCACGGACAGGAACGTCGAGACGCGCCAGACCGGGGTGTGGCCCATTTCCAGAGCGGCAGGTGGGGTGACGAGCGCGACGGATGTGACGCGGCCATCAGCGGAGGCCAGCACCAGATCCGTGCGCGGTGGCGGGACGCGCTTGGGATCGCGGAAGAAGTAGAGACAGAACGCCGTGAAGGCGATGCCCGCGTTGCCCAGCAGGCGGGTAGGGCGCCAGGGCGTGGCCCGTCCGAGAAGCCCGACGAGTGAACCCGCGAGGAGAAAGGGAGTCGCGGCGCGATGCGGCGGCGACAGGACAAGCTTGAAGGACTGGATCAGCGACATGGAACGCACTCTTACGGCACACGGCGGGAGGGTCAAGAATTCGCCACAAAGAAGGCGTTTTTCGGGCAGGTTTTCTGCTTCCGTCGCCTTCAGGCGGGCTCGGCCACCTGCCGGGGGAGCGGGACGCACAGTTTTTCGTCGATCAGGGGCGTTCCTGCATAGACATTCTTGCGGGCGGTGACGACATGCACTCCGCCGCAGGGCAGTCGCAGTGTGCGGCCTGCCCGTTCCATCAGGCGGCCATGCGTGACTGACAGTGCGGCGGGTGGGATCATCAGCGCGCTGGAATGATGTTCGATCCGGAACAGGGCCTGATCGAGCAGGCGCGTCAGCTGGCCGCTGCTGTAGGGGATGCCGTAACCAAAGGGCGTGGCATCCGTGTGAGCCCAGTAGCCGGAGCGGTTGGGAACGACCAGCGTCAGGACCCCGTCATCGCTGAGAGTGCGCCAGATGGCGCGGAGGAAATCCGGAGCGAAGCGGGTGAATTCGAGGCCGTGGACCACGAGGACGGCGTTCATCGAGAGGTCGTCGAAGGGCAGGCGTCCGCTGCTGACGATGCAGTCCGCCCAGGGGATGTTCCGGGTCTGGCTTCGGGTGGGACGGGTGCTGCGCTGCGTCTGCGGGTGCAGGAGGCGGCCCGAAACGGCGAATTCCGCACTTTCCGGGAGATAGGGGGCTGTGTAGCCTATCCCGAGGATCCTTCGGCCGCGCATGGGGGGCATGATGCTCTGCAGGCGGTCGTTGAGAAGCAGCGCCGTGCGCTGGCCCTGTCGGCTTTCATAGAAAGTGGCGGCATCATCGGAACGGATGCGGGCCAGGGACGTCAGCATGCAGCTACCTCATCAGCAGGACACTCCAAGGGGAACAGTCATGCCACTCGATATCAAGCCGATTCCGGTTCTCTCCGATAATTATGCCTGGCTGCTGACCGCGACGGAGGGTCAGCGCGCCGTTGTGGACCCCGGTGAAGCGGGGCCGATCATGGACGAAATCGGGGAAGGGCGGCTCGACATGATCCTGCTGACCCATCATCACGCCGATCATACAGCGGGGACTGACGCACTTAGGGAGCGCTATGGCGCGAAGGTGTATGGACCGCGGCAGAAAAGGGAATGGCTGCCCCGGCTGGACCATGACGTCGAGGACGGGGACAGCTTTTCGCTGGGCAGCGCGCAGATCCGGGTTCTGTCCACGCCGGGCCATGCGGTAGGGCATGTGTCGTATGTCGTGCCCGAGGTTCCGGCGCTGTTCTGCGGGGATGTGCTGTTCAGCCTGGGATGCGGGCGGCTGCTGGAAGGGACGGCGCAGGAGCTGTTCGACAGTCTGCATCGCTATGACAGTCTGCCGGATCAGACGCTTGTCTGTGCGGGGCATGAATATACCCGCTCCAATCTGGCTTTCGCGCTGCATGTCGATCCGGACAACGCGGCTTTGAGGGCGCGGGCCGGGGAAGTCGAGCAACTGCTGGAAGCGGGGCGGCCGACGCTCCCGGTCAGCTTGGGTGTGGAGCGTAGGACCAATCCTTTCCTGCTGGCGCCGGATGTCGCGACGTTTGCGCGGCTGCGCAGGGAAAAGGATACGTTCTGAAGGCACAAAAAAAGCCCCGCTCGAAAGAGACGGGGCTTTTTTGTGAAGGATCGTTGGGCCGTTACCAGCCGAAGATGATCTTCTTGAGCAGTTCGGCGCCGAGGCCGACGACGACAACGCCGCCGGCCCAGATCGCCACGAACCAGCCCACACGTTTCATCCAGTTCAGGAAACCCGGTTTCTGTTCGGGCTGTCCGTATTCGATCCGCATGGGCCGGCCTCCCTGTTCTCAGTGATAGTGATGTCCGGCGGACATTTTTCCGCGGAACACGTAGTACGAATAGGCCGTGTAGGAGAGGATCAGCGGTAGCAGGAACATCGTACCGACCAGCAGGAAGGTCTGGCTCTCCGGCGGAGAAGAGGCCTGCCAGATGGTGATGGTCGGGGGCACGATGTAGGGCCACACATTGATGCCAAGGCCGCTGAAGCACAGGAAGAACAGGCCCAGTGTTGCGACGAACGGCAGCAGGTGCGAGCGTGGGTTGCGCAGTCCCATGAACAGGACGCCCGTCAGCACGATGACGGCGACAGGCACCGGAGCGACTAGTGCGAACTGCGGCATGGCGAGCCAGTGCTGCATGTAGGTGGTGTGCAGCATGGGCGTCCAGATGGAGACCAGTGCGATCGTGACCAGCATCAGCCCGGCAAGAGCGAAGGAGATCCTGCGCATCGTGTCGTGCAGTTCACCCTCACAGCGCCACAGGAGCCAGGTTGCGCCGAGAAGAGCGTAACCGATGACCACGGCAAGGCCACAGAACAGGGCGAACGGGGAGAACCAGTCGAAGCTGGACCCGACGAACACGTTGTTCTCGACCTTGATGCCCTGGACGAGCGTTCCGAGGATGACGCCCTGCATGAATGCCGCCACGAAGGAGCCGCCGCAGAAGGCCGTGTCCCAGAAGAACTGGCTCATGGGCGATTCCGACTTGAAGCGGAACTCGAAGGACACGCCGCGCAGGATCAGGGCCAGCAGCATGAACAGGACCGGCAGGTAGAGCGCCGGAAGGATCGTGCCGTAGGCCACGGGGAAGACGCCGTAGAGCGCGGCGCCACCGAAGATCATCCAGGTCTCGTTGCCGTCCCAGACGGGGGCGACGGTGTTGACCATGAGGTTGCGGTGATCGTGGTCCTTTTCCTTGAGGAAGAGGATGCCGATCCCGAGGTCGAAGCCATCGAGGCAGATATAGAGGAAGATGGCGGTTGCTGCGAGCAGCGCCCAGACCACCGGGAGCCAGAAGCCGGCTGTTTCTGTCATGGTTCTTACTCCGCCATGCCAGCGTCGGGCTGGGGCTGATGGGAGACCTGTGTTGTACCCGCAGCGCGCTGGGGCTGATCTTCGGCCGGACCATGCTGATCCGGATGGGGCTCTTCGGCGAAGGTCCGCAGCAGGATGGTGATGCCGCCCGTGAACACGATGAAATAGACGATGACGAAAGCGATCATCGACGTCGCGATGTTCGGCAGGGCGATCGGGGAGACGCTGTCGGACGTCCGCAGCAGGCCATAGACCGTGAAGGGCTGACGGCCGACTTCAGTCGTGATCCAGCCGCAGAGCAGGGCCAGGAAGCCCGCAGGCGACATGAACAGCGCGATGCGATGCAGAAGCGGTGTGTCGTAGAGCTTGCCCTTCCAGCGCAGATACAGCGACCACAGTCCGATCAGCACCATCAGCATGCCGAGCGCGATCATGATGCGGAAGGAGAAGAACAGCAGCGGGGAGTAGGGACGGTCTTCCTTCGGATAGTCCTTCAGGCCCGGAACCTTGCCGTCGAGGCTGTGCGTCAGGATCAGCGAACCCAGATAGGGGATGGCGATCTTGAAATGCGTCGTCTCATTCTTCATGTCCGGAATACCGAACAGAAGCTCGGGCGCGCGGCTTTCGGACTCCCAGTCGCCTTCGAGGGCAGCGATCTTGGCCGGCTGGTATTCCAGCGTGTTCAGGCCCTGCGTATCGCCGGCCAGAACCTGGATCGGGGAGACGATGGCGGCCATCCACATGGCCATGGAGAACATCAGGCGGACCTGTTCAGATGCCTGACGACCTTCACGACGGGCTTTGAGCAGATGCCATCCGGCAACGCCCGCGACAATGAACGCCACGCACAGGAAGGCTGCGAGGCCCATGTGCACGATGCGGTACGGGAAGGAGGGGTTGAAGACGATCTGCCACCAGTCAACCGGCAGGAACCGGCCGGTGGCCTCGTCGATGCGGTAGCCGCGCGGGGTCTGCATCCAGGAATTGGACGACAGGATCCAGCTCATGGAGATCAGCGTGCCGATCGAGACCATGCAGGTGGCGGCAAAGTGCAGGCCTTTGCCGACGCGGTTGAGGCCGAACATCATGACGCCGAGGAAGCCGGCTTCAAGGAAGAACGCCGTCATGACCTCGTAGGCCAGCATCGGACCGAGGATCGGACCGGCTTTCTGTGAGAACGACGACCAGTTGGTTCCGAACTCGTAGGACATGACAAGGCCGGAGACCACGCCCATGCCGAAGACGACGGAGAAAACTTTCAGCCAGTATTTGAAAAGGTCAAGATAGGCGCTGCGACCCGTTTTGAGCCACAGGCCTTCGAGGACTGCGAGATAGGCTGCGAGACCGATCGAGAATGCCGGGAACACGATGTGAAACCCGACTGTAAACGCGAACTGGAAACGCGCCAGGAATAGAGCCGACAAGCCAAACATGTCGATTGCCTTCTGGGTAGATGGCGAAACGCAGAGACCGGCAGGAAGGATGTCGGCTCCCCGGGGGCCTCACGCACGCACAACAGGGTAACGAAGTTGTGATCTCTTCGCGTGTTGCCGTCTTTTGAACCTAATCAACGCATTTTGCCAGAAAAAGTTTGATACGCCGGACATGATTTTGACAAAAATCAATGCGGCATACGGGATTTTTCCGGGCGTTCAGGGGGTTCTGAAACCCTGGCTGACAAGTGCTGAAACCGCCTGTGCATCCGGGAGGATCTGACCATTGACGACGGGCATGGAGAGCGAAAAGGGGCGCTCCTTCATGGCCGGGATGCCGGATGCTTTCTGCAGCAGTTTTTGCAGCGCTGCCTGAAGGTCGGGAGCGAGATGCGACTCTATTTCCGGACGATCGAGGAGACGGGAAGCCAGTTCCTGCCAGTGGGTCATGGTGAGGGTGAGCGTGCCGTTCTGTTCCGGCAGGGCGAGGGCGCCTGTCAGGGTGATCCGGTTGTCCGGAGAAGCCGGGACAGGAGTGGCGGAGGCATCCTGCAGAATGAGGCGTCCGTAGGATGTGGGGTCGAGCAGCGAAAGTCCCTGCGATGACTGCGATGCTGTCAGGGCGATTGCCAGACGTGCGTTGCGCAGGTCGCTGGAGAGGCCGTAGGGCAGGGGAAAGCCGTTGACTGTGGCGGCATGCGCGATGAGGCCGAGGCGCGTGGCGTCCGGGCGGGCAGCGGGAAAACGGATAAGACGTCCGGACAGGGTCTGTGCAGAGAACTGTCTGTCCGGCCATTGGCCCGAGAAGACCAGTTGAAGCCGGGGCGCCGAAAAGACCAGGTTTTCCGGATTGCGGAAGCGGATCTGAAGGCCCGGAGCCAGCACGGTCAGAACATTCTCATTCACGACAAGGCGGGTGGCCTGATGTCCTGTCAGGGAGAGTGGAAGCCCTGCATGGAGCAGGGAGAGCCATGATCCGCCCAGACGGATTTTCTCACCGGCCCATCCCGCATCATAAGGCGACGCGGCCGAGGCGGGGTGTGTGCCGTTCAGGCGGTTGAGTTCCACCCAGGCCCCGAAGGGCCAGCCGCCCCTGTGCAGTGGAGTCGTCTCAACCCTCCAGCCATTTTCGCGCGCGGCGGTCAGGGCGGTTCGGGCTGTGGCGTCCAGCCTGTGGACTGTCCGGAGCCAGTAGACTGTATCCAGCGCCGCGGATATTGCAAGGACGGCAATCAATACCACAGCAGATCGGCCGTAACGCACAGTAAAGAATGGACGAGCCATTGAGCATGTCTTTTCAGGTGTGGCTGCGGGATTGGTCAAGTCCCATCTGTTTTATCCCCAGCCATTGAAAGAAGCTCCAAAACGTTGGAAAGCGCTCACGAACGTGTGATCTTAAGTGGAGCTTCTGGAATTATGAAATGCCGAAAATGGCAGAAAACCAAGGGATGTAGAGATTCTGTCAGAGGTGGGACGTCAGGAACACGTCGGGTCTGGAATAGTCCTGAAAGATTTCAGTTTTTTGCAGTCCGGTCATGCGTTTTCCGGGTCCACAGAGTTATCCACAGGATCGCGGGGAAGGGTATGGGTTGTGCACAGTTCATCCCACGCGCTCTCCAGAGCCTGTGTGAAGGCCTTGCGCTCCTGCTGTGGCGGCAGAGGCTGGCCGATGACGACGTGTAGGGTTCCCGGACGCTTGAGCCAGGCATTGCGGTCCCAGAACAGGCCTGAATCGGTGGCGACGGGCACGATGGGAACGTCTGTCTGTCGTGCCAGGGCGACGATGCCGGGCTGGATCGGATGGCGCTCTCCGGGAAGGGTACGGGTGCCTTCGGGGAAAATGATGATCTGGCGATCGTCGGCATGGGCCGCCTTGGTGTCCCGCATCATGTTGCGCAGGGCTTTCGAGCCGGCCTTCCGGTCGATGGCGATCATGCCGGTCAGGAGCAGCATCGGGCCGACGACGGGAATACGGGTCAGTTCGGATTTGATGATGTAATCGGGCCGGTCAACGAGGGTCATCCAGATGAAGCCGTCGAAGAAGGACTGGTGCTGCGAGGCAATCAGCAGCGGACCGGGGGGCAGGTTCTCGCGCCCCGTAACTTCGATGCGGACCGAGCAGATCCGGGTAAAGCCGGCCAGGACGGCCCGTGCCCAGAGTTTCGCGTAGGACAGGGCCAGATCCTGGTTTTTCATCAGGCGGATCGGAATGGTTCCGAGGCCCATGAACAGGGTGATCCAGAAAAGATAGAGATTGAAAAGGACGCCGCGCAGAATGCTCATCATGGTGTTCTGCACACCAGAAAAGCGGTCCGGGCACAAGGGCTGTCAGGCGCCGTCCAGTCCTTCCCGGCCATCCGGAAGGCCGGTGAGGACGCAGATTTCCGCGCCGAGGAACTTGTTATATTCGCGGAACATCAGAAACAGGGTCCGGCGGGAAAGGGGAGCCTGAAGGGCGAGAGGCACGACCGGATAGGGGACGAGAGCCAGATCCGGAGCCACGCGATGGATTTCGAGAACCGCCCGGCGGATATGATAGCCGGCCGTGACGACCAGAAGGCGGTGGAGGTGATTATCACGGGCCCACTGGGCGGTTTCGTGGGCGTTGCCGATCGTGCTGGTAGCACGGCGGCCGAGCGTGATGCGCTCGGCCAGGGGGGAGGACAGGGATTCCTGCTGGAGATGCAGGATGTGCTGTAGCGTGACATGGGGGCCGACCCCCGAGATCAGGAGCAGATGCCCGTATCCGCCCCGCAGAAGTGTGATGGCCGTATCGACGCGTTGTTCTCCGCCGGTCAGGGCGACGATGCCGTCGCAGACGGGGGCTGTGACGGAAGCCTTGCTCGCGTCCTGAATGAACCATGCGAATCCCGCCAGCCAGAGCCCGCCCAGAGCCAGACATGTCAGGAACAGTCGCTTCATGGCAGCCGCCGGAGCCAGACGAGCACGACGGTCTGCGCGGTGAGCCAGCCCAGGCAGGCGGCAATCAGAGGGAGGGCGCCGAGTTCTTCGAGAAGGAGGCGGGGCAGGACATGCAGGGTGTTCCACCAGCTGGCCAGCATGGTCTGCCATGTAGTGGCAGGCAGTGCGGTTGGCCCTGCATCATGTGAGAAGGGCGCCAGTTTTCGCGCGAGCATGGTGATGACCGGGCTCAGGAAGAACAGTCCGGCGAGGCCCCCGGCCAGGCTCAGAAGGGCGGCCCTGCCCGCAATGCGACTGGAGATCGTCACATCTCCGGCACCGAGGAAATGGACGATCTCGACAGCCTTGCGCTGGGCCATCACGGAGCGGCGGACGGTCATGCCGACTGATAGGACCGCGATGGCGGCGATAAGGCTGACCGCAAGCCAGGCGCAGGCGACGAGGCTGCTTCCCAGCCCGTTGAGCCGTTCTCCCCAGCGGCGGTCCTCTTCCACGACGGCTTCTGGCAGGGCCTCATGCACGACCTTGCCTAGATCAGGTGTTCCGGTATGGGCGACGATCAGAACGACGGGCAGGGAAAGGCCGGGGAGATGCCCGCTGTCCGAGACCTGTCCGAGCCAGGGGGCGAGAAGGGTCTGTACCTGCTGCGGGGAAAGTTCCCGGACAGTGGTGACATCGGGCGTTTTGTTGAGGGTCTGGATGAGGGCGCGGGTGCGGTCTTCAAGCTGGGGTGTGTCGGACGGGATCTCGATCGTGGTGGCGTTGCGTGCGGCGCCGGCCCAGCCTTCAGCCAGGGTTTGAACGCCTGTCAGCCCGGCGAGCGAGAGCCCGGCCAGCAGGGTCATGAGTGCGACCAGAAGCGGCAGGCTGCCGGAGCGCAGGCCGGGGGAGACAGGCGCGCTCATGCTTTGTCGCTCCGGCGTGCGGCAATTCCGTCCTGAGGATCGGCCCCCGCGAGTATGCCGTCCTGAAGGACGATGGACGCGGCCGGAGCTTCGCGGACCAGCGCTTCATTATGGGTGGCGACGATGACGGTCGTGCCCATTTCCACCAGTTCCTGAAACGTGGCCAGCAGGCGACGGGCCTGCGCGTCCTCGAGGGCGTTGGTGGGTTCGTCGGCCAGCAGGACTTCCGGACGGCCGATCAGGGCGCGGGCGATGGCAGCGCGCTGCTGTTCGCCGCCGGAAAGGGTTCCGGGGCGCTTGTCAGCGAGATGCGCGACGTCCAGCCATTCCAGAACGGCGAAGGCTTCACGTCTGGTGTCGCGTTCGGAGGCGCCGCGCAGTCTCAGCGGGAGAGCCACGTTGTCGAACACAGTCCATTCCCCGATCAGGCGATAGTCCTGGGGAACAAACCCGATCCTCCGCCGCAGGTTCCGTAGCGTGGCCCGGCTGGCCTGACTGACGGATACGCCGAGGAGGTCCATCTGACCGGCCGAGGGACGTGTTTCGAGCGTCAGGAGGCGCAGCAGACTCGATTTTCCGGCTCCGGACGGTCCGAGCAGCCAGCGGAACTCCCCCTGCGGGACGGTGAGCGTCAGATTCCGCAGAACGGGCTGTCCCACGCCGGGGGGCATCATCGAGACATTCAGGAGGCGCATCATGAGGTTTTCATTGAAAAGGCGGGCAATCTATTAACCATTTAATAACGATCATTTCGTCATAACAGGCAAGCACACGGCTCAGGCTAGGCCGGATCGGAGCCGGCTGTCGAAGGGATTGATTGAATGCGCATTGAATGCCCCCACTGTCATGCAGTCTTTGAGGTCCCGGAGGCGCTGGCAAAAGGGGTCAAGCGTCTGCGCTGCGCCAACTGTGGAGACAGCTGGGAGCTAGGGGCGCCCGCAGCTTTGAAGCCGGAAGAGGCGCCCGAGGGATCTGTCGCCGCGTCTGAAGTTTTCGAGGTCCCGGAAGAGGAGGCTGCACCTGCCGTTGCGGAGTCGCCGGTTTCCGGAACAGAAGGGACGTTCCGGGCGAGCGGGGCCATGGCCAGCCGCAGCAATGCCCGCCGTTCCGCGGTTCTGCATTCGCGCTCGGCCGGAGAGGTACAGGCGCCCACGGATACGGCTGGTCCGTCGATGATCGGGTCTACCGGAGCCTGGATTGCGGCCTGGGGCGCCAGTCTTGTTCTGGCAGGATCCGGGGTTGCCGCGCTGTGGTATTGCAAGGGCGCGGGCGTTTCAGGGTTTCTGCCTGGGGCCGGGCATTTCTCCTGACCCCGACGCATTTTACATGTTGCGGGCGGCGAGGGCCGAGACCGTGGCTCCGATCGCGGCGATGGCCATGAGCAGGATACCGTCGAAAATCAGGGAGCCCGGCGTGATAAGGTGAGAGCCGATCTGCAGATGGTTTGGAAGAGTCCCGGCGACATGGTTCATGATGTCACGGGCCTGCGGATCGGCCGTGGCGGCGCTCGTGGTGATCGCGTTGACGATATGTGGCAGGATGTACCAGCCCACTCCCAGAATCAGCAGGAGAGGCGCCAGAAGCTCGGCGATCTGCTGGGCCAGATAGAAGGCGAAATAGCAGACCGACCAGATGCCCGTCCGGATCATGGAGGACGTGGTGAGCGATGAATCGCTGCGGCTGCTGCGGCCCAGAAGGCGGTCCGTGATATGGGATGGGGGCTGCATGTCCATAGATATGGCTTCCAGTGGTCCGGCAACGGGAGTTAGTCTTCGCCCCTGAAAACGGACGAATGGTTCACCTCGGACTAGCTGCAAGAGAACGCCAATGCAAACTTTCCCGTGCTGTCATGCCTTTTCCTGAGTTCGAGATGCCTATGGTGACGTCCAACATGCCCCGGGTGGTCCTTGTGGAGCCCGATTGTGACCATGCCAGGCAGATTGCCCAGGTTCTGGTCAAGGAGGGGTTTGCCCTGACCTGCGCCACGAGTGGCGAGGAAGCGCTGGGTACGATCGAGGAGACCATGCCGGATCTGGTGGTCGCCTGTACCGAACTGCCGGGCATGAGTGGTGGCCAGTTGGCGCGGCGGCTGCGGCTGGATGCGCTGACCCGGAACATCCCGATCCTGATGCTGACGGAGGATGCCTCTCCAGGTGTGGAGCGTGAGGGGCTGGAGAGCGGCGCGGATGCCTATATTTCCAAGTCGGCCCATCCGGATCTCATGGTACTGCGGATGCGGGCTCTGCTGCGGGAAGGGCCGGAACTCCTTCAGGTCGATGAGGCATCCCGTCTGCGCCGGGCGCGGATCGTGATCGTCAATTCTCCGCGCGAGGATGAAGATGAGGAAGAAGTTGTCGAGGATGTCCCGGAGACCACTCTGGGAGAACTGCTCTGGCGTGACGGGCATACCGTCACGTCCATCGAGCGGTCCGACGATCTGATTGAGGGCGGCTGGCTTCGGGGGGCGGACAGTCCGGACTGTCTGGTGCTGGAACTGGGCAGCGGGGACGAGGATCTGAAGTTCTGTCGCCTTCTGGATGCGCGTCGGCAGGCGGTGCTGGAAGCGGGCGGGATTCCGTTCCGGACGCTGGGCATTGTGGAGGCGTCGCGTTTCCGAAGGCAGTCTTCCGGTGAGTTTTTTGAGGCCGGAATTGATGATCTCGTGCCAAGCGATATTGCGCTTGAGGCGCTGGCCATGCGGATCCGGACGCTGGCGCAGCGGAGGATGGCGCAGGACGAGTTCCGTCAGCAGGAAATCGAGCGTCAGCAGAATGCCCTGACGCTTGAAGCCGCGCGCGCCAAGGCGGAAATGGCTGAGGCGCTGGCCCAGGCCAATATGGAACTGGCGCGGACGAACGAGCGGCTTCTCCAGGCGCAGTCCAAGCTCGTGCAAACGGCGAAAATGGCGTCGCTGGGTGAGCTGGTGGCGGGCATTGCGCATGAGATCAACAACCCGCTGGCCTTTACGATCGCACATGCGGATACGGTGACGCGAACCCTCAAGCGGTTGCAGGGTGTGAATGCTTCGGACGAAGCGATGTCCCTGACGAAAAAGGGAATGTCGCGGCTGGAGTCCATGAAGCTTGGTTTGCAGCGGATCCAGAACCTTGTTCTGAGCCTGCGGCGGTTTTCACGACTGGATGAAAGCTCGTTCCAGAAGGTTGATGTACCGGCCGCGCTGGAAACCGCGCTCGCTCTTCTGGCACACAAGCTGGGGCCGGGGATCATCGTACAGAAGGATCTTCAGGCGCCGGCCGAACTGGTCTGCCAGCCGGCGTTTCTCAATCAGGTTGTCATGAACATCATTTCCAATGCGGCCGATGCGCTGGTGGACATGTCCATGGACGGAGATATCGTGCGCGGCAGGATCGTCATTGCCTCGCGTCTGGAAAACGGGCGCTACGAAATGAGTGTGAGTGACGACGGACCGGGGTTGCCGCCTGACCTGCGGACGCGGATTTTCGATCCGTTCTTCACAACCAAGCCCGTGGGAACCGGGACGGGTCTGGGGCTGGCCATTGCCTATAGCGTTATGGAGGCGCATGACGGGGTGATTGAGGTAACGGACGCCAATCTGCCGGACGGGCGCGGGATCGGAGCGTGTTTCCGGATGAGTCTGCCCGTTCGCATGACCGAGGAGGGGCCGGTGGCGACTGGTCGTGCAGCATGACTTTCTGGAGTGCCAAAGGGCCGTCGCGCCCGCTGATCCTGCTGGTTGACGATGAGGAGGAGATCCTCGTCGCCCTGACGGATCTGCTGGAAGACCAGTATGAAATCCTGTCCACTACGGACCCGTTGAAGGCGCTCGATCTGCTGCGGGCGCACAGGGATGTCGCGACCATCATTTCCGATCAGCGGATGCCAGGTCTGACTGGGGACCAGTTGCTGATGCAGGCTCGGGCGTTTTCGGATGCCCGCAGCATTCTGCTCACGGGATATGCCGATCTGGAGGCGGTCGTCTCCGCGCTGAACCAGGGGCAGGTGCAGGCCTATGTGCACAAACCCTGGGATTCGGATGCCCTGCGTTCGCTGGTTGGCGAAGTCACGCAGCACTGTCTGGCGCAGCGGGCCCTGAGAACGGAGCAGGCGCTTCTGCGGGGACTGATGGAAGCGCTGCCGATCGGGCTCGTCTTTTCGGACCGGGACGGGCGGTGCATCCGCAGCAATGTGCGGGATGAATCCGAGAGCGGGGCTGAGAACGAGCAGGCCCATTTTCCGGAAAATCTCTGGCCCGAAATCACGGCCATGCGTGAGGATGTGCGCGTTTCGGGACAGGAAGAGCGTCTGGTCGGAGAGGTTCTTACGGAAGGAGAGGGCCGTTCTGTCACGCGCTGGCATGAGCTGACGCGGCTGGTTCTTGCGTGGCCGGAAGGTGCTTCCAGGGCAGATGCCTGGCAGGTCAGCATGGACCGGGATGTGACGTCCCGTGTCGTTATGGAATCACGGCTGCGTCAGGCCGAAAAGCTTCAGTCGCTCGGGACGCTGGCTGGCGGTATTGCGCATGATTTCAATAATCTGCTGGCGGCAATTTCAGGGTCTCTCGAGCTTCTGGAGGATATCGCGGAGTTTGATGAGGCTTCTCTGGCACTGTTGCGCAATGCCGCGGATTCCGCCCAGCGCGGGGCCGTTCTGACGCGGCGGCTGCTTCAGTTCGGACGTCCGCGCGAGGCACGTCTGTCGGCTGTGTCGCTGGGGCAGTTGCTGCCGGGGCTGACGGATCTTCTGCGTCAGAGCCTCAAAAAGCGGGGTGTCCCGGCATCGGCGGCCCCATGCGCGCTGTGTGTGGAAGACGTGCCACCGGATCTGCCGCTGGTCTGGTCGGATGCGGACCAGCTTGAAATGGCGCTCCTGAACTTGTGTGTGAATGCGCGGGATGCCATGGCGGATGGCGGGACGGTGCGGATCAGTGCGCATGTCGTCGAGCAGAAGCGGACGAGTCTTCCCGCGGAGTGCTGTCCTGACCGGGCCGTGGCGCTGGAGGTCGTGGATGAAGGCGAAGGCATGCCGCCGGAGGTGGCGGCAAGGATTTTTGATCCCTTCTTTACGACCAAGGATGTCGGGCGTGGGACCGGGCTGGGTCTGTCCAGCGTGTATGGTTTTCTGAGCCGGAGTTATGGCGAAATCGTTGTTGACAGTGTCGTGGGCAGGGGGACGCGCATGACGCTGCTGCTTCCCGTGGCGCGGGGCAGTCAGGAACGGGTTGCTGTGCCGCAGCTTCAGGGTGCGAAGCTCGAACGGCGCCTGAAGGTTCTGGTGCTGGATGATGAAGCGCCGGTGCGGATGGTGACGGCGGGATTCCTGGCCCAGGATGGCCATGAGGTGACGGCTGTGGCCTCGCTGACGGATGCCCTGAAGCGTGTTGATCTGGCGTCCCCCTTCGAGCTTGCGATCATTGATATGAGGATGCCGGATCATGATGGTCTGGCCTGTGCGGAAGCATTGCTGAAGGCTGTGCCCGGATTGAGGGTGCTGTTTATCAGTGGGCACACAGATGATATGCCGGCCCCTGAAAACGGGCTTCTTCTGCCGAAGCCCTTTACGCAGGAAAGCCTGCAGAGGGCCGTTGCCGAAACCATGCGTTCTGTTGACGGTGGTGCGTCATAAGAAGCCGGTCCTGCGTCGGCTGGCGGCACTGGGCCTGTGAATTGGAGATTGTGACACGTGAGTGATGCCTATCTTGTTCCCCAGGAGGACACGGCTGCTGCGGCTATCGAGGAGATCGAGGCCGAGCTGGGTCTGTTTGATGACTGGATGGAGCGGTATCAGTACATCATCGAGATGGGACGCAAGCTGCCGCCATTTCCGGAAGAGTGGCAGGATGATGCCCATCGGGTTCCGGGCTGTCAGAGCCAGGTCTGGCTTGAAGCGGTCGAACGGGATGGAAAGCTGTTTTTCGCCGGGGCGTCGGATGCCGCGATCGTTCAGGGGCTCGTGGCGCTTCTGCTGAGGGTTTATTCCGGCCGTCCGAAATCGGAAATTCTGGAAACAAGCCCTGTGTTTCTGCATGACATGGGACTGGTCAAGGCGCTTTCGACGAACCGTGGGAACGGGGTCGAGGCCATGGCACAGGCCATTCAGAAGCGCGCGTCACATTAGAAATGAAAAACCCCCGCAGGCTCAAAGCCGGCGGGGGTTTTTCTTGCAGAGATTATAATCTTACTGCGGGTGGCTTGCCGACGGAGTGGCGCTGGTCGCAGCTGTCGTGCCGCTGGCGGTTGTCGGGCACTTCGTGAACTTCCCTTTTGCGTCCCGGCAGGGCTTCGGCTTCTGGGGAGCTTCGCATTTCGTGAACTTGCCCTTGTCGTCGCGACAGGGCTTGGCGTGGGCCATCTGGGTACCGAGCGCCAGAACGGCGAGGGCGGCAACGGAGAGGCGACGGAACGGCATGGGGTATGATCTCCAGAGCGGTGCCGGGTTACGGGGAACGCGTCCCGGCTTTCAGAAAAGAATGCAATACGTTGCGAGCGGCGTGCAAGCTGTCTTGTACCGGCAGACTAGCGGAAACCCTGCTGGTCCACGGGGTGGGTCGTGTCCCAGGTGATATTCCCCCGATACTGTGCCGTGATGGGCTGTCCGTCCTTAAGAGCCGGGTAGTATCTGGCGAGGCTGAAATAGGCGAGCGAAGCGCGTTGCAGGATGGGCGGGCCGTCACTGACGGTGCAGTCATGCGCGGCGCCCATTGGGTCGATCTGACAGAGGACGGTGATGTGACCGCCAATTCCGGCAGTGTCGGCGGCTTCGGGATAATGGGGCGGGGGCGTATGGGCCTTGTCGAGCACCGGCGTCGTCAGGTCGGGCGAGGCATGGAAGGTGTAGGTCTTCTCCCATGTGCCGGGCACGGCCACGCTGTTCTGGTAGGCGGGCAGGAAGGTCGAGTTGTAGGCCATCTGCTCGGCTGCGAGGCCGAAATCCGGTTGTGAGGCGGAAGACTGGCAGGCGGTGGCTATTCCGGCAGCGCTGATGGTGCAGCGGACATGGGCCGTTCCGCTTTTGTGAAACTCAAGTTCGGCCGGCGGGTAAATGAGAGGGCTGTGATGATGGGGATCCAGCATCGCGCCGAGAGGATGGTCTTCGGCCTGTGCGGACAGGCTGCTGCCCGCAAGAAGGAGGGTCAGGGCCAGAAGCGGGCGGATGACGGACAGTCTCATGATGTGTCTCTCATCGGGAAGTAACTTTGTTACTCTATGTAACGATTATATCTTCCGCCAGTCTGCCGGAACGAAAAAAGGGGAGATGCCTGATGGCACCTCCCCTTTTTCATGTCCCCGAGGGGCCTGTCAGATCATTTCTGATCGGGCAGGGCGTAGGCGATGATGTCGTCGCCCATGCGGGTCGGGAACGAGTTGTGTCCGCCTGCATAGGTCACGATGTACTGCTTGCCGTTGATGGCATAGGTGATCGGCGTTGCCTGAGCACCAGCCGGCAGACGGTCCTGCCACAGCACCTTGCCCGTCGTCAGGTTGTACGCACGGATGTAGTAATCCATGGACGCCGTCAGGAAGCCGAGATTGCCAGCCGTGGAGAGCGGGCCACCGAGGCTCGGGACACCGATCTTGATCGGCGGCAGCGGGATCGGCAGGGAGCTGCCATACATCGAGTCACGCAGGGTGCCGTTGCGGTGCTGCCAGACGACCTTGTTGGTCTTCAGGTCAATACCGGCGACATAGCCCCAGGGCGGCGTGCGGCACGGCATCTTGATGCCGAACGGCAGCAGCACCGGATCCAGGAACGGATGCAGGTTGACGGCATACGGGATGCCATAGTTGTGCTGCAGGCCGGTTTCACCACCCGTGCCCTTGGCATTTTCTTCAGGCCAGAGCGGGTTGCCCGGTCCGCGGGGAACAAGCTGAGAGACGAACGGCAGGGAAATCGGGTTGGCGAAAGCCACCTGACGCTGCGGATCGACGGCCAGACCACCCCATTCGAACATTCCCAGATCACCCGGGAAGATGAGCGAGCCCTTGAGCGACGGCGGCGTGAAGGGGCCTTCGTAGCGGAGGGTGTGGAAATAGATGCTGCAGAACATCTGGTCGAAGATCGTGCCGCCCCAGATATCGGAGTCGTTCAGCGGGTTCTTCGGACGCAGGGTCAGCTGCGACATCGGCTGGGTCGGGCTGGTGTGGTCACCCGGAGCAGCACCCTGGGGAACCGGGGTTTCCGGAGCCGGGACGATTTCCTTGCCGGTACGACGGTCGAGGACGAAAATGTCGCCGGTCTTGGTCGGAGCGTAGATGGCCGGAACAAGCGTGCCGTCCTTCTGTGTCACATCCACGAGGCTCGGCTGGGACGGAACGTCCATGTCCCACAGATCGTGATGAACGGTCTGGTAGAACCAGGCGAGCTTGCCCGTATCGGCGTTCAGCGCAACGATACCCGGAGCGAAACGCTCGGAATCCTTCGTGCGGTCACCGCCCCACTGGTCGGGAGTCCCCACGCCCATCGGGATGTACACGAGGTTCAGGTTGGCGTCGTAGGACGACACGATCCAGGAGTTTGGCGAGTTCGGGTGGAAGACAGGGTGGCTCTCATCCGGAAGCTGGTTCGGATCCGGGTTGGACGCATCGAACACCCAGACGCGCTTGCCGGTGTAGACGTCGAATGCCTGCGTGGCGCCCGAAGCCTGCTTGACCGAACCGTTATCGGTGATGGCGCTGTTGGCGATGATCAGCTTGTCTGTGATGACCGGCGGGGACGTCGGCTCGTACTGGCCAGGCGTCGTGTAAGGCTGGTTCGGAACGCGCAGGTCGATCTCGCCATTGTTGCCGAAGCCGGAGCAGGTCTTGCCCGTGTCGGCATCGACTTCAACCAGACGGCCATCATTGACCGGCAGGATGATGCGCTTGGCGCAGTCCGTCGGAGCAGGATTGCCATCGGAATCCATGGCATTGGCCGGCGTTTCGTGGAAGCTGACGCCACGGCAGGTCAGATGCTGGAAGCCAGGGTTGATCTGGAGCTTCGGATCGTAGACCCACTTGACGTTGCCGGTGGCACCATCAACCGCAAACAGCTTCTGATGCAGTGAGCACATATAAAGCGTGTTGTTGAACTCGATCGGCGTCGCTTCGTTCGTCGCTTCGCCCGGGTCGTTGGAGTTCATCATATCCTTGGTGTGGATATGCCATGCGACCTTGAGGTTGCTGACGTTCGTCGCATTGATCTGGTTCAGCGGGGACCAGCGGTCACCGGCCTGCGTACGACCATAAGCGTGCCACTCGCTGGCCGGAACGTTGTCCGGGTCGGCGGGGGAGGCGTTTGCGATCTGCGTCGGCAGTTCGCCGCTGATGTCATGCGGGTCGGTGAAGAGGCTGGCGAACAGGGCCAGAACCGCAACGCCAACGGCGCCGGCGAGCGGCAGGACGGTCGTCCGCGTGCCACCGATCTGGCGCGAGACGAACGGCAGCAGCAGCCAGATGCCGAGGATGATGACGATGTCCGAGCGCGGGATCAGGGCCCAGATGTCGAGACCGACAACGGTGAGTTCCCAGATGACCGTTCCGAAGACGACGACTGCGAACAGATAGAGGGCAGCCGGATTGCGCCGGAATGAGAGGAAAGCCGTGGCGAGAAGTGCCAGGCCAAGGATGACATAATAAAGAGGGCCGCCGATGGCAGCGACCCATGCGCCGCCAACGGTAAGGATCGCGCCGCAAAGCGCGAATACCGCGGCCGTTATCAGGGCCCAGAGCCCTGGCCGGGAAATTGTGCTCATGATGTTCCTGGATCTGTTGTTCTGATGCATCACGGTGACTTCCGGACAAAGCACATGGATGCAGGTCAAGGGTCAAGATGTCAGAAGGTTCATCTTGCTCACGTCACTGTGAGGACTTTCACGTCGTCGTGACTTGAGGAAAGGAAGGACTTATGATTGAGCGTTCAAGAAAATAATGCGCTTGCAGGCCACTTGGGCTTACGATAAGGACACCGCTTCCGCGCACGCGTCCGGGCCACGAGTGGCATGCCCGGCCGTGCAGAGTCTCTGCAGGATGCAGGACCAATCGTTTACGGCGAGGGAGACCGAAATGCCCAAGATGAAGACCAAGTCGTCGGTCAAGAAGCGGTTCAAGATCACCGCGACCGGCAAAGTGATGTGTGGCCCGGGCAACAAGCGCCATGGCCTTATCAACCGTCCGCAGAAGATGAAGCGCACCAACCGTGGTCCCCAGACCATGACGGACATGGATGCGAAGACAATCAAGCAGTGGGCGCCCTACGGGCTCTGAGGAGATAAGGTAAATGGCACGTGTCAAGCGGGGCGTAACGTCGCACGCCCGTCACAAGAAGGTTCTCGAGCTCGCCAAGGGCTATCGCGGCCGTTCGTCCACGAACTACCGTATTGCTCTGGAGCGCGTCGAGAAGGCGCTGCGTTATGCGTATCGTGACCGTCGCAACAAGAAGCGTGATTTCCGCGCCCTGTGGATCCAGCGTATCAACGCTGCCGTCCGCGAGCATGGTCTGACGTACAGCCGCTTCATCAATGGTCTGGACAAGGCTGGCATCGAGATCGACCGTAAGGTCCTCGCCGCCATCGCTTTTGACGATAGCGCCGCTTTCGGTGAAATCGTGAAGAAGGCCCAGGCCGCTCTCGGCTGAGCTTTTCCGGCTTGATCCCCCTGGGGGTCTGGTGACTGGCGGGCCGTCCT
The DNA here is from genome assembly GCF_015244525.1 of Gluconobacter sp. R75690. NCBI lineage: Bacteria > Pseudomonadati > Pseudomonadota > Alphaproteobacteria > Acetobacterales > Acetobacteraceae > Gluconobacter > Gluconobacter sp. R75690. The sequence continues at coordinate 35,838 of NZ_JABCQB010000005.1, read as the reverse complement.
GTTATCAGGACGGCCCGTTTTGTTTTGTGCTGCAGGGGATGGGCGGTATGGCTGACGATCTCGATATACTCAGAAATGACACGCTGGCTGCGCTGGCCGGAGCGCAGGATCGCGCCCAGTGGGACGCGATCCGCGTCGGAACGCTGGGCAAGTCCGGTGCGCTGACCGGTCTGCTCAAACAGCTGGGCAGGCTGGAGCCGCAGGAGCGCAAAGAGCGCGGTCAGGCGCTGAACCGACTGCGTGACGAGCTGACGGCAGCTATCGAGGCCCGTGGGCGCGATATCGAGGAAGAGGCGCTTCAGGCCCGTCTGCGCTCCGAGCGCGTGGACGTGACGATGCCGGCGCCTGCGGTTGTCACGGGCACCATCCATCCCATCAGCCGGACCATTGAGGAAATGACGGCCATTTTCGGCGCGATGGGCTTCTCCGTTGCCGAAGGGCCGGATATCGAGAGCCAGTGGCATAATTTCTCGGCCCTCAATACGCCGGAGCATCATCCTGCCCGGACCGAGCACGACACGTTCTATCTGCCACCGAAGAATGAGGGCGGGGAGCCGCGGGTTCTGCGGACGCAGACCTCTGGTGTGCAGATCCGCACCATGCTCGGCTCAAAGCCACCGATCCGGATCATTGCACCGGGTCGTACCTATCGTGCCGATCATGACGCGACCCATTCGCCGATGTTCCATCAATGCGAAGGCCTCGTGGTCGATCGCAATATCACGCTTGGCCATCTCAAGGGCTGCCTGATCGAGTTCCTGCGCGTTTATTTCGACAAGCCGAACCTGCCTGTCCGTTTCCGGGCGTCCTATTTCCCGTTCACCGAGCCTTCCATGGAAGTTGATATCGGCTGGTCGAAGGCGACTGGCGAGATCGGTGGCGGCTCTGACTGGCTGGAAGTTCTGGGATCGGGGATGATCCATCCGCGGGTTCTGGCGAACTGTGGGCTTGATCCGGCCGAATGGCAGGGTTTTGCGTTCGGGATGGGGATTGAGCGTCTGGCGATGCTGAAGAATGGCATTCCTGATCTGCGGTCTTTCTACGAAAGCGATCTGCGCTGGCTGCGTCATTACGGATTTTCGGCGTTCTCGCCTGCCACGCTGACGGAGGGCGTGTGACATGAAGTTCTCTCTTTCCTGGCTGCGCGAACATCTTGATTTTACAGCTTCTGTCGAAGAGATCTGTGCCCGGCTGAATGTCATCGGGCTTGAGGTCGAAGGCGTTGAAAACCCCGCTGACCGTCTGGTGGGTTTCCGGACGGCCAAGATCGTCGAAGCGCATCGTCATCCGGATGCGGACCGGCTTCAGGTCTGCCGCGTTGCTGCGGGCGCCGGCTTTGAAGATGTGCAGGTCGTTTGCGGTGCGCCGAATGCGCGGGCCGGTCTGCATGTGATCTTTGCGACGCCGGGCACGTATGTTCCGGGGCTCGATATCACCATCAAGAAGGGCAAGATCCGCGGGCAGGACAGCGGCGGCATGCTGTGTTCGCTCCGTGAGCTCGGGATCGGTGAGGAAAGCAATGGCATTGCCGAACTTTCCGAAACAGCTCCGATCGGAGAGTCTTATGCCGCTTATGCCGAGCTGGATGATCCGGTCATCGAAATCGCCATCACGCCCAACCGTGGTGACGCACTCAGCATCCGGGGCATTGCGCGGGATCTGGCAGCTGGCGGGATCGGGCATCTGAAGCCCTGGTTGACCGAAGCGATGGAAGGGGATTTTCCGTCGCCGCTGACGTGGAAGACCGAGCATCCGGCCTGCCCGTATATCGTCGGGCGTGTGATCCGGGGTGTGAAGAACGGGCCGAGCCCGGACTGGCTGCAGCGTCGTCTGGAATCGGTCGGGGTCAAGCCGATCTCGGCGCTCGTCGATGTGACGAACTACCTCACTTATGATCTCGGCCGTCCGCTGCATGTCTTTGATGTTGCAAAACTTAAAGGCGATACGCTGACGGTGACGCATGCGGCCCGTGAGACCTTTACGGGGCTTGATGGGCGCGAATATGTGCTTGGCACCGAGGACATGGTCATTGTCGATGAAGCCGGTGTGCAGTCGCTCGCCGGGCTGATTGGTGGTGAGAGCAGCGGCGTGGATGCGAACACGACCGATGTGTTCGTGGAATCCGCCCTCTTCGATCCTGTGCGGATTGCCCTGACGGGCCGTCGTCTGGCCATTCACACCGATGCGCGGCAGCGTTTCGAGCGCGGGATTGATCCGGCGCAGGTTCTCAACGGACTTGAAGCCGCGACGGTCATGATCCGCGATCTGTGTGGCGGTGAAGTCAGCGAGATCACCGAGGCTGGCGCCCTGCCGGACTGGAAACGGACGGCGACGCTGCGGTTCGAGCGTCTGAAGACGCTGGGTGGTGTGGATATCGCGGCTGACGATGCCGTGCGCTCCCTTGAGCATCTGGGCTTTGAGGTGACGGAACGGACGGAAGACGCCGCGACGTTCCTGGTGCCGTCCTGGCGCAATGACATTGCCTCGGGACAGGTTCTGGCACAGGCCCCGACGCTGGATGAAGACGTGGCCATTCGCGCTGCCAGCCACGTTCAGGCGATGGAAGCGGAATGCGATCTGCTTGAGGAAGTGCTGCGGCTTTACGGGCTGGACAATGTTCCGGCGGTTGCGTTGCCGCAGACGACGGTTGTGCCGGCTCCGGCTGTCACGCCGCTTCAGGCGCGTGCGGCTCTGCTGCGTCGTGTCTGTGCGGCACGCGGACTGACCGAGACGGTCGGGTTCTCGTTCGTGGCGCAGGATGATGCGGCTCTGTTCGGCGATGTGCCGGAAACGCAGCATCTGCTGAATCCGATCGCGACTGATCTGGATCAGCTCCGTCCGACGCCACTAATCAATCTGGCGCGGGCCCTGTCACGCAATCTGGCCCGTGGTCTGGGCCTGTCGGGCGAGGGTGCGCTGTTCGAGGTTGGGCCGAGCTTCGATGCGACCGGACAGCATCTGCGTCTGGCGGGTCTGCGGGCTGGTCTGACGGCGCGTGAGCCGGGTGTTGCGGCGCATGAAGCGACGCTCTGGGAGGCGAAAGCGGATCTGACCGCTGCTCTGGTGGCACTGGGAGTGCCGGAAGCGGCGCTGTCGGTCACGGCTGATGCCCCTGGATTCTATCATCCGGGCCGGTCGGGCCAGGTGCGGCAGGGGCCGAAGATGGTTCTGGGGACGTTTGGTGAACTGCATCCGCGTGTAGCGCGGGCGCTGGGACTGAGCGGAACCGTGGTGGCGTTTGAGGTCTATCTGGATCAGGTGCCGCTGCCGAAGGCCAAGCGCAAAGCCGCGCCTGTCCTGTCGCCGTTGCAGCCTGTCCGTCGTGACTTCGCTTTCGTTGCGGGACCGGATGTGGAAATCCAGGCGGTTCTGAAGGCCGCACGGATGGCGGATCGCAATCTGGTGCAGGATGTCCGGCTGTTTGACGTGTTCGAGGGCGGCAGTCTGCCGGAAGGGCATCGTTCGCTCGGCGTGGAAGTGGTCTTGCAGCCACAGAGCGAGAGTCTTACGGATACGCAGCTTGAAGCGGTTTCCAAATCGGTGGAAGCTGCGGTTCTCAAGGCAACAGGGGCTGTGCTGCGTCGATGAACTCTCTTCCAGAATCCGGATCTGACGGACAGTCCTCGGCGGACCCTTCCCAAAAGGCCACGCCCTTGCCCCGTTACGGGCGGGTGATCTGGATTCTGGCGGGTGAGGCCAGTGGGGACGTGATCGGTGCGCGTCTCATGCAGGCACTCCATGCGCAGGACCCGTCGCTGGTGTTTGCCGGTGTCGGGGGCGGGCGTATGGAAGCGCTCGGCCTGCATAGCCTGTTTCCCATGAGCGATCTCGCGGTTATGGGACTGGTCGAGGTCGTGCCCCGTCTGCGCCAGCTCTCTCAGCGTCTGCTCGAAGCCGTGCAGGATATCGAGCTGCGCAAGCCGGATCTGGTCGTGACGATCGATAGCCCCGGCTTTACTCTGCGTCTGCTTCAGAAAATTGAGCGCTCAGGTATCAAGCGCGTGCATTATGTCGCGCCGCAGGTCTGGGCCTGGCGCGAAAACCGGGTCAAGGAGTTTCCGGGGCTCTGGGACAGGCTGCTTTGTCTTCTGCCGTTTGAGCCGGACTGGTTTGCGCAGCGTGGGCTGGAAGGGCGGTTTGTCGGGCATCCGGTGCTTCAGTCCGGTGTGCGGCAGGGGAATGCCCAGCGTTTCCGGCTGCGGCACAATATTCCGGCTCATGCGCCGGTCGTGATCCTGATGCCGGGCAGCCGGCGTTCGGAAGCGCCCCGGCTTTTGCCGGTGTTCCGCAAAATGCTGGATATCCTGCGGGTGCAGTATCCGGATATCTGTCCGGTCATTCCGGTGGCGCCCGTGATTGCGCCGACGATCCGCCAGTTGATCCGCAAATGGCCGATCCAGCCGCATATCGTCACTGACATTCATGACAAGCATGATGCGTTTGCGGCGGCACAGTGCGCACTGACCAAGTCAGGGACGTCCACGCTTGAGCTTGCGATGGGTAATGTGCCGATGGCGGTGACGTATCGCGTCAACCCGGTGACGGCGACGATTGCGCGGCGTCTGATCAAGGTGCCGCATGTGGCGATGGTCAATCTGCTGGCAGGGCGGGAAGTGGTGCCTGAACTGCTTCAGGAAAACTGCACGCCAAAGAAGCTGGCCGAGACGGTTTCGAAGCTGCTGAGCGATCCGCAGATGGTGGAAAAGCAGCGCATGGCATTTGCCGATGTGCTCGATAGGCTCTCGCCGCCTGTGGGGACACCTGCGGATGCTGCGGCGGCCGAGATTATGGATCTTCTGAACGAACCGGTTTCCCGGTCGTCCAGAAGCTGAAATCCTAGCGCAGGAAGCCGACGAGACGTTCGGCTTCCCGGACGATCGGTTCGGAAATGCTGTTGGCGCGTTCGGCGCCGGCGCGCAGGACCGACAGAAGATGCGCCTCGTCCTGAAGCAGGCGCTGTGTTTCGCTGGCAACTGGGGCCAGACGCTCGATCAGAAGGTCAGCGAGGGCGTTCTTGAACGGGCCGAAGCCCTGACCGCTGAAACGGCCGAGGACAGCGGCCGGCGTTTCATCCGACATCGCAGCATAGATCGAGACGAGATTGCGGGCTTCCGGACGCTCGCTCAGGCCTTCCATTTCGCTGGGAAGCGGTTCGGAATCGGTCTTGGCGCGGCGGATTTTCAGGGCAATGTCGTCCGCCGTGTCCGTCAGGACGATCCGGCTCTGCTCGGACGGGTCGGATTTGGACATCTTCTTGCTGCCGTCGCGCAGGCTCATGACGCGGGCTGCGGCAGGGGGAATGAATGCCTCGACCTGCGGGAAGAACTCCACGCCCATGTCGTGATTGAATTTCTGGGCGATATCGTTGGTGAGCTCGATATGCTGACGCTGGTCTTCGCCCACGGGCACGCGGGTCGCGTGGAAAGCAAGAATGTCGGCGGCCATCAGGTTCGGATAGACATACAGGCCAGCCGAGTGGTTCTCGCGGTTCTTGCCAGCCTTGTCCTTGAACTGCGTCATGCGGTTGAGCCAGCCGAGGCGGGAGACGCAGTTGAATATCCAGCCGAGGCGGGCATGAGCGCTGACAGCGGACTGGTTGTACAGGCGCGTGGGCTCGATACCCGCTGCGAGCAGGCAGGCTGTTGAGCCCAGCGTCTGCTCGCGCAGGGTCTGCGGGTCCCAGGGCATGGTGATGGAATGCAGGTCCACCAGACAGAAGACGCAGTCATGATCTGCCTGCAGCGTAACCCAGTTGCGGATCGCTCCGAGATAGTTGCCCAGATGGGGGATGCCGGTTGGCTGGATGCCGGAAAATACGCGCTGCATGAATTCAGTCTTCAGTTTCTGAAAAAATCAGGGAAGGGGGGATGCGTTTCATCGAACGGGCGTCTGCAGGTCCAGCTTCTGGCGTTCCTGCAGAACCTCGGATGCAGACATCGGATGTGTGCGGGCGGCGGCAATGTCCGCAGCAGTGAAGGTTGGAGCACTGCCGGACATTTCCTGACTCGCGACGAAGGTCAGGATACGGGCGATCTCGTCGTCAGGCAGACGCTGGAAAGACGGCATGGCACCGTTGTAGTGGCCACCGCCAGCCGTGATGGAGCCGTCCAGTCCGTAAAGCAGGACATCGACGAGATAGTGATGACCGGCAGGCGTTTGTGCAATCGGGCCGACGCGTCCGAAAATGGGGGCGATTTCAGAGACCTGACCATGGCCGCCGTGATGGCAGATGCTGCACTCATTGGAGTATTCGCGCGGGGCCTGGATACGGTTTTCCCACGCATGGCCGATCACGAAGACAATCACCATGGAAATGGCGAGAAACAGGGGAAGCCGGATAGCGGGGTCAATTCTGATCACACTGTCGTTGTGGCATTTTCAGAGGCGTTTCAGCAAGGCCGGGCTTGGCAAAACGGTCGGAATAGGGCTCATGGCGCTATCGGAAGGAGCAATCATGACCGTCAGGGGACGTCTTGTACTGTATGTGGGGCCCATGTTTGCGGGCAAATCCGCGCATCTGATTGCCGCGGCAAAGCGGCAGACGGATGTTCTGGCGCTCAAGCCCGGGTTTGATACGCGCGATGGTTCGGAGCTGGTGAGTCGGGACGGGTCGCATCTTGCGGCTGTTTCCGCGAATGCCTGGCCCGGGGATGCGGACCGCTACAGTCATATCGTTCTGGATGAGGGGCAGTTCTGGGTGGCGCCGCATTACCATGGCGATATCGTTGAGGATATCCGGGCTGCGCGTGCGCGGGGTGCGGATGTGACGGTCGGGGGGCTGGATACCGATTACCGGCGTGTGCCGTTCGACGTCATGACACGCCTGATGGATGAAGCGGATGAGGTCATTGCCCTGACGGCGCGCTGCCATGTCTGTGGAGCTCCCGCAGCGTGGACTGCGAAGACCCACGAGACCGGGCATCTGCTGGAGACGGGCGATCAGGAACTTTACGAGGCGCGCTGTGATGCGCACTGGACCCTTCCGGACAGACCCTGAGGCCTGATCCGGAAGGGGGCGACTGTTACTGCTGGCCGCCGTTATTGACGCCCAGGAGACGGATCTTGAAGATCAGCGGGCTGTTGGGCGGGATGATGCCCATGGAGCGCTTGCCGTAGCCGAGATTCGGCGGAAGGTAGAGCATCCATTCGTCACCGACATGCATCATGGGCAGCGCTTCAAGCCAGCCCTGCACGAGGCCGTCGAGCGGCATTTCCATATAGGCGCCGCTGCCATGCTGGTCAGAGCTGTCGAAGATGCCGCCATCGGGGAGGCGGCCTTCGTAGATGACCATGATGGTGGAGCCGTGACGGGGGCTTTCACCATCCTTGGGACCCGACTGGAGAACCTTGTAGGACAGGCCGTCCGGCAGGGTCTTGACACCGGGTTCAGCATGGATTTTCGCCATGAACTGCGCGGGTGTCAGGTCGGAATCATCCACCTGCTTGTGGCCACCTGCGCACCCTGTCAGGGCGAGGGCGCCACACAGGGCGAAAGCGGATGTGAGACGGATCAGACTGGTCATGGTCCCCCAGGGAGTCAGTTGAGAAATCAGAGCGTGCCGCCGCGACGGCCAATCTGGCCGCCAAGCCGCAGACGCAGGGCGTTGAGCTTGATGAAGCCCTGGGCATCCTGCTGATTATAGGCGCCTTCGTCGTCCTCGAAAGTCACGACGCGGGTATCATACAGGCTGTGCGGGCTTTCACGACCCACGCAGGTCACATTGCCCTTGTACAGGCGCATGCGGACACGGCCGGTCACGGAATGCTGGCTGGTGTCGATGAGGGCCTGAAGCATCCGGCGCTCGGGCGAGAACCAGAAGCCGTTATAGATGATCTCGGCATAGCGCGGCATGATGCTGTCCTTGAGATGGGCAGCTTCGCGGTCGAGCGTAATGCTTTCGATGGAGCGGTGGGCCGCCAGCAGGATCGTGCCGCCCGGCGTCTCGTAGATGCCGCGGGACTTCATGCCCACGAAGCGGTTTTCCACGATGTCGAGACGGCCAATGCCGTTGTCACGGCCCAGCTCGTTGAGACGGGTCAGCAGGGTTGCCGGTGTCATTTCGACGCCGTTGATGGCAACCGGGTCACCACTGACGAAATCGATGGCGATTTCGGTTGCGACGTCGGGGGCGGCTTCCGGCGAGATGGTGCGCTGGAAGACGATTTCCTCGGCGGCGATCGACGGATCTTCAAGCAGCTTGCCCTCGGAGGAAGAGTGCAGAAGATTCGCGTCCACGGAGAAGGGCGCTTCGCCGCGCTTGTCCTTCGTGACGGGGATCTGGTTCTCTTCGGCGAAGGCGAGAAGCTTCGTGCGGGACGTCAGATCCCACTCGCGCCAGGGGGCGATGACTTTTACGTCCGGCTTGAGGGAGTAATAGCCAAGCTCGAAGCGGACCTGATCGTTGCCCTTGCCGGTTGCACCATGAGCCACTGCATCGGCGCCGACGGCTTCGGCGATCTCGATCTGGCGCTGTGCGATCAGCGGGCGGGCGATGGAGGTGCCCAGCAGGTACTGGCCTTCATAGAGCGTGTTGGCCCGGAACATCGGGAACACGAAATCCTTGACGAAGGTTTCGCGCAGATCCTCGACGAAGATCTCCTTGACGCCGAACATCTCAGCCTTTTTGCGGGCGGGTTCGAGCTCTTCGCCCTGGCCGAGATCGGCGGTGAAGGTGACCACCTCGCAATTATAGGTCTTCTGGAGCCAGCGGAGGATAACCGAAGTGTCCAGGCCGCCAGAATAGGCGAGCACAACTTTCTTGACGTCCTGGTGGGCGCTCATAACTGCGTGGTCCTTGGTGTGTTTCGTTTGAGAAGCGTTTCTAGCATCTCGGGGGGAAGAGGGAAACCGGGCGAATGTCAGGCGTCGGGGGTGGTGGACCGGCGCTGGCGCTCGCGCTCGCTTTCGGTCTTCAGCTGACCGCAGGCCGCAAGGATGTCCTGACCGCGTGGGGTGCGGATGGGAGAGGCGAAGCCGGCGTCCATCACGATGTTGGCGAATTTCGTGAGCTGCTGACGGGTCGAAGGCTGGAAATCCGAGCCCGGCCAGGGATTGAACGGGATCAGGTTCACCTTGGCCGGCAGGTCACGGATCAGACGCACAAGTTCGCGGGCATCGGCTTCGCTGTCATTTACGCCACGGAGCATGATGTACTCGAAAGTGATGCGGCGGGAGTTGGACGCGGCCGGATAGCGGCGGCAGGCGGCAATCAGCTCTTCGATCGGGTATTTGCGGTTGAGCGGTACGATCTGGTCGCGCAGTTCGTTGGTCACGGCGTGCAGGGAGATGGCGAGGTTGATGCCAAGCTCATCGCCGCAACGGTCCATCATCGGGACCACGCCGGACGTCGAGAGCGTGATGCGGCGGCGGGACAGGGCGATGCCTTCGCCGTCCATGATGATCCGCATGGCTTTGGCGACATTTTCGTAATTGTACAGCGGTTCGCCCATGCCCATCAGGACGATGGTGGACAGGTAGCGCGGCATGTCTGCGCTCGGGCTGGGCCACTCGCCGTAGCTGTCGCGGGCTGCCATGAACTGGCCGACGATCTCGGCGGGACCGAGGTTACGGACGAGTTTCTGTGTGCCGGTGTGGCAGAAGGTGCAGGACAGGGTGCAGCCGACCTGTGAGGAAATGCAGACGGCACCGCGGTCTTCCCGACGATCCGGGATGTAGACGGTTTCGGCTTCCTGACCGTCGCGGAAGCGGAAGAGGAACTTGCGCGTCTCGTCCACAGAGGTCTGTTCGGTTGCGGTCGTGGGGCGGCTGACGACGAAATGCTGGGCCAGTTTGGCCTGCATGGGCTTGGCGATGGTCGTCATTGCCGAGAAGTCGGTCGCGCCCTGATGGTAGATCCAGTGCCAGAGCTGCTTGGCGCGGAAGGGCTTTTCGCCGATTTCCGTCATCAGCGCGGCCAGTTCTTCGCGTGACAGGCCCACCAGATCGCGCCGCCCGTCCGAAAGGCGTGCCTCGGGCGGCGCGAACAGGGCGGATTTCGCATGGATGCGCTCGCGCTCGGCAGCGTTCAGGTCGTCAGAGGCGACGGAATTGATTCGGGGGCGGATATCGGGATGGATTACGGCTGTCATGGCGGCGGAGCCATAGCACGGGGAAGACCCGCAGTTCCAAAGGAAAAGCGCGGTCTTCCCCGTAAAACTATTCCGCGGCGGCTTGTGTCGTACCGGTTTTGCGGGCTGCGATCAGGAACTCGCGATTGCCTTCGGGGCCGGTAATGGGGCTGGCCTCGATCCCGAGGACTTCCCAGCCGGGGAGGGCTGCGAACCATTCCCGGATTTCTTCGCAGACACGGTCGTGGACGGCCGGGTCCCGGACGACGCCTTTTGCGCCGACTTCCCCGCGGCCTGCTTCGAACTGGGGCTTGATGAGCGCGATGGCCCAGGCATCCGGCGTCGTGAGTTCAAGAGCAGCAGGCAGGACGGTGCGCAGGCCGATGAAGCTGGCGTCGCAGACCACGATCCCGGCGGGCTCGGGGATCTGCTCGGACGTCAGGGCGCGGGCGTTCGTCTTTTCCAGGACGACGACGCGTTCGTCCGAGCGGATTTTCCATGCCAACTGGCCATGTCCGACATCCACGGCATAGACCTTTTCGGCTCCATGGGTCAGCAGGACGTCCGTGAAGCCGCCTGTCGAGGCGCCGACGTCGATTGCGATGCGGCCTTTCGGGTCCAGCCCGAAATGTTCGATGGCGTGGATCAGCTTGAGGCCGCCACGCGACACCCAGGGGTGATCCTGCCCCTTGAGGGCGAGGGGCGCGTCTTCGTGGAGCTGGTCGCCGGCCTTCGCGATCCGGCGGTCACTCGTATAGACGAGGCCCGCCATGATCAGGGCCTGCGCCCGTGTCCGGCTTTCGACCAGCCCCCGGTCAACGAGGAGCTGGTCGGCGCGGCGTTTGGCCATCAGTCGTTCAGGCGGACTGCTGGGCGACTTCGACGCCGAGGGCGTCCGCCGCAGTGCGGATGATATGCGGTGCGCTCAGGCCCGCATCCTCGTACTGGGCATCCTGCGTGTTGTGATCGATGTAGCGATCCGGCAGGGCCATCGGACGGAACTTCACCTTGTCCAGCAGGCCGGTCTCGGCAAGGTGCTGAACGACGAGGCTGCTGAAGCCGCCAATGGCGCCTTCTTCAATCGTGATGAAGACTTCGTGCTGGCGCGCGAGATCCTCGATGAGTGCCTTGTCGATCGGCTTGGCGAAGCGGGCATCGGCGACCGTGACAGGGACGCCCTGTGCAGCGAGCTGATCAGCGGCGCGCAGGGAGTCGTGCATGCGGGGGCCAAGCGACAGGATGGCGACGCCACCGCGGGCATTCGGTGCCCGGCGTGCTTCGCGCACGATGCGGCCCTTGCCGATTTCCAGAACTTCGCCCTTTTCCGGGAGATCGAGGCCGATACCGTTACCGCGCGGATAGCGGAAAGCGATCGGGCCGGCATCGTATTCGCAGGCCGTGGCTGTGGCGTGGAGCAGTTCGACTTCGTCGGACGGCGCCATGACCACCATGTTCGGCAGGCAGCACAGATAGTTCAGGTCAAAGGCACCGGCATGGGTGGCGCCATCGGCGCCGACCAGACCAGCGCGGTCAATGGCGAAGCGGACCGGCAGGTTCTGCAGGGCGACGTCATGGACGACCTGATCGTAAGCACGCTGCAGGAAGGTCGAATAGATCGCGCAGAACGGGCGCAGACCTTCGGATGCGATACCGGCAGCGAAGGTGACGGCGTGCTGTTCGGCAATGCCGACGTCAAAGAAGCGGTCCGGATAGGCCTTGGCAAAGGCGTTCAGGCCGGTGCCGGACGGCATGGCGGCCGTGATCGTGATCAGCTTGTCGTCGGTCTTGGCGCGACGCATCAGTTCACGGCTGAAGATGGACGTGTAGCTCGGCGGACCGGCCGGTGCCTTCTTCTGCTCGCCCGTAACCACGTTGAACTTGCTGACGGCATGGTACTTGTCACCAGCGGCTTCAGCGGGTTTGTAGCCGCGGCCCTTCTCGGTGATGATGTGCAGCAGGATCGGGCCCTGATCGTCGGCGTCGCGCAGGTTTCGCAGGATCGGCACGAGCTGGCTCATGTCGTGGCCGTTGACCGGGCCGACATAATAGAAACCGAGTTCCTCGAACAGCGTACCGCCCGTGATCATGCCGCGGGCATATTCTTCGGCGCGCTTGGCGGTGCGCTCGATCTTGCCCGGAAGGCGCTTGGCGACCTTGCCGGCGAGATCGCGCAGGCTGAAGAACTGGCGCGAGGACATGAGGCGGGACAGGTAGTCCGACATCGAGCCGACGGGCGGGGCGATCGACATTTCGTTGTCGTTCAGCACCACGATCAGGCGGTTCGCGCCGGGGCCTGCGACAGCGGCGTTGTTCATGGCTTCATAGGCCATGCCAGCCGAAATCGAGCCATCGCCGATCACCGCAATCACGTTGCGCTCGTGATAGCTCGGGTCTTCTTCCGCGCGCAGGTGATGCGCGACAGCCATGCCGAGTCCGGCCGAAATCGACGTGGAGGAATGAGCCGCGCCGAACGGGTCGTATTCGCTTTCCGCGCGGCGGGTAAAGCCAGACAGGCCTTCGGGCTGGCGCAGGGTGCGGATGCGGTCGCGGCGGCCCGTCAGGATCTTGTGCGGATAGGCCTGGTGTCCGACGTCCCAGATGATGCGGTCGTCCGGCGTGTTAAAGACGGCGTGCAGGGCGACGGTCAACTCGACCACGCCGAGAGACGCGCCGAGATGGCCACCCGTGGTGGAGACGGCATCAACGGTTTCAGAGCGCAGTTCATCGGCAAGCTGCTTGAGCTGGTCGACGGACAGGTTCCGCATGTCGGCAGGGAAGCGGACGCGATCCAGCTCCGGATAGCGGCCATAGGTGGGAATCGTGGAGGTCTTCTTGCTCATGGGATCAGTTCCTGCGCTCGACGACATAATCTGCCAGAGCCCTGAGGGCGTCGGCCTGTGCACCGAAAGATGAAAGGGCCTCCCGGGCCCGGTCGCTCAGGCGACGGGCTTCGGCGCGGGCACCGTCAATGCCAAGCAGGGAGACATAGGTTGATTTGCCGCTGGCTTCGTCCTTGCCTGCGGTTTTGCCGAGTTCCTCGGCGGTTGCTGTAGAATCCAGAACGTCGTCCGCAACCTGGAAGGCGGTACCGAGATCGCGGCCATAGGCGACGATGGCGGCGCGGCGGGCGTCGTCCACATCGGCGAGGATGGCACCGGACTCGGCGGCATAGCGGATGAGGGCACCGGTCTTCAGGGCGTGCAGACGACGGACCTGGTCCAGCGGGAGGGCGCGGCCTTCGCCGCGGATGTCGATGACCTGACCGCCGACCATGCCAGCCGATCCGGAAGCCTGTGCTAGCGCAAGGGCCAGATTGGCGCGGACGGTCGCGTTGGGGCTGGTTTCAGGCTCGACGAGAATTTCAAACGCGCGGGTCTGAAGAGCGTCACCGGCCAGAATGGCGATGGCTTCGTCAAACTGCTTGTGCGTGGACGGCCGGCCGCGTCGCAGGTCGTCATCGTCCATGGACGGCAGATCGTCATGCACCAGCGAATAGGCGTGCAGCAGTTCAACCGATGCGGCGACACGCAGGGCGGCCTTGCGGTCTGCGCCGAAGAGTGTTGCCACTTCGACAGCCAGGAAGCCACGCAGCCGCTTGCCGCCGCCGAGGGCCGCATAGCGCATGGCATCGAGGAGAACAGACTCGTCACCTGGCACCATGGGTAGCAGGGTATCGATCGTGTTTTCGATCTCGGAACAGGCGCGGGCGAGCGCGTCCTTCAGGGAAACAGACGTGGTAGGGGCATTCATCGGCCGGACTCTCCGGTATCGGCAAGAGGCTCCGTGCCTGTCGTGCCGTCATCGTTCTGCACGATGGCGCGGACACGCATCTCGGCCTCTCCCAGCTTCGCATCACAGTGCCTGCGCAGGGCAGCACCGCGTTCATAGGCGGAAATAGCGTCCTCGAGCTTCATCTGGCCGCCTTCAAGGCCGCGGACGATCCGCTCCAGTTCGGAGAGGGCATCCTCGAAAGACATGGCATCAATGGGTTCGGGCATGAAAAGCCTCAAGGCACACTTTGGAACAAGGTAGCGAGGGGATTACAGGCAGAAGACAGGTTTTGCCAGCCCCGAGCATGGGAACGCTGGAGTTTCTTCAGGACGGTGACGTTTCTGCACGTCGCCGGATCATGAAGGAAAGAACGCCTGCGGTGTCCGTAAACGCAATGAGCGCATGGCCGGTTTCGCGACAGTAGGACTGGAAATCGGCCACGGATGCGCGGTCCGTCGCCAGGATGCGCAGTTTTGCACCGGGCGGCATGTCGCGAAGGGCGCGGTTGGCCTTGAGAACAGGCATCGGACAGGCCAGGCCACGCAGATCAAGGAGTGTTTCTGTCGGGGAAGCGTTCATGGGGTATTATTATGCGCCTATCCGCCAAGAGGGCCAAGGCGGGTTTTCCTGTGCCAGATGGTGGTTTTCAGGTTTTCGTTGATAAACGGTGTGTTTGTTTCTACATTAATGGCTTAATGCCACAAAAGCGTTCCCCTCGGGGAGCGCTTTTTTTATTTGGGGGACGGCATGTCGGACAGGGAAGGCCTGACAATCAGTCTGGCTGATGGGAATGAGAGACGCGCTTATACGCTTCGGATGCTTGAGGACCGGGTTCTGCGGCTGGAGACGATCGCAGGCGGGCTGTCGGACCGGTACGAGGACCTGCGGACCGAGATGCGGCAGGAAATCTCGTCTCTGCGGGATCAGATGAAGCTGCTGGAAGCGAAGGTTGACGAGGGGAATCGTGTCGTCAACGGCAAGCTGGATCGCCTGATCGGGGGGCGGGCGGTCATTACCGGGATCATCACGCTGGCAACATCCATTCTGGGGACGGGCATGGTGCATTTTGCCCTGTCCCTGAGCACGAAATGAGAGGGCGGCATGAGCGGAATTGATGCGGGCCAGCTCAAGCATCTGGTGGTTGCTCCGGCGCTGGCGGCGCTGGGACTTGATGGGGAGGTCGCGGTCAATCTGGTGACGGGAACGGCTCTGGCGGAGAGCCGGGGGACTTATGTCAGGCAGATCGGTGGGGGGCCGGCCCTGGGACTGTGGCAGATGGAGCCTGCGACGCATGACGACTGCTGGGTCAATTTTCTGTGTTATCCGGTTGGAAAGCGGTTTGAGCGGATTCTGCAGGGGATGCTTTCGCAGGATCTGCCGAGGAGCGCGCAACTGGTTTCAAACCTGAGATATGCGTCCGCGATGGCGCGTATCCGGTATTACCGGGTTTCGGCACCCTTGCCGTCGACGAGTGATCCGGCCGCTCTCAGCCGTTTTCACAAGCAGTATTACAATACGGCTGCGGGTGCGGCGGATCCGCTCAGTAATATTCCGTATTTCCGGCAGGCGGTCATGGTCTGAATATGGGGGAGCGGTGTCGGGGAATGTATGCATCACGCTCCCGACACCGCATGAGTGCTTAAACCGTTTCAATATGACCGAATAGTGGCAAGTGGCGTCGGAAATCGGATCGGGTCAGGTTGGGAATCAGGAAAGGGGCAGGGTCCGGATGGCCAGGTCACCTTTGAATGTCGTGCTGCCGGTATGTGTCAGGGAAAGGCCGCGGTGCAGCGAGACGCTTCCACCCATTGCGATCCAGCGGCGGCAGAACGCGAAATCTTCGGAAAGATAGGTGCGGGTTTCGGGATCGATCAGGCAGTCGAAAAGGGCGTAGGCGTCTGAGGACGGGGCGTCCGGACTGCTGCCTTCGGTTCTGGCGTCAATGCGACTGTAACGCGTTTCCGGATAATGGGCGATCATGTCGCGCACCATCTGGCGCGTCATGAGCATGAAGCCGGTCCCTATATAAGAGACGGTTGCGATCTCGCCGGGTGCGGTTCCGTCATGAAGCGCTGTGCAGTCTCCGACATAACGCAGGCTGGCCGTGGCTGCGGGTTCTCCGGCGGCGATAAAACGGTCTGTATCCCGGTCCCAGTAATGGGATTTCAGGGGGTAAGTCCCGCCGATCAGGGGGCGATCTGCATCCAGAAGGGCGAGAATATCGGTAATGGAAAATCCGATGTCGCTGTCGATGAAGAGAAGATGGGACGCATCGGTCATGGTCACGAACTGCTGCAGCAGCGTGTTCCGTGCCCGTGTGATGAGGGCATCGCTTCCGATGGTCGAGAGCGTCAGTTGCAGGTTATGGACCGGGGCTGCGGCCATGCAGCCGATGAGGGACTGCATATAGCTCAGTGTGACGGTGCCACCGAAGCAGGGTGTGGCAATGAAGACGTGGCGGGGTGTGGCGGGGCAGGAAATCATGACAGACAGCCTGCCCGGAAGTCATGAAAAAAGGATTAAAACTGCGTCTGGAAAGTGATCATGCGCCCATGTGGGCCTGGAGGATCATGTAAAAGACGAAGGCGGCATCCAGGCCGAGAACGATGGGCGTCAGGCGCTGGAACTGGCGCATGGCGATGGCGAGCGCGGTGTAGATCAGCAGGCCGCACGACAGGCTCAGCATGAAATTGCCCGTCACACCTGCGATGAGCAGCATGGTTAGAGGCGGAATGGCTTCTGCGGGCGTTTCGGCGACCCGGCTGAGGCTGCCGAGCATGTTCAGACCCACGAGAATGAGCACGGGGGCGGTGGCGATGGCCGGAATGGCGGTGATGAGCGGCCAGAACACCGAAGACAGTGCGAACAGGACGGCGACGACCAGCGCGCTCAGTCCTGTGCGACCACCGGCTTCAACACCTGCAAGGCTCTCGACATAGGCGGAGACGGTGCAGGTTCCGAGCGACGCTCCGATGATGCTCGCGGCACCGTCGGAGCCGAAGGCACGATGATCGAGAGCGGGTTTCTCGACCGTTCCGTCCAGACCGGCGCGGTGGGCGACGCTCATCATGGTCGCGGTTGCGTCGAAGAAATCACTCAGCAGGAAATACAGGGTGATGGGGACGAGCAGGCCGAGATGGGAGAAATATTCGTGGAAATCGAAGGGCAGGAACAGGTTGGTCGGGTAGTGCGGCCAGTCCAGAAGCTGCGCGGGCAGATGCGTGATCGGGCCGGAAGGTGTCTGGATGAAGAGGCCGGCCATGGTGATGGCCAGAATGGCGATGAGCAGACCTGCCGGGACACGCAGCACCACGAGGATGGCGCTCAGGACGACACCTGCCATGCTGAGTAGAACGGACGGGTTGCTCAGGGATCCAAACGTCAGACCTTCGGATGAGGGGACGGCGATCCCGCCTGTTGTCAGCCCGATCCGGGCAATGAAGGCACCCAGGGCGATCTGGATACCGAGGACGATCGAGGGCGGAAAACCGCGGATGATGCGCTGGCGGATCTGGCTGAGGGAAAGAGCCGTAAAGCACAGGCCGCTGAACAGAACGACCGTGAAGGCCGTGCGCGGGCTGACATGAGCCTGCTGGACGACAACCTGCGCGAACAGGACGTTGCTGCTCATGGCCGGGGCAAGGGCAATCGGGAGCTTGGCCCAGAGTGCCATCAGGAGCGTGCCGGCGACTGCACCGGCGATGGTCGTCATGACCATGTCATGGCGGTCCAGACCCGCCGCCGAGAGAATGGCGGGATTGACGGCCACGATATAGGCCATGGCCCCGAAAACCGTCAGTCCGGCAATGATCTCACGCGGGATCGTTGAACCGCGGGCCGTGATATGGAACCAGCGGTCGAGTCTGGATAGCAGCAAGCGGATGCTCCGGGGGCAGGGAATGGCTGGGCCAAGCTATAGTCAAAAAAGCCGTTCCTGCCATGGGCCGGATCATATCTTTTCATTTCGGGTTCGATTTTTTCTCCCAGGCCTTGCGGACTTCAGCCGGTGACAGGCGGCGGTGCGGGGTTTTTGTAGCTTTTCCAGCAGGCTGGGTTCCACTCCGTGCCTGTGCGGGGTGCGGAACGCTGCTGGGGCCAGCACCTGTGGTTTTGCCGGGAGCAATACCGGCGGCCGGATGCTCGTTGGCTTCCAGAATGGCTTTTTCGCAGGCGGAGCCTTTGCCGACGCCAAGCTGGATCGTTGGGATCAGGGCTGCTGGCGGGAAGACGATCCCTAGGCCCACGGAGGCGGCGACGCGGCCGAGCAGTTCCGCGCCGGGCAGGATCGTCGGGCTTTTCATGGAGCCAAAGATATGAACGGCGCCGGGCAGGGACAGGATCTGAGGTCCGATCGAGCGTGTCGTGACCGCGTAGTCCAACGCGTCCTTGTGGAAATTGACGGTTCCCGTGCCCATCGTCCGGGTGGTGCCGGTCTGCAGGAGCATGGAGTTGGTGTGCACGATTCCGTCTTTCAACGGCAGATCGGCCACGAGGCATTCCAGCTTGGAGCGGTCCGGGATGCCGAGGGCGGAAAGGACAGCAGAACCCAGTTTGAGACCCAGAAGGTCTGGCAGCAGTGCCGTAACATCGCCGCCGCGATCGAGAACGAGGGTCGTGCCGCCGTCGCCGTTTTCGACAAGCGTTGCGACCGAATTGCCGGTTGAGGTCAGGGTCACGTGACCGCCGATGGTGCCCTCGCCCTGGAACATGTCCTTCGACGTCATGATGCGGGACAGTGGCAGGCGTGAGACATCGAGGCGGAAGCGGGTGTGGAACTGTTCGTTTTTCGTCGGCTCCAGCGTGGCATTCGCGGAGATGGTGCCCGTTCCGGTTGCGAAGGTCAGGTGTTTGAGGTCAATGGCGCCGTCGCGAACGTTCAGCTCCGCGTCAATATTGTCCAGCGGCCAGTTTTTGTTGCGGATGTGATCGCCGTGATAGGTCAGATGGACGTTGGCAGCATTGAGTTTGGGGACATTGATCTTCTTGTCAGGCAGGACGCGGGCGCTGGCCGGTTCGGCTTTCTTTGCCTCGCCGGGCTGGGCGCCGATGAAGCCGCCCAGATCCGCCAGATCGACCGAGTGTGAATGAAGTGCGGCTTCCACGAAGATCGGCTTCTGATGTGGGTCGACGTTGATGTCTCCGCCGATATCCGAAGAGCCCATGTGCCCTTCGAATTTCTGGAAACGGATTGCGCGGTCGGAATAGGCTAGATTGCCGGTCACGCTGTAGGCCGGGGTCTGCGGGATGGGGACGCCCGTCAGCGGGTAGAGGAGCGCCATGTCCGGGCCGGCAAAATGCAGTGCCAGATTGGTGCCCTGGAAATGGATCGGATCGTCGACCGTGCCGCGCAGCGTGACATAGGTCGGGCCATTGGCCAGGCGTCCGTCGATCGGATAGGGGTGTTTTGCATCCGTCAGGCCGAGCAGGGCGCCACCGACGATATGGCCTGTGATCGGGGCTTGCGCGTACCGGCCCTTGAGGTCGATGACGAGATGCCCGTCATCACCGTTTTTCGGCTCTTCGGTATGGATGAAGACATGCATGTCCGTCTTGAGCTTCGCCAGAGCCAGGCGGATATCGCCGTCATTGATTTCGATCTTGCCGAGCTTCGGCAGGGTCGTGGTGGACGATGAGGATGTCTGCGACGACGGATCGGAAGAGGATACGAAACTGTAGTTGTTCGTGCCGTTGAGCAGCGAGACGATATCGCCTTTGGGGATGTCGGCGCGGATCAGGGGCAGGGAGAGACCCCCACCCGTCAGATAGCGCCAGACATCGACGGTGACGGTAATGGCCCTGGCGGAGGCGAAATCGTCCTTCTCTTTCTCGAAACCTTCCGGCTGACCGATTTTCAGGTCATCGACGGTGACAGTGGTTTTGAAACCAAGGCCGACATGCAGATGCGCGATGCTGACGGGACGGTGCAGGGCTGCGGTGCCCTTGCGATCGATATAGGGAACGAACCAGTCCCACTGCCAGACCAGGATCAGGATGACGATGGCAGCCACCAGTGTTCCCAGTACCCCCCCGACGGTTTTCAGGATCAGATGTCGCTTTCCCGGGCGGGTGGCGTGGTCGTCTGAAGGAAACGCGGGTTGGGGCGGGGTGCTGCTCAACGGGTTATTCTCCGAAATCCGGGGGCGTGTCAGACAGAATCTGGTCGTCGCAAGTCACTCTAATTACGGACAGAACCGGAAACGGTTTCACAGCGCATGGAAAGATCAGCACGAATGGAGACAGTTGGAGGCGCCGATGAGCAGAAGAACTCTGGTCTGGCGGAACTGCGGCGTGTCAGCCGGGAGGCCCATGAGGCGGTCGATGAGGCTTTTTCCCGTTTCGGGCTTGCGGATCCGCAATCCTATGGGGACTTTCTGACGGCTCATGCGCGCGTGCTTGGGGCTGCGGAGGCGTATCTCAGCCGACATGCGGCGTCACTGCCGGTCTGGCGTCCGCGGGCGGAGCTTCTGAAGGATGATCTGCGTCAGATGGGACTGGCGGTTCCGGCCGTGCAGGCGAACTATTTCCCGGAAAGTGACGGCACGGCGATGGGTGTTCTGTATGTGCTGGAAGGCTCGCGGCTTGGGGGGCGTGTTCTGTCCGCGCGCGTGGCAGAAGGGCTGCCCCGGGCCTATCTGTCGGCGTTTCACCAGAAGGGAGAATGGCCGGTATTTCTGGAGCGGCTCGGGCAGTATCTGGATGAAAGTGATGCGGGGCGCCGGCAGGCCGTGATGGAGGGGGCGGTCGCGACGTTTGCGCTGTTCCGCAAGAGTGCCGAACGTCAGGACTGAGGGGGACGCACCGGCATGAGGCTTCGCGGGATCAGGCCGGGGAAGGTCTGCGCGAGGCGTTCTGCGTCTTCGGGGTCAAGCATCGCAATGGCACAGCCCAGTGCGCTGGCGTCTGGCGCCGGCAGCCGGTCGATCCCCCGCAGGAGATCGGCAAGACCATGGCCTTCCGCCGTCAGCACCATGAATGATGTCATCCGCGTGTAGAGTGCCGAAGTGGCGTCGATCTTGGTCAGGGCATGGTCGGGAATGGAAATCCGGATTTCTTCGCCACTGACAGGCGACAGGACCGTATTTTCCGCGATCATGACATGAAGCGGCACCATCGGCAGAAGTGTGGGAGAACCGGGAAGAGATAGGTAGCGCCCGGGGAGCGGGTGTTCCGTGAAGAGGCAGGCGTTCCAGATATCTCCGTCCGATACTTCGAGAGCCATGACCAGGGGATTGTAGCGGCCGAAGTTCACGTCTCCCGCGCCGACAGGCACAAGGGATCCCGTCTGCATGTCTCTCATCAACTGCTTCGTCTGGCCGAGCATGCAGAAATGGAACTGCGGAGGTGTCCGACGGGATGACGGCGCGGAAAGCTGTGCCGGTGTCAGGCTGAGATCCTGCAGAACGGCCCGGTCTGCATGAGTGACGGTGGCCTTGAGGCGCCAGTATAGATCCGTCAGCGAGGCCTGAACGATGGAAGAGGCAATCCGGCGGCTTTCCGGTAGCCAGCGGCTTGCGCCCGTATATTCGGCGTCGTTGCGATCGAAGTTCTGCCAGGCTTTGTCCGGCGTGGCGCTGGAGTTGCGCCGCAGGAAGCTTTCATGATCGCCGGCGGCGAAATGAAGGACACGGCTGTCGGACCAGGTCGCGTTTCTCTCAAGCGCGGAAAATGGATCGGGCAGCGTGTTGCCGATCTGGCGAGGCTGAACGAGATGGCGGACGATGCGATGATCCGGCAGGCTCAGCAGGCCGTGCCGCGTAAAGATCTCAACCGGGGAGAAGGGAGACGGAACCGTGCGGCCTGACGAGCCAAACAGGCACCAGTTTACCGGGAGCATGGCGGCAGAGGCGGCGGCAGTGAACTCGGCGACGGACCGGGCGGTTTCAAAATGTAGATATTCATCCGCCGCCAGAATCATCATCCAGTCGAATTCGTTCCTGCCCTGCTCCAGGGCCATTTCGTGGAAGCGGGTCTGGCGGTCCAGCCGTTTGGTCAGGGTCGTATCGGAAGAGTGGACGCGGATGTCGTAAAGCGTGGCCGCGTTGGACAGAATCGCGGCTGTTCCGTCGGTCGAATGGTCATCACAGACGATCAGCGTTGAAAAACCGATGGTCGCATGATGCGCGAGCCACCATCCGATCGTGTCGACTTCATTGTGAACGAACAGAATGGCGGCGCTTTTCGACATAAGGCAGGGATCAGTCCATCTTCAGGGCAGCGAGGAAGGCGCTCTGGGGGATTTCGACCTTGCCGAACTGCCGCATGCGCTTCTTGCCTTCCTTCTGTTTGTCCAGAAGCTTGCGCTTGCGGGAGATATCACCACCGTAACACTTGGCGGTCACGTCCTTGGACAGCGCGCCGATCGTTTCACGGGCGATGACCTTGGAGCCGATGGCCGCCTGAATGGCGATCTTGAACAGCTGCTTGGGGATCAGGTCCTTGAGCTTCGCGCAGATCGAGCGGCCGCGCTGTTCGGCGACGGTGCGGTGCGAAATGAAGGACAGCGCATCCACCGGCTCGTGGTTCACGAGGATGGAAATACGGACGAGATCGCTCTCTTCGTAGCCATCCATCTGGTAGTCGAACGAGGCATAGCCGCGGCTGATGGATTTCAGGCGGTCGTAGAAATCGAACACCACTTCATTGAGCGGCAGGCGGTAGACGGCCATGGCACGGTTGCCGACATAGGTCAGATCCACCTGTACGCCACGGCGTTCGGAGCAGAGTGTCAGGACCGGGCCGAGATATTCGTCCTGAACCATGATGGTCGCCTTGATCCAGGGCTCTTCGATGGTTTCGATCTTGCTGAGTTCCGGCATGTCGGCCGGGTTGTGCAGATCTTCGGACGTGCCGTCCGTCATGTGCATCTTGTAGACCACGGACGGGGCGGTCGCGATCAGGTCCAGATTGAACTCGCGGGACAGACGTTCCTGAATGATTTCCAGATGCAGCAGGCCGAGGAAGCCGCAGCGGAAACCGAAGCCCAGGGCCGCCGATGTCTCGGCCTCGAAATGGAACGAGGCGTCGTTCAGGCGTAGCTTGCCCAGGCTGTCGCGCAGCTTTTCGAAGTCGTCGGCATCGATCGGGAAAAGACCACACCAGACCACCGGAATGGAAGGCTTGAAGCCCGGCAGGGCTTTGGGGGCAGGACGCTTGTCGAGCGTGACGGTGTCACCGACATTGCAGTCTGCGACGGTCTTGATGGCGGCGTTGATGTATCCCATCTCGCCCGGGCCGAGGCTTTCGACTGACTGCATTTTGGGCAGGAATACGCCGACCTGATCGACATGATAGGTCGCGCCGGTCTGCATCATGCGGATGCGGTCACCGCGCTTGAGGCGGCCGTCCTTGATGCGGACGAGAATGATGACACCGAGATAGGCATCGTACCAGCTGTCCACCAGCAACGCCTGAAGTGGGGCTTCGGCATCACCCGTGGGGGCAGGAAGACGCTGGACAAGGGCTTCGAGCACGCCTTCGATATTGATGCCGGTCTTGGCGCTGATCTCGACGGCGTCATCGGCCGGGATACCGACCACTTCTTCGATCTGGGCACGGACGCGCTCGGGTTCGGCGGCCGGCAGATCGATCTTGTTCAGGACCGGGACGATCTCGTGATTGGCATCAAGCGCCTGATAGACGTTCGCCAGCGTCTGGGCTTCCACGCCCTGGGAGGCGTCCACGACCAGCAGCGAGCCTTCACAGGCCGCGAGCGAGCGGCTGACTTCATAGGCGAAGTCGACATGGCCCGGTGTGTCCATGAGGTTCAGCGTGTAAACCTTGCCGTCCTTGGCCGGATAGGTCAGGCGGACGGTCTGCGCCTTGATGGTGATCCCGCGCTCCTGCTCGAGCTCCATCGAATCGAGAACCTGGTTTTTCATCTCACGCGCGGTCAGCGCGCCACAGGCCTGGATCAGGCGATCGGCCAGCGTCGATTTGCCGTGATCGATATGAGCGATGATCGAGAAATTGCGGATAAGGGAGAGCGGGGTATCGGTCATGGCTGCTACATAAGGGATTATCGCAGAAATGTCAGTAGATCTGCGCAAAAGCCTGCCTTTGTGAAAAGGCAGGCGGAAGAAGGATCAGCGGTCCGTCAGACGGAACTCGATCCTGCGGTTTCTGGCATAGGCCGCCGGTGTGCTGGCGGCGTCCAGAGGCTGGTAGTCGGCAAAGCCTGTCGCGGCCAGATGGTGCGGGTCAACACCTTCGGCAATGAGCAGCTTGACCACGGTGATGGCACGTTCGGATGACAGCTCCCAGTTGCTGGGAAAGGCGCTGTGGATGGGCTGGCGATCGGCGTGGCCATCCACACGTAGGATCCAGGGCAGATCCGTTGGGATCGTTGAGGCGACCTGTTTGAAAGTATGAGCAAGGGTCGTGATTTCCTTGCGGCCTTCAGGCGTCAGATCGGCACTCCCCTGCGGGAACAGGATTTCCGACTGGAAGACGAAACGGTCTCCGACGACATTCACGCCCTTCTGGTCTTTCAGCAGGTCGCGCAGGCGCCCGAAGAACTCCGAACGGTAGCGCTTGAGCTGATTGACCTTGTCCGCCAGTGCCAGATTGAGCTTGCTGCCAAGATCTGCGATCTGCGCGTCCTTGCCCTGCTCAGCCTTCTTTTCAATATCGAGGGCGTTGCTGATCGCCTGAAGTTGGCGGGTCAGTTCCTCGATCTGGGCCTGAAGGTCAGAGATCTTGTTGTTCTGCTGCTTGCTCGTGTCATCAGCCGAGGCCAGGGCCTGATCCTTCGACTGAAGCTGCCCCGTCAGGGCGGCGATCTGGGTCGAAAGGGTCTGGAGCTGGACCTGATTGTGCTGCTTCTCATCCGACAGCGTGGCGACGGTCGAGGACAGGCTTTTGTTCTTGTCCTCCGTCATCGACAGCATGTGCGACAGCTCGGCCAGCTGTTTCTGAAGGGCGTCGAGTGTGTGCTCGCGCCGTGACAGCGAGACCGAAAGGAACTGCTGCCCTACCACGAAGACGAGCAGAACGAAGGTGACGACCATCAGCAGGGTGGACAGGGCGTCCACATAACCGGGCCAGGCATCGAGGGCGTTGTGTGATCCGCGTCTGCGCCGGGCCATGGATCAGCCCTGCCTGCTGGGAGGGGGCGTCGTATTGCCGGACGCTGCCGCGATCGTGCGGGCCAGAACGCGGAGATCGTTGCGAAGCTCTCCGATCGTCTGGGCGCGCCCTTCGTGCAGTTCCTGGATCAGGCGGCTGAGATGCGTCTCGATCCGCAGGAGCGCCGTGCCCTGAGACCCCGGACCCTCATCACCCATCTGCCGCAGAAGGGCGGTCTGGGTTTCGGCCGTGCGGGTCATAAGCTGCTGGTTGGCGGCGAGCAGATCCGTCATGCCGCGCAGGCGTTCCTGCAGGCTGTCGAGCATATGCAGTTCGCGGACACGGTTTTCTTCGCTGCGGGAGACGGCGTTCTGAAGCGTTTCCAGATTTTCGGCCGTCTGTTCGAGCAGGGCCTGAACATAGGCAGGGACGGGCGCGCCGTCGCTGTCGATGGACGTGCTGCCGCTGACACGCGTGACGCCAGCCAGCCATTCTTCCAGTTCATTGAAGAAACGGGTCTGGGCCTGTCCGGCCGTCAGATCCAGAAAGCCGAGGACGAGGGCGCCGGCCAGACCGAACATCGAGCCTGAGAATGCCGTTGACATGCCAGCCAGCGGTCCGGCAAGGCCCGTTTTGAGCTGGTTGAACATGACGTCCATGTCGCCGCCGCCTGCGGACATGTTGCCGATGACACCGGCAATCGAGCTGACCGTCAGCAAAAGGCCGTAGAACGTGCCCAGCAGTCCCAGAAAGATCAGGAGCTGCGTCATGTAACGGGAGATTTCCCGGCTTTCATCCAGACGCGAGGACAGGCTGTCGAGCATGGCCTGTGTCGTCTGGGTCGAGAGCGTCAGGCGGTCCGTGCGGTTGCGGGCTGCCAGCATGCTGGCCATGGGAGCGAGCAGGCGCGGTGCCTTGGGTGCGGCCAGACCGGCGCGGGGCTGACGCAGGAGCTCAACCCACTGTACTTCCGGCATCAGGCGCTGGACGACATGAAGGTTCCACAGGATCCCCAGCAGGAGCACGCCGAGGATGATGGCGTCGAGTTTGGGGTTCGCGTTGAAAGCATGGAGCAGGGTCGTGCCCATTGTCGCGGCCAGAAGGCCGACCGCGACAAGGAAAACGGCCATTCGCAGCAGGTAGGTCGTAGGACGTGTCACGGCGTGTCTTTCCTGATTTTATTATGGCATGCCGTTTGCGGAAGAGGCGGGGGTGTCGGTGGGATTTGTCTCGATGACAACATCCAGCCGGTCAGCAGGTGCGGTGTCTCCTGTCGCCGGACGCCCCAGCGCGCGGGGGTAGAGGCGGGTCGTGGCGACACCTGTGTGAATGAAGATCGAGCGGACAGCGAGCGCTCGTGCCAGCGCGATGCGGCGCGGCATGGACACGTCATCGCCGGGCAGGGCTGCGTACGCCATCAGCACGACGCGCTGCTCGGGATGGTGGGAAAGCCCGGTTCCGTAGTCCTGAAGCGCCTTGAGGCTGTCTGCGTTCAGCGCTTCGCTTCCGTTCGGGAACAGGACCCGCATTCCGCCCTCAGGGAGCGGCGCCGTGTGGCTGGCCGCGTCGGCAACGGTCGTGACTTCGGCGGGCGGGACGGGAGGATGAATCTGGACGGGGACGAAAGGCGGGGGCAGGACGACCGGCGGCGGCGGAGCAGGGGGAACGCCGGGAATGGTCGTGTGCGTCGGCGTGCTCCGGACGGGCTCTGCCGTGGAGGATGCTCCCGCTGCGGGCGGTGCTGCCACGGGGGCCGGGGCCTTTGCCGCGGGTTTCTGGACGGCGTGTCCTGCCGGATGCGTCGTCGGGGCTGGTTTTTTCGCGGAGGGGGCTGTCTTGGCCTGAGGCAGATCATCCAGATTGCTGGTGACCTGCGCCTGAGCGGCGGACAGCGGAAGGCAGGCCAGAAAGGCCGCCAGAGGAAGGGAGAAGGGGATCGGCCTGTACATGTCAGGCCGATCCTAGACGAGGCCTCACGACTCCCGCAATGGGAAGTGAGGGCAGTTTCGTCAGCTCCGGTTCAGGGCCTCGTGCACAAGGGCGCGCAGGGGGCCGTGAAGGTTGGTGTTTCCGGCAACGACATTGACGTCGTCGGGAAGGTCATGGAGTTCGGTTCCGTCCGGGTCGGTCGCATAACCACCAGCCTCGCGGACCAGAAGCAGGCCGGCTGCGCAATCCCAGGGCTTGATGCCGAATTCCCAGTAACCGTCGTAACGGCCGGCTGCGACCCAGGCGAGATCCAGGGCTGCGGCGCCGAAGCGGCGAATCCCGGCAACCTGAGGCATCAGGGCGCCGAGGACGCGCGCGAACGGCAGACGGCTGCTGCTCGGCACCTTCGCAAACGGAATCCCGGTGGCGAACAGGGCTTCGTGCATGTTGCGGCGACCGGAGACACGAAGGCGGCGTTCGTTGAGGAACGCGCCCACGCCCTTTTCGGCCCAGAACATTTCGTTGGCGGCCGGGTTGTAGACAACCGCGGCTGCCATTTCGATCGTTCCGTCCGGCAGCTTGCGCTGAAGGCCGATGGAAATGGCCCAGTGCGGGATGCCGTGCAGGAAGTTCGTCGTGCCGTCCAGCGGATCGACGATCCAGCGCCAGGTCCAGTTGTCCCCGCCCGAAGCGCCGCTTTCTTCCATCAGGAAGGCGTAGCCGGGACGGGCACGGCTCAGTTCCTCGCGGAGGATGGCCTCTGCGCGCAGGTCGGCCTGGGAGACGAAATCTCCCGGGCCCTTGATGCTGACCTGAAGCTGTTCGACCTCGGCAAAGTCACGGAGCAGGCGGCGCGAGGCCTTCTGCGCCGCGCCCTGCATGACGGCAATGTGCGGGGAAAGACGCATGTTGGATCAGTCCTTCGCGCGTTCGACGTAGGATCCGTCTTCCGTGCGGACAACGATGCGCTCACCGGCTTCGATGAACGGCGGGACCAGCGTCTTCACGCCATTGGACAGCATGGCGGGCTTGTAAGAGGAGCTGGCCGTCTGGCCCTTGACCACCGGGTCGGCTTCCGTGACTTCCAGCGTCACATGCGGGGGCAGTTCCACACCCACCGGGTCGCCTTCGACCAGCTTGACGTTCAGCGGCATGTTGTCCTGCAGGAAGGCGAACTGGTCGCCGAAGATGTCTTTGGCAAGGACGAGTTGCTCGAACGTTTCCGGATCCATCAGGACGACATTGTCACCGTCCATGTAGGAATAGGTGTAGTCCTTGTCTTCCGTCATCAGACGCTCGACGGAATCCGCCGTTCTCCAGCGCTCGTTGGTCTTGTTGCCCGTCTTGAGGTCGCGCATTTCGACCTGGATGAAGGCGCCACCCTTGCCCGGGGTGATGATCTGCTGCTTGAGAACCGTCCAGCGGCGGCCATCGTGCTCGATGACCTGGCCGGCCCGGATAAGGTTGGCTTGCTGTTTCATGCTTGTGTCCTGATGACCCTTGGGGAGGGATTTTCTGTCACGTCTTGTGGGCTTCTAGCGCCGCACGGGGGCTGGAAGCAAGGCCAAGGGGCGCGTGACGGTTTGTGGCTTCAGGAAACTGTGAAGGGCAGGGGGCTTGGGGCATGGCGGCGGACAGGTCATGTCAGAGTGTGTGTCTGTCCTGAAGGTCAGGGCGAAACGCAAGGAGAAGCCGCATGTACGATATGAAGAACCTCTCGCGCATTTCCCATCTTGAAGCCAATGCCTCCAAGGGCATGGATGCCTTCTGGCAGTTCGACCGTGCCGCATTCGAGGAAGGCGAAGTCAGCGCCCTGACCAAGCAGCTTGCCGCTGTGGCTGTCGCACTGACGACGCAGTGTCCTTACTGTATTGAACTTCATGTGAAGGCCGCGCGCGAAGCCGGCGCAACGGATGCTCAGCTTTCCGAGATCGCCCTTGTGGCCGCCGCCATTCGTGCGGGCGGCGCCATCACCCATGCCACTCACATGTTCGACGCCAAATAAGGCTGCTTCAGTTTTATGAGGCGTGTCAGGTGAAGCTGCACGCCTCTCCGTCGGGCGTTGAGACCGTGCCCGGAGACGCGAGGTCCAGATATTCCGGCCCGATCGGCACCTTGCCTCGTCCCCCCGGAATGTCGAGAACATAGGTCGGCCAGGCCAGGCCCGTGACGCGCCCGCGAAGCTGCCTCAGCAGGGCCTGACCTTCCGGGACAGGGACGTGGAAATGTCCCGTTCCGGCGGCGGCGTCCAGATGGTGCAGGTAATAGGGTTTGACCCGCGCCTTGATGAAGGCCCGCAGCAGGGCTTCCAGACTTTCCACCGTATCATTGACCCCGCGCAGCAGAACGGATTGTGACAGGACCGGAATAGCCCGGGCCAGAACGGCGCGGATGGTCTTGGTGGCCTGCGGGGTCAGCTCGCTGGCATGGTTGGCGTGCACGACCAGCCACATGGAGCGGTCCGTTTCCATCGCATCGAGCAGTTCTTCCGTCATGCGGACCGGGTCGGCGACCGGGACGCGGGAATGGATGCGGATGGTCTCGATATGCGGGATGTCGGACAGGGACTGCACGATATGCTTCAGACGGCGCGGGGCCAGCATGAGTGGATCGCCACCTGTCAGGATGATTTCGCGGATATCCGGATGCTGCCGCACCCAGTTGAGCGCGGTTTCAAGCTGCGCATCGCTGAGCAGTCCACCGCCCGGACCGACATGCTCGCGTCTGAAACAGAACCGACAGTAAAGCGGGCAGACCAGCAACGGCTTGAGCAGGGCACGATCTGCATAGCGGTGCACGATGCCGGGGACGGGCGAGAGAGCATCATCGCCGATCGGGTCGGGGTCTTCGTGGGGCAGGGTCACGAGTTCGCGGGCGTCGGGGATGACCTGTCGGGCGATGGGGTCGTCCGGATGTGTGATCAGGTCCCGGAAGGCGGGGGGAATGGCCATCGTGAAGCGCTCGCCCACCGCTTCGAGCGTTGCGCGGTCGGCTTCCGTCGCCAGTCCTGCGTCGATCAGGTCGGACGGTGTACGAAGCGTGTGACGTTTTGCAGAACGTTCCGCGGAATGTTGCGGGGCTGTCTTGACCATATCATCCATGTGATGCCTCTAGCGGTGCGGGTCCCGGTTTTGCAACAGGAGCGAGAGACGTCATGACCGTATTGTCTGCTGATCCGGGCCGGATCGCCGAGCGCCTGCCCCTGCTTGAGCGGCGTACGCAGATGGTCAGATCGGTCCGGACCTTCTTTGAAGAGCGCGGATATCTGGAAGTGGAAACGCCGTTCGCGGTTCCTGTTCCGGGTGAGGAAGTCCATCTGCGCTGTTTCAGGACGGAACTTGAGCGGCCGGATGGCTCGCGTGAGGCGCGTTTTCTGCATACGAGTCCGGAATTCGCGATGAAGCGGATTGTCGCGGCGACGGGGCGGCCGGTGTTCCAGATGGCGCGTGTCTGGCGCAATGGTGAGGCCAGCAATACGCATGCCCCGGAGTTCACGATGCTCGAATGGTATCGTCCGGGCGCGGATCTGTCGTCGCTCATGGATGAAACCGAAGCCTTCCTGCGCGCGCTTCTGCCGCCCGTGGTGCATCGGGGGATGGATGTCATTGATCTGTCACTACCTTTCGAGCGGCTGACGATGCAGGCTGCATTCGCCCGTTATGTGGGGGCGGATCTGCTGGGGACGGCGGGAGATGCCGAAGCCCTCGCCAGGCAGGCGCATGTTGGCCTGCGCAACGGGGAGAGCTGGGAGGACCTGTTTTTCCGGCTTCTTCTGGAGCGTGTCGAGCCCGTGATCGGGCGTGAGCGTCCCACATTCCTGACGCACTGGCCGGCGGAACAGGCGGCACTCGCACGCCGGGACCCGGAAGACGGGCGCGCGGCGCTGCGGTTCGAACTTTATGTGGGTGGGCTGGAGCTGGCGAACGCCTTTGAAGAACTCACCGATCCGGTGGAACAACGCGAGCGTTTTGCAACGGATCGTAAGCGTCGTATGGAACTGTCGCCGGATCAGGACTGGGCAGTGGACGAGGCGTTTCTGGCGGCTTTGCCGGATCTGCCGCCCTGTTCAGGAATTGCGCTCGGGTTTGACCGGCTGGTCATGCTGGCAACCGGGGCGCCGCGGATCAGTGACATTTTGTGGTTGGCCTGATCTTTTCGGAACTTGCAGGAGTTTTAATCCTTCTTTTGCGTCAGAAGGGCTAGAACGTGTCGAAAGAGGAACATGACCGCATTGCCGCGGCACAGTCGGGGAAGATGATGATGAAAAAAGTTGGATTGCTGTCTGTCCTGGCGCTGCTGGGCCTGTCTGCCTGCGAAGTCCCCACCCTTCAGCAGCGCAAGGTTCTGGATTCCATGGTTGGCAAGTCCGAAGTGGACGTGCTGCGTCAGTTCGGTGTTCCGACCCGTAACTACGATGCCCAGGGCCATACGTTCCTCGCCTATATCGATAACGAAACGCAGTATTCTCCCGGCGGTGGCTGGGGTTGGGATGGCTGGGGCGGCGGTATGGGCGGCTGGGGCGGCGGCTGGGGTGGTATGGGCGGCTGGGGTGGCGGCTGGGGCGGCATGGGTGGATGGGGTGGCGGTTTCCCGTCGACCTATTACAACACCAGCTGTCAGACGACATTCGAGCTGGTCAGCGGCAAGGTCGTCGGATGGACCATGCGCGGGGACGGGTGCTGATTCGGCCAACCTGCTCTATGGTCGTTTCTCCCGCTCACAGGATGGTGCGATCAGGCATGGATGTGCGACTCGATGTTTTCTCTTCAGGACGGTTTCCGCGCTGGGGGAAGGGACTGAAACTCGGCGTGGGGCTTTTTCTGGGAGCCTCGCTCTCCGCCTGTGGCGATCCTGACTGGCAGGGCACCGACTGGACGAAGAACTACCAGGACAACTTCGAGACCCAGATCAGCGCCCGCGCAGCCCTCATGCCTGGAAGCACCGACCAGGCCTATCAGCCCAGCCCGGACGGCACGCCCAACAGTCCGGTGGCCTATCATGCGCCGCCGATGCTGTCTTACGAAGACCATCCGCTCAATGAAAACATTGCGGGATCGCTGGAACTCTCCGATTACGTCAAGGCCATTCAGGTTGCGAAACTGGATCCCTGGATCAGCGGTCCGGGTCCCTACACACTCTTTGCCATTCCCAATGTCGCCATGGAGCGCCTGAGCGCCCGTTGGCCGGGTGGACTGCTTGCTCCGGCCAATCGCGGGCAGCTCACTCATATTCTGGGCTACACGATTGCATACGGGAAATGGGATGAGGCGGCTCTGCGCAAGGCCATCCAGCGCAATCATGGTCGCGCCATCGGGCTGAAGACCCTGTGCGGGGATCTGCTGGGTGTACAGCTTTCCCCGCAAACGGGCGAACTGATCCTTGAGAATACGGCGGGTCAGACCAATCGTCTGGGGAGCAGGTCTTTCCCCCAGTCCAACGGCGTTCTCTACTTCACGCAGGATACGCTTCTGCCCGTGCCGGCGCTGAAACTGGCGTCAGCCGGCAGCAAGAACAGCCATCGCTGAAAACCGCTCCGCATCCTTGCCATCGAACTGAAGTGGGATGGCAAGGAAGTCGGCTCCTGCCGTGATGGCGGACGAGGCGTCTTCCGTGTTCCGGATATTCTCGGCGACCCCTGGCAGTTCCATGACGGAACTCCACCATTTCACCAGTTCCAGATCGCCGGGCGGAAACGCGACGTAATCGGCTCCCGATTCGCCAGACTTCATGGCGTCGTCGCGGTTGGTGCACAGACAGCCGACCGGCATGTCGCTTCCAACCGTCTTGCGCAGGCTTACGAGGTCCTCGACGTTGGCCGCGTGAAGTCCGTCACAGATCCCCAGAAGGGATTTCGGCGTGTCGGCCAGCGATCCCGCGACTTCCAGGATCATGGCGACACCATTGGCATGCAGCAGGTCCACGAGCTGTGAAAGCTGCGTTGCCTCCGGCGTCCATCCGGCGGGGATGCGAAGAGCCGTTATTTCGGGCAGCACGAGGAGGTCACGGAGCACCTCGAGGGCAGCGTCCGTCTTAAAACCGGCAGGCAGAACGGGGTAGAGATCACAGGCTGTCATGGGGACGTTCTCGCAGATTGTGGCGGCGGGAGCTAGGCGGGCGGAGAGTCAGGACACGTCCGCGATAATCTTTATATGTTTCCAGGGCGCGGAACTGGGCAGGGCTGGTGCGGCAGATGGCCCAGCCGATCCCGGCGTCCAGCGCCTGCCGGGCGATTGCGGGCGATGCACCGCAGTCCAGAATGGATCGCCCGGCCCGGGATCCCACGACTTCGAGCCACCAAGGGATGCCGAACGCGTTTCCCGCACTTTCGGCGGAGAGGGCAAGAAACGGTTTATCCAGCGACAGAAGCAGCTGATCCATCTCCTCACGGGACGGAACCATAAAAACAGGGTAGTGAACGGGCAGGGATGTCCTTGACCCCATGCCGGGATCGGGTCTTTCCTGATGGTCTTGCCGGAGCGGGTCTGTATTGGGCATTTTAATCGGGCATTTACTGGCAGAATGAGTGCATGAACGGAAAGATCGTGGCGGTAAACGAGACAGGTAATGGGCAGGACGATAAGGCGGTTGAACGTCTTGAGGAAGCGATGATGCGGATTGCTGCTGCGTCCGAGCGTCATCTGCTGGCGAAGGAAGCCTGCGAGCGTGCGCTCCATTCCGCTCCTGATCTTTCGGAATTCGCGGCCAATATCGACGCGCTGTGCGCCCGCATTCAGGGCGTGCTTGACAGGAAGGAGGGCTGACCGATGGGACAGGTATCCATTCGTCTCAATGGTTACGTCTACAATGTCGGGTGTCAGGATGGGGAAGAGGCCCATCTCTATGACATGGCCCGTCATGTGGAAGGCTGGCTCCAGCGGGCGCGGACCCTGGGAGGGGCCGCGAGCGAATCCAAGACGCTCATGATGGCCGCCCTGCTGATGGCCGATGAGATTTTCGAGCTGAAACGCCGGCAGATCTCACCCCAGGCCGAAACGCAGATCCAGCAGGCCGAGCAGCTCCTTCGGCTTGAGGGGGCACGGCAGGACCGTCTGGCACGTCTGGCGGGGCAGGCTGAGCTTCTGGCTGCGGAACTCGAACGCGCATCCTGATTCTACAACGTTTACATTGAACATCGGGCCGGACAGTCTAATATAGGTCGTGGAGCTGCCTGGTGCGTCAGGCAAATCATCCCCCGGGCCGATAAGCATTCCTTAGGGAACTGGCTCTGTCGTGGCCCTGGTCACGTTAACCGGTGCCCACCTGCACTTGCAGGTCTAGGAGGGCTGAAAAGACCAACGGCTTTGGCGGCTCCACAGATTTCCGACCTCGACCTCCTGAAAAAAGACCTGCGCCTGAAAATGGCCCAGCTGCGGCAGGCCGCTTCTCCTGATGACGAGACGGCGTTGCGAAAATTTCTCCTGAAAGAAATTCTGGCACGACCCGCTCACAGGATCGCGGCGGTCTGGCCACTGGCCGGAGAAGTGGATCTCCGCCCCCTCTGCCATGCTCTTTCGGCGTCCGGACGGCAGGTTCTGCTGCCGGAAACCACGCCCAAAGGCTCTCCCCTGATCTTCCGGCGATGGGCGCCTGCCAGCATCATGACGGTCGGCCGCTTTGGAACCTCGCATCCCGAGGGTGAAATCGATATTCCGGATCTGGTTCTCGTGCCGTTTCTGGCCTTCGATGCTTCCGGCTATCGGCTCGGATATGGCGGCGGCTATTACGATCGTACTCTGGCCATGCTGGATGTGCCGGCAATCGGTTTCGGCTTTGCTGGACAGCGGGTCGAGCGTGTTCCCAGAGGTCCTTACGATATTCCGATCCCGGCGATCGTGACTGAGCGCGGGATCATCAGGACCGATCCTTCCAAAATCACTATGAAAGACTGACTGTTGAGACTGCTGTTTCTTGGCGACATTATCGGGCGTAGCGGGCGTGAAGCCATAATCCGGAACCTGGCCGACTGGCGCCAGAAACTCTCGCTGGATCTGGTGGTCGCCAACGGAGAGAACGCGTCACACGGATATGGCCTGTCTCCCGATATTGCCAAGAACCTGCACAATGCCGGTGTCGATGTGATTACGCTGGGCAACCATGCCTGGGACCGGCGGGACATGATCGGCTACATCAATCAGGCCCCTCACATCGTCAGACCCGCCAATTATCCTGCCGGAACGCCGGGGCAGGGAAGTCATATCGTCGAAATCAGTCGTGGGCGCCGGGCGCTGGTCATCAATGTGATGGGCCGCATCTTCATGGATCCGCTGGATGACCCATTTCGCGTCGTTAGCGAAATTCTCTCCCGCCACCGTCTGGGGGTGACGGTCCACGCGATCCTGATCGACGTTCATGCAGAAGCCACCAGCGAGAAAATGGGCTTCGGTGCCTATTTCGACGGAAAAGCCTCTGTCGTGGTGGGAACGCATACCCATGTCCCGACAGCGGATCATCGTATTCTTCCTGCAGGCACGGCCTATCAGACGGATGCGGGCATGTGTGGCGATTACGACAGCGTTATCGGGATGGGAAAGCCTGCCGCATTGCACAAACTGGTCCGGAAGATTCCCGGGGATCGGCCGCAGCCAGCAGAAGGGGAGGCTACGGTTTGTGGGCTGATGGTGGAGACGGATGACGCAACCGGGCTGGCCCGAAAGGTGGCTCCGCTGCGAATGGGGGGGCACCTGGCTCCCAACTGGCCGGACTTCTGAGAAGAGCAGAAAAATTGAGAAAAATCTGCCTTTTTTCGAGTGCGATTCGCAATGAATAACGGGGGTTAGTCTTTTTTGTCGCAGAAAACCGGTGTTTTCCCTGTTGATAAGTGCCTTGTGAATTCTGTTTGACACTCTGCTGAGGTCCCCGTATAAGCCCGTTCACCGACGCGGCGGGGCCCACTTCGAGGGGTTCTGGAGCGGCGGGGATGGTGGTCTTTGAAAATTGAATATGGAATTGGAAGGGATATGTTGGCGGCGTTTTGGTGCTGGTGATCTGGGGTTAAGTTCCTGGGTC